>JBCCXY010000056.1:0-22449 GCA_039190895.1 Pseudomonadota bacterium | reverse complement strand
TCTGCCACCTCTACATCGGACAGGAAGCGGTCGTGGTCGGCCTCGAAGCCGCAGCGGACGAAGGGGACAAGCGCGTGACCTCGTACCGCGACCACGGGCACATGCTCGCCTGCGGGATGGACCCAAATGGCGTCATGGCAGAGCTGACGGGCCGCGAAGGCGGCTATTCGCGCGGCAAGGGCGGCTCCATGCACATGTTCAGCCGCGAAAAGCACTTCTACGGCGGGCACGGGATCGTGGGCGCCCAGGTGCCGATTGGCGCGGGGCTGGCATTTGCCGACAAGTACCTCGGCAATGACCGCGTGACCTTCGCCTATTTCGGCGACGGTGCGGCGAACCAGGGCCAGGTGTACGAGACATACAACATGGCCGAACTCTGGGACCTGCCGGTGATTTTCGTCATTGAAAACAACCAGTACGCCATGGGCACCAGCGTCCAGCGCTCGACCAAATCACCGTCGCTATGGGAACGGGGCGCCGCCTACGGCATCCCCGGGGAAGAGGTTGACGGGATGGACGTGCTCGCGGTCAAGGCCGCCGGACAGAAGGCCGTGGCGCACTGCCGCGCTGGCAAAGGCCCCTACATCCTTGAGGTCATGACCTACCGCTATCGCGGCCACTCCATGTCGGACCCCGCCAAGTACCGCACGCGCGAAGAGGTGCAGGAAATGCGCGAAAAGCGCGATGCCATCGAACACGTCCGCTCGATGCTGCTGGATGGGAAGCACGCCTCGGAAGACGACCTCAAGAAGATCGACAAAGAGATCAAAGAGGTGGTCAACGCCTCCGCCGAGTTCGCGAAGGAAAGCCCGGAACCGGCGCTGTCCGAGCTTTACACCGACATCTATGCCGAAGAGCTGCCACAAGGGGAGGCTGTGTAAATGGCGACTGAAGTTCTGATGCCGGCTCTCTCCCCCACGATGGAAGAGGGCACGCTGGCCAAGTGGCTTGTGAAAGAGGGCGACACCGTGTCGTCCGGCGACATCATGGCCGAGATCGAGACGGACAAGGCAACGATGGAGTTCGAGGCCGTCGACGAGGGGATCGTTGGCAAGATCCTGATCGCTGAGGGCACCGAAGGTGTGAAAGTGAACACCCCGATTGCCGTCCTTGTGGAAGAAGGCGAAGACGCCGACGCGGTCGCCACCTCGGCCCCGCAAAGCAACGGCGCGGATCCGGAGCCTGCTGCTGTGGCAGAGCCCGCCCCGGCGGCCCCGGTCGCTGTGAAGGCCGTGCAAGAGCCTGAGATCCCAGAAGGGACCGAGATGGTTTCGACCACCGTCCGCGAAGCATTGCGTGACGCCATGGCGGAAGAGATGCGTCGGGACGACAACGTCTTCCTGATGGGTGAAGAGGTCGCCGAATATCAGGGCGCCTACAAGATCAGCCAGGGCCTCCTGGACGAGTTCGGCGCCCGCCGCGTGATCGACACCCCCATCACCGAGCACGGCTTCGCCGGGATCGGCGTCGGTGCGGCCTTCGGTGGCGTGCGCCCGATTGTGGAGTTCATGACGTTCAACTTCGCCATGCAAGCAATTGACCAGATTATCAACTCCGCCGCCAAGACCCTCTATATGTCAGGTGGTCAGATGGGCTGCCCCATCGTGTTCCGTGGCCCCAACGGCGCCGCCGCCCGCGTGGGCGCGCAGCACTCGCAGGACTACGCGGCATGGTATTCCCAGATCCCGGGGCTGAAGGTGGCGATGCCGTATTCGGCGTCGGATGCGAAGGGACTGCTGAAGTCGGCAATCCGCGACCCGAACCCGGTCATCTTCCTGGAGAACGAGATCCTCTACGGTCGCTCCTTCGATGTGCCGAAGCTGGATGACTATACTGTGCCGTTCGGCAAGGCGCGCATCTGGCGCGAGGGGACGGACGTGACCGTTGTCAGCTTCGGGATCGGGATGACCTATGCCCTGGAAGCCGCTGACAAGCTTGCGGAAGACGGGATCTCGGCCGAGGTCATCGACCTGCGTACGCTGCGCCCGCTGGACTATGACACGCTGCTCGCCAGCGTGCAGAAAACCAACCGCTGCGTGACGGTGGAAGAGGGCTTCCCGGTCTGCTCCATCGGCAACCACCTGTCGGCCTACCTCATGCAGAACGCGTTCGATTACCTCGACGCACCGGTCATGAACCTGACGGGCAAGGACGTGCCGATGCCCTACGCGGCCAACCTCGAAAAGCTGGCGCTGGTGACCACGAAAGAGGTCGTAGATGCCTGCAAGGCCGTGACCTATCGTTAGGATCATGGACGTGCTTGGGCGGGACAGCACACGCGAAGCCTACAGGGTCGCCACCAGCGGCTCTGACGGGCGGATCGTGGGCCTCGTCCCGGACACCCTGATCAGCAGCGGCCCCGTCACCGGGGGCCACGGCCACCAGACCGCATATGAGTGGTTGGCCAATCATTCCAAAGACATAGAAACCGCACTTCATGGACTATCCGAGGGGCGCCCGCCGCGCGCGCCCTTTGACCGTATCGTGCTGGAGAAGGACGCCTGAGATGCCCACCGAAGTTCTGATGCCCGCCCTGTCGCCAACGATGGAAGAAGGCACGCTCGCCAAATGGCTCGTAAAGGAAGGCGATGAAGTCTCATCCGGCGACCTCCTCGCAGAAATCGAGACCGACAAGGCCACCATGGAGTTCGAGGCCGTGGACGAAGGCACCATCGGCAAGATCCTCGTCGCCGAAGGCACCGAGGGCGTAAAGGTGAACACCCCCATCGCGGTGTTGCTGGACGACGGCGAAAGCGCCGACGACATCGGAAGCGCCGCCGCCCCGAGCCCAGCCGCAGCGCCCGCCGAACCGGCGGCGCCCGCCGCCGAAGCAACCGCTGCCGCCGCTGCACCCGCCCCGGCCCCCGCCGCGCCCGTCGCCGCCTCCGGTGACCGTATCTTCGCGTCGCCGCTCGCCCGTCGGATCGCCGCAGACAAGGGCCTCGACCTAAGCCAGATCAAAGGCTCCGGCCCCCACGGCCGCATCGTCAAAGCCGACGTCGAAAACGCCCAGCCCGGTGCCGCCCCTGCCGCAGCACCTGCGGCGAAGGCCGAAGCCCCGGCAGCCGCTGCTGCGCCTGCGGGCCCCGGCACCGACGCCGTCCTGAAGATGTACGAGGGGCGTGAGTTCGAAGACGTCAAGCTCGACGGCATGCGCAAGACCATCGCCGCCCGCCTCACCGAGGCCAAGCAGACGATCCCCCACTTCTACCTCCGCCGCGACATCCACCTGGACGCGCTGCTCAAGTTCCGCTCCCAGCTCAACAAAACGCTGGAACCGCGCGGCGTGAAGCTGTCGGTCAACGACTTCATCATCAAAGCCTGCGCCCTCGCCCTGCAACGCGTCCCCGACGCCAACGCCGTTTGGGCGGGCGACCGCATCCTCAAGCTCAAGCCCTCCGACGTCGCCGTCGCCGTAGCCATCGAAGGCGGCCTCTTCACCCCGGTCCTGCAGGACGCGCACCTGAAGTCCCTCTCGGCCCTCTCCGCCGAGATGAAAGACCTCGCCACCCGCGCCCGCGACCGCAAACTGGCGCCGCACGAATACCAGGGCGGCAGCTTCGCCATCTCGAACCTCGGCATGTTCGGCATCGACAACTTCGACGCCGTCATCAACCCGCCCCACGGCTCCATCCTCGCGGTCGGCGCGGGGGCGAAAAAGCCCGTGGTCGGCGCCGATGGCGAAATCACGGCGGCAACGGTCATGTCCACCACCCTTTCAGTCGACCACCGCGTCATCGACGGCGCCCTCGGCGCCCAGTTCCTCGACGCGATCAAGGACGGCCTGGAAAACCCGGTCGCCATGCTCGCCTGAACGAAAAGAGGGGGCACCCCGCCCCCTCCTCTATCTTGGTCAAAATACTCCCGCCGGAGGCAACGCTCCGCAGGAGCGTTCTATTCGGCTGCCATCTGCGCGGTGGGCGTAGAGCGGGAGATCTCCCACTCCTCATCCGTCATGTCCTCGGGCACCCCTTCGAACAGCGGCGTCGACAGATAGCGCTCACCCGTATCCGGCAGCATCACACAGATGTTGGAGCCTTCGGGCGCCGTCTCGGCCACCTGCATCGCAACGGCAAAAGTCGACCCACCGGAAATCCCGGTAAAGATCCCCTCCTCCGCCGCCAACCGGCGCGACCACGCGATCCCGTCCGGCCCGGCAACCGGCAGCATCTCGTCGTAGTACCCGCCGTCGATGGCCTCTTGCAGGACGAGCGGAATGAAATCCGGCGTCCAGCCCTGGATTGGATGCGGCTCCCACGATGGATGGCCCTGCGCCGGCATCTCTCCGTCCCGCTCTTGCGCGACGCCCGACCCGACCAGCGCCGCATTCGCGGGCTCTGTCGCGATGATCTTAAGGTCCGGCCACGTCTTCTTCAGCACCCGGCCCGTCCCGGCAATGGTGCCGCCCGTGCCATAGCCACTCACGAAGTAGTCCAGCCGCGTGTCGCCGAAATCGCCGATGATCTCGCGCGCCGTGGTGTTCTCGTGAATGTCCGCATTCGCGTCCGTCTCGAACTGCCGTGCGAGGAACCAGCCGTTCTGCTCCGCAAGCTCCCTCGCCTTGCGATACATCCCCATCGCCTTCTCGGCCCGGGGCGTCAGCACCACCTTCGCCCCAAGAAAACGCATCAGCTTCCGCCGCTCGACCGAAAAACTGTCCGCCATCGTCACGACCAGCGGATACCCCTTGGCCGCGCACACCATGGCAAGCCCGATCCCGGTGTTCCCGGACGTCGCCTCGACCACCGTCTGGCCGGGTTTCAACTCGCCCGACGCCTCCGCCGCCTCGATGATCGACAGCGCGAGCCGGTCCTTCACCGACGCCGCCGGATTGAAGGCCTCGAACTTGACGTAGACGTTCACATGCGCCGGTGCGATCCGGTTGACCCGGACCGTGGGCGTGTCCCCCACCGTCTCGACGATGGACTCATATAGGCGGCCCCGGCCGCTGGTTTGACGCGTCATGGCAATGCACCCCTTGGAAATTCCCTAGACGGACACGATACCACAAACGCCGCACTCCAGCGACGCCCACCGCGTTTCCGCACGGCTTCGTTCGTTTCAGTCCGGTTTCAGCCGCCCATCGTGGTGCGAACCAGATGGTCCATCGTGCGCGACGGCTGATCGCAGCCCGCCTCGCCCACGATCTTTGCGGGCACACCCGCAACAGTCTTGCACGGCGGCACCTCTTGCAGCACGACCGAGCCCGACGCGATCCTGCTGCAATCGCCGATCTTGATGTTCCCAAGGATCGCCGCGCCTGCACCAATCAGCACGCCAGAGCCGATCTTCGGGTGCCGGTCTTCCTCTTCCTTCCCGGTCCCGCCAAGCGTCACCGAATGCAGCATCGACACGTTGTCGCCCACGACCGCCGTCTCACCGATCACGATGGAATGCGCGTGGTCGATCATGATGCCGCGCCCCATCTTCGCCGCAGGGTGCACGTCGACCCCATAGACCTCGGACGCCCGCATCTGGAAGAAATAGGCCAGATCGATCCGGCCCTCGGTCCACAACCAATGCCCGATACGATAGGCCTGTAATGCCTGGAAGCCCTTGAAATACAACAAGGGCTGGATCATCCGGTGGCAGGCCGGGTCGCGGTCAAAGACCGCCACGATGTCCGCCCGCACTGCCGCCACGATATCGGGGTCAGCAGTCAGCGCCTCATCCACGATCTCGCGCAGGATCTGCTCCGGCATCTCGCCCGAGGCCAGCTTCAGCGAAATCCGATAGCTCAGCGCCCGCTCCAGCGACGGATGGTGCAGGATCGACGAGTGGATCAGCCCGCCCAGCAGCGGCTCTTCCGCCACGGCCTCTTCGGCCTCATCGCGGATACGCGACCAGATCGGGTCCACTGTGGCGAGGTTGTGCTTGCGTTCGGCCATGCTACGGTCCTCCGGCTTGGGCGTTCTCCCTACACCAGTTTGGGACCGTCCGCCAAGCATGCAAGTGGACGATGCAACAATTGAGACAAACCGACCTCGATAATCCGGAAGCCCGCCTGCGCGCGCTGCTGGACGAACTCGACGCCGAAGACGCCCAGGGTGAGGCGGATCAGGCGACCGTGATGCTCGACCAGGCCTCCGTCGGGCGACTCAGCCGAATGGACGCGCTGCAACGCCAGGCCATGGCCCAAGCCACTGCCCGCCGCCGCGACGGCGAACGCACCCGCATCCTCGCTGCGCTCAAACGCGTGGAAGACGGCGAATACGGCTATTGCACCGATTGCGGAGACGACATCGCCCCCGCCCGCCTCGCCGCAAACCCCGCCATTCCCCGCTGCCTGTCCTGCGCGCAAGGATAGGCGGACATGGCAAAAGACCTGATCGTCACCCCGGATCTGTCATCGGGCGGGATGGTCCAACGGCTCCTCAAGATGACGGGCCGCAGCACCACTGGGGTCTTCGCCTGCTTTGAAGATATGACATTCGGCCCGCTGGTTCCGACAGTGGAACCCGAAGAGTTGCTAAGGCTCAGGCATCGGCACTGGTGCAGATCGGGGCTAAGCACGGCAAGAAACCGACCGCGCGGGTCTCGACCACTTCGCGCGCTCTTAACGGACGCGGACCGTGTTGAAATCATGGTGGGTGGCGAGGGGCGAGAGCAACTCTTCCTCCTGAGCCTGGCCACCTTGCTTCGGAAAACCGCTCGCGAAGGACGCGTCGTCAGTCTGTTTCAGTATCCGGCTGAAAGCTCGCTGAGCATGCTCAACCTCGAAGCGCTTGCCAAAAGACCGAAACCAACGGTGCTTGACCGCAAGGCGCTGAATCAACTCCTCGAAGTCTGGGACATCATCGTCTCTGACACGCCCAAGCCAGTGTTCGACCTCCGCAACGCTCGGATTGATTCTCGCCTGCCGACCAACATCAGCCGCGCTCTGGACGACCTGATCTTATCGTACCCACACGTCGATAGCGGTCTGACCTTTGCGCAAGAACGGCTGCTGACAGCTTTGCCGACAGATTGGACAAACGCTGCGAAAGTAGTCGGCGACGCCATGCTTGGCGCGATGCGAGAGGGACGCTCAATCGGAGACGGCCTAATCTACATGACTTTGTTAGAGCTGTCGGATCAAAGCCAACCCACCCCGGCCATCAAACTGCGAGGGGACCGGCGGACGGCCAGAGCTTGCGAGGTCCGCCGAACCGCGTTTGGAGAGGCGTGTCTCAACGGAGAGGCCAACAACGTATCCACGAACGGCATTGATACATGGGTCGCAGGCGTTCACCTGAACTCTATGGAAGGCCGTGTCTGGTTCCGAAACTCCAACGGGACACTGGCCTAATCCAACGATTCTGGTGAACACCCGCGACTCCCACACACCCCCAGACCACAGTTAGATGCGCGGCAGCGCCAATTCCATGACGTGCACTGCAAGCCGAACGTCGCCACTCGCAAAGTCCCCGCCCTCGCCGCTTAGCCGAAGGGCCGTGTCGCTGTAGTACGCCAGCGGTGACCCCGTCAGCCCCCGCGCCCATGACCCTGCGGCGAGGCCCAGCCCCGTCCCATACCGGTCATCCGACCCGGCGACACCAAGCCGCCAGCCCGTCGCCGCGCCCGTGATCGTCGTCAGCACCCGCGCCGTCACGCCGATCACCAACGACTGCGCCGGGATCACCGGCGCCGTGTCCGACGTTGCACCAGCCGTCAGCGTGTGATCCACCTCGATCACCCGCACGGACGTCCCCGCGCCATTGGCCGAAGCTGCCCCTAGCCCCGCGACCCACGTCACGCCGTCGAACGCCACCTGCGTCCCCTCGTCCGAGACCCAGCCACGCCACCCGGCCTGCGGCGTCACCATCGCCCAGCCTCCGTTCACGTGGATCGCGATCTCGCCATCCGCGCCGGTCCAGTCCCCCACCGCTCCAGCCGGGACGATATAGGCAATGCCCTCCACCGGTGTCACCGGCGGCGTCGTCACCGTCCGCGACGCCAGCACCATCTGCCCCAGCGCATCCAGCCGCACCAGCGCCTCGTTCACCGTCACGTGCTTCTGGGCCTGGCTCGGCTGCACGAGGGGGAGCCCCATGTTCAGTGTCTCACTCATCGATATCCACCTTTCCATATGCACCCGGCCCAAACCGGTCCGATATCTGCGCGACCTCCACCGTGAAGGCGCCCGTCACCCCATCCGCCGCGCGATCCGTTGCGGCGTAGGTCCAGGATGGCGCCGTCACCGTCTCTTCCCGCATCACGCTGCCGCCATCGACGACGCGCACTAGATAAGCCTCCACCGCCTCGCCCAACGGCACGTCGAGCCCCGCCCAACTGTCGCCATCCACCCGCGTCCGCCGGACCCAGGTCACCACATGGTCCCCAGTGTCGTCGTCCACCTTGAAATGCACCGGAGCGTAGGGCCGCAAACCAACCCCCTCGAACGTCCGCGTTTCCTCGACGTACACGTCGTCATCCACCGGCTTCGTCGAAGGCCCCACCCGCCACACGCGCGACAGCCCCCGCTCGCTCGCGGCAAAGTCCGGCTGAGCCAGACCGACCGAGAGCAGCACGAACCGGCTCCCCGCAGGCCAGACATCCGGCATGACGCCATCCGTCCCCGCCTGCCCCCGCAAACGCAGCGTTAGGTCATAGGTGTTGTCGCCCACCAGCTCCGCCTCGCGGAACTGGAAAACCTCCCACGTCTCGCCATCGCCAATCGCCGCCGCATTGGCCCCGCTCAGCAACGCCACCTCCGTAACCGAGGCCAAAGCCCCGCCATAGATCTTCACCTGCACCGCAGGCCCCCGGTCATAAAGCCCTGGCGCAGCCGCAAGCAGATCGGTGAGCGTCTCGCCCATTACTGCCGGCGCATCCAGCAACCCCGACAGCAAAAACCCGTTCCCATCCGGGGACTTGTACGCTGCAGCTGACCCCGGCCACGGCGAGCCATAAACCGCCAGATGCGGCGCATGCTCCACCTCGTCGCCGGTGAGCAACGGCAGATCAAGGAACGCCACCTCTAGCGGGGCCGCCGCGACATAGCTGGTCCACAGCGTCGTCTCGTCCTCTTCGTCCGGAGGCGCGACATAGGCCTCTGGCTCAATCCGCTGCGCCTCCAGCACACGGGCGCCGGCCTCCTCCACGCGGTCCACGCGGTACCTCGCGGCGTGCCCGCCGTCCTCGACCTCGATCACCGTGCCCGCCTTCACGTCCCGCCGCGACGGCGGCAGCGCGATTTTCGCGGCATCCTTCGCCGCCCGCGCCTCGACCAGCCACCGCGCCGCAATCGCCCGCGCCTCCGGCGCCGTCAGCACAAGCGGAAGGTCGACATCGGTCACCGTCTCAACCGTCTCATCCGGGAACATCGCCTGCGAGGCGCGCACGTCATAATCGCCTGCCTCTTCCACGCTGATCACCCGCACCCGACCCACCGTCTCAGCATCCGAGGCCCGCGTCCGCTCAATCCCCGTCCCCAGCTCCTTTGCGTCGACGTAATCCGCCTCGCCAACGGCAGCCCCCGCTGTTCCCGACCGCATCCGGAACACCAGCACCCCGTCCACCTCGGCAGCATCAAACCCATACGCGAGCATCAACGGCTGCAACGCCGCGCGCCCGGTGCTCGACACATCCGGCTTGTACCCTCGCACGACGCCGTACAACCCCGACGTATCCCAGGCCGCTACGCCCGCGCGCTCGCAGACCTCAGCCACCACCGACGACAAAGCCCGCGCCGACGCCCGCCCGTTCAGCCAGTGCCCCCGCGTGTAATTCGCCCCGTCCGTCCAGGTGTCCCCGTCATTCGGGAACCACGGGAACGGCCGCGCGTCCCACGCCCAGACAAAGGCGTGATCCAGATCGACCATCGGCCCGTTATAGACCGCCGACACCGGATTGTTCGCCGCCTCATCCCAATAGGTCAGCGTCGCCCTAAGCGCTTGAACCTGCATGAAATCATCCCGCCGCCCGGTCGAGTACGGCGGCACCGCACTCTCCGACGACTTCGGGTCAAAGAACAGGTTCGGCGCATTCGCCCCCTTGTCGACAGCCGGGCACCCCACCTCAGTAAACCAGATCGGCTTCGACCCCGGCACCCACGCCGTCGGCGTCGCTGACCTCACGCCACCGGGACGGTCATGGTGAGCGTTCGACCACCAACCGACGAGGTCCTTCACGCGGAACACCCAGTCTTCGCCATGTGCAGTGTCCGCAATCGGCGTGCGCACCTGATCGTCCCGCGCCGTCTCGTCGGCATAGAACCAATCGTAGCCCTCGCCCCCGGCCACATTCCCGGACAGATAAGCCAGATCATACGTCGCCCCGTGCGCCGCATCCGCGTGGTCGTCGCCGTCCCGCCAATCGGCGAGCGGCATATAGTTGTCGATCCCCACGAAATCGATGTTCGCATCGGCCCACAGCGGGTCCAGATGGAAGAATACATCGCCTGAACCATCCTTCGGCTGATAGCCAAAATATTCCGACCAATCAGCGGCATAGCTGATCTTCGTCTCCGGCCCGAGGATCGACCGCACATCTGCCGCCAACGTCCGCAACGCCTCGACGACCGGGAAGCCACTCGCGCCCCTAAGCTGCGTCAGGCCACGCAACTCCGACCCGATACAAAACGCATCAACGCCTCCGGCATCCGCACACAGCCACGCGTTATGCAGAATGAACCGTCGGTACGAGAACTCCGCCGGCCCGCTATAGCCCCGCGAGGCCCCGGACGCCGGGAAGTGACCCGGCTGCGCCTGCCCAAAGAACGCCGCTACCTCGTCGTCCACCACCGAAGTCCCATCCGGACTCCCCGCCTGCCCCGGCGCAATCGACGCCGTGATCCGCCCCCGCCAGGGCAGTGGAGGCTGATCGTCCGCGCCCGTCCACGGGTCTTCCAACCCGTTTTCTTCCAGCTGGGTCATAAGGATGAACGGATAGAACATCACCTCACGCCCGCCGTCTCGCAGCTCAGCGATGGCCTGTTTCACCGACTGGTCCGTCGGCGTCCCGCCATAGGCCGGGCGCTCATCAATGTACGGCACAAGGTCCGCATTGGCCCGCGTGACCCCGCTCACCTGCCACGGCATTCCCTGCGCGTCGCTGCCATGGGACTCCACCAACGGCTTGATCTCGCACTCCCCGCAGCGCAGGTCCGTGCCGAACCACGACACAACCAGCGATGTCGCATTGTGATGCGGCAGCTCCGCCCGCATCGCCTCCGCCGACGCCGTAAGATCAGGAACGCCAAGCGGAGAATTCACGTTCACCGCCTCCGAGGCCCCATTGACGCGCCGATAGACCGGCGTGGTCGCCAGCGAATACTCCCCTGTCCCCGGGACCAGTGCGGTCGCCCGAACATGCGCGGCCAGGTTCTGCGTGTGATCCTCCGGCGCAAGGCGGACAACTTCGAAGCTGAACTGCGGCACCCGGTTACCGAACGCCCCCAATTCCAGATCCTCGAAGACGACGTACGCCGTGCCCCGATAGGCAGGCGCATTGCCGACGCCCTCAATCGCCTCGATCTTGGGGTCGGGAAGCTGCTTTTCATCGCCGTGATAGATGCGGATCGTGTGGTCGGTCGGCGAAATCTCGGTCCCGTCCGCCCAGATCCGCCCCACCCGTGCGACGACGCCTTCGCACAGAGCAATCGCGAGGCTCACCGAATAGCTGTAGTTGTGCACCGTCTGGCCACCGCCCCCGGCACCCTTGCCGCCGACGCTCTCAGAAGTCACCTTCTCCAGAAATCGCGACGACCAGATCACCTGGCCACTCACGCGCATCCGCCCGTAGACCTGAGCGATTCCAGCGCCTTCCGAGGCACCGTTCAAGCGGAAGCGCTCCACCTTGCCTCGCTCCACCGGGTCCGAGCCGGTGCCCAGCACTTTCTGGTCGATCACCTGCCCAATGGTCGCGCCCACCGCGCGCCCGATGACAGCCGATGACAGCCCCAGAACCCCGCCCCCAAGCGACACGCCCAGTTGAGCGCCAACAGCCGAAAGTACCAGTGTCGCCATCAGGCCGTCCCCTCTGGAAATGTAAACCGCGCGACGATGCGCCGGGCCCAAGGCGCCGACAGCGCCGTCTCAAGCACGCCATGTCCGGAATACGCGTGGACGAACGACTGACTGGTCGCCGCGATCCCCAGATGCTTCGCAATCCGGCCATCACGCATCCGAAACAGCAGCACGTCGCCCGGAGCCACCTCCGGGCCGGCAGCGCACAGATGCTGCAAGGCCCCCCGCCACAGCAGCTCCTCGCCCCGCGCCTCGCCCCAATCGGCGGTGTAGGCCGGCAACCGTGCCGTTTCCGGCCCGATGACCTCGCGCCAAACGCCGCGCACAAGGCCCAGGCAATCCGCCCCCAGCCCCTTCGCCGACGCCTGATGCCGGTACGGAGTCCCAATCCACCCCCGCGCCGCCGCCACGATATCCGGCCGCCCGCTCACGTCAGCTTCCCGCCGTCGTTGATGCTGCCCTGCGTCGGATAAGCCATCAGCCAGTCCTCCCTAGGGATATGAGGAAAGCCGCGAAAGTTATTGAAGTTGTTGAACTTGTCGCGACTGCTGGCGACACTGCCATCGTACCCGGCCACAACCCGAATGCGATCCCCCGGCGCCAGATCAACGCTCAGCGCCTCGATGAAACCAAGCACCCGCTCGCCATCTTCCGACGCATCCGTCTTCACCAGCGCCGTCAAACCCGCCGCGTCGCCAGTTAGAACCGTGACAATCCCCCGCTCAAACCACGTCTCCGCATAGCCGCCAGGATCGACAACCCGCACCTCGCGATTGTTGACCACCGACACCACATCCGCCTCCAGGAAATACCCCGGAGTCGCTGTGTCGAACCCGTTCCGCTCGTCCCCAAGAACCGTCGGACACCGCGACTGATAAATCCGCCCATGCGGCTGGTTCAGAGGCTCCGCAAGCCCCCGCAACTCCGCCTGAAACGCACCACCAGCGCGCACAATCTCCCCCAGCGTCCCGCGAAACTGCAGCGCGCGGTCCGCGACGTCCGCCCAGTTCACGAGCCAAACGAACACCTCGGCCTTGTCGTACCGCCCTGCCGAGATGTCCTCTTCCGTGATCGCCGGGTCCGACAGCGCACCCATCGCCTCGCCGTTATCCACCGACAGCCCCGTCGCCAGCTCAAAAGCCTTCGCCGTCATGCCCGTATCGGCGCGAAACTCGATCCCGTCGAATTCCAGCGCACGGTCGTGATCCGTAAACCCCAGCGTCACCCCGTCGCGCCGCATGACCGCCCAGCAGCGGCACACGGTGGTGGTCCCGGTCGTCAGATGCGCCTCAAGGCTCATACCCGAACCTCCACCACGGGCACCGACGGGATCTCGCCTGCCTGAAAACCCGCCGCCGACGTCTCAATGCGGTCGGTGTCGAACCGCACGGGCACGTCAAACTCGAACCCCGCCGTCACGGCCACGCCAACGCCCGGCGCAACGTCAAACGTCACAACGCCGTCGGCAACCGTGAACCCCGACGTCACCTCGCCGCCATCGACGCCAACCCGCACCGACCCGGCCACGGGTTTCGCAATCTCCCGCGCATAGCTCTGAGTCCCCGACACATATGCCTTCACCAGCGCAAACTCGGTCTCCGCCCCGTCCCCGGTTCCAATCGCCTGATCCGAAAACGCGACAACACCCGACGGCGCGCACGACTTGAAGTCGGTCCAGTCCTTCCAGCGAAACCCGTGCAACGCCCCCGACCGCGCCTCGAAAAACGCAACCAGCGCGGCGATGTCGTCCAGCGTTCGCACGCCCAGCCCCGCGTCATAGCGGCGCCGCGACGCCGCCCATGGCGTGTTCCGCTCTTCAAACCCGTTCGTCAGCGTGACGATCTCTGTCCGCCGCTCCGGCCCCCCGGTCGAGCCAAGGGAGATGTCCGTCGGAAACCGAACCTCGTGAAACCCCATAGTGCGCGCCTCCTCAGCGGTTCCGGCGCCCGGCGGCAAGCGCCCGGCTCATCTGCGCCGCGATTTGCGAGCGCGACTTCTCAAACCCGCCCACATCCGGCGTCGTGATGTTCATTGTCACATGCACCGACGCGCCCCCTCGCGCCGCCACGCCAAGACGCCCGTCCGGACCCCGCTCCAACGGCATGATCGCCTCGGGCCCGGCCTCGCCCATCAGGCCCGTGCCGCCCCGCATCGGAAACGTCGTCGGCCCGTTTACGATCCCGCCATTCGCAAACGGCATCACGCGGCCCTGGCTGAACGCCCCGCCATCCGCAAACGCCCCGCCAAACAGGTTCCCGAAGAGCCCGCCCAGATGGTTGAACACCGGCGACACCGCTTGGCGATACGCAGTCCGCGTGATCGAGCTGAATGCCGACTTCAGCACGTCCGACAGCTTCGCCCCGTCAAAGATCAGCGCATCGAACGCCCGCCGCAGGTTGTTCGAGATCGAGCTATTCAGGCTCTTCGCACTCGTCCCCGCCTCGGTCAGCGCAGACTTGATGCCGGTCAGCTCAACCTCAAAGCCCTGCGCGTTGTTCCGCGCGCTCCCAAGCGTCAGCTCCAGCGCGTAAACCTCGTCCTCGATGTCCGCAATGCGGTCGACTTCTTCAGTCATGTCACTCTTCCTCTCGGTCCGGGAACGCCTTCGCCAGCGCCTCCAGCGCCCCCCGCGTCATCGGCGCCGAGCCCGGATCAGCGCCCAAAAGCAGCGCGAACTCTGCCGGGGTCAGCGCCCAGAACTCCACCGGCCTCAGCCGCAATCCACCCAGGCCCGCGCGCATTAGCGCGGGCCAGTCAAACTTCTGCATCACCCTGGCCCGGCAACTCGAACGCCCGCACCAGCGCGAGCCCCGCCGCCTGCGCCGCCGCCATGAAACCGCCCTCGATCTCGGCCTGCGCAAGTTCCTCGGCCCGGCCCTGCCAGCCCCCGCCGCGCAAGCCCGCAACGACGACCGCCAGCACATCGCGGGCCGAGACTTTGCCCGTCTCAAACCGCTCCACCAGCTCCACGATCGAGCCCGCCTTCAGCCCCGCCTCAAGCTCTGCCAGCGCGCCCAGCGTCAGCCGCAGAACCCTGCGTTGCCCGCCGATCACCAGCGCCACTTCGCCTGCCCAAGGGTTCGCCATCAGAGCGCCGTGAACGTCAGTTGTCCGGCCGACGCGAACGCCATCTCGTAGGTCGCCTCGCCGTCATAGGCGCCAGAATACTCAATCGACGTGATCTGGAACGCACCCTCAATGATGCCATAGTCCGGGATAACCACCTGGAAATCCGGGATCTTCCCTTCGAAGAACAGCTGCCGCACCCGCGCGTCCGTATCGTCATCGCGGAACACGCCCGACCGGGCAATCGCCGCCGTCTTCACTGCCGCGCCGCCCAGCAACTCACGCCAGCCGCCCGCGCTTTCGACCGTGGTCACGTCCACCGTCCCCGAATTCAGCGTGAGCCTCGACGAGCGCAGCCCCGCAACGGTCTGAAACGTCCCGTTCCAGTCCATATCAATCTTGATCAGAAGATCCTTGCCGTTCTGGGCACCCATCGATCGCCTCCAAGTCTATGAAATTCAGTCGTCTTCCACCCGCGCGCGGAACGTCAGATCGATCCGCCGCACATCGCCCTTGCTCACCCGCCGGGCCCTCGCCCGCTCGAACCACAGCGCCACCAGGCGCCCCCGGCTCAGCGTCAGGTCCGCGCCATCCAGCGCATCCGTCACCGTCGCCGCCGCCCGCTTCGCGCCCTGAAACCCGGGCTGCCGTGTCACGACGCTGACGATCAGCCGATGCTCGGCACCCCCGCCGGTCTTGTCGCAACGCTCGCGCACGTCCTCGGGGCCGAGGCTCACATACAGCTCCGGGACATCACCTGCCGGGACCGCGTCATAGATCGCCGTGCCCACCTCTGCCGCGACAGCGGCATCGCCGGAAAGCTGAGCATAAACAGCCTCCTGCAGCGCGGCGCTCATCCCGTAACTCATGCCACGACCTCCTCTTCCACGAGGCAGGTCAGGTAGCGCCCCCGGTCATCCCGGTCCTGCACCGACAGGATGTGAAACACCCGCGTCCCATCGCGAAACCGCTGCGCCACCGTCGGCCTTTGGGCCGAGCCCTCGGGCGCCGACCGCACCGTGATCCGGTACCGCATCCGCGCCATCGGATGCGTCTCTGCCGAGACCTCCCGGCCCAACGCCGGGCGCAGCTGGCCCCAGACAATGCCCAAGGCGACCCACACGCGGTCAAACCCGCCCGCCGCGTCCGGCACATCTTGCGACGCCTCCAGCGTCAGGGGCCGGTTCAGAACAGGCACCGCCATCAGCCTCGCGCCCCGAACAGCCGAAGATTCCGATAGGGCGCCAGCAACGCCGCCAGCCCCTCCGGCAACCGATACTCCCGGTCACCCACCACATGCCGGTGCTCGTGATAATGCGCCGCCAAAAGCAGCACCGCACGCGCCAGATCCGACGGTACCCCAGCCCAATCCGAGCCATACCCGGCATCAAAATCAATCTCGACCGAACCGCCCACCGGCACCGTCGGCAACGCATACCCCCGGCTCACCAGACAGGGACGATGCGCATCCACCTGCAGGCTGTACGCCCCGGCGTCGATAACCGTCTCACCACCTGAAGCATCCAGCACCCGCACCGCTGTCACCGCGCTCACCGGGGCCACCGGCAGCACCTCGGCCTCCAGCCCGCGCCACGCCGCCAGGGTCCAGCGGAACGACCGCTGCAGCACCGCCTTCGACGTCCGCTGCTCCACTGCCGCCAACGCGGCCCGCAGCAAATCCTTCAGCAGGCTGTCCTGCCCGGCGTCGTCCGAAAACCCGGTGCCGAGCCGCAGATGCTCGCGCAGCTCCGCAATCGGCAGGCTTCCCGAAGGCACTGCGCTCTGCTCGATCAACATCATCGCCGTCATCCCTTTCGTCTCGACAGACCTCTCCCGTTCCCCCGCCAGGGGCCCAGGGTCAGCGCGCCGCCCCAAGGGGCGATGCGCCAATATTTTCAGATGCTTAGGAGATCGAGAACTTCAGCAGCTTGATCGCCGCATAGTCGCTCACGTCGCCGCCCACGCGCTTGGTCGCATAGAACAGAACGTTCGGCTTGGCCGAGAACGGATCGCGCAGGATGCGCAGGTCGGGGCGCTCCGCGACCGTGTAACCGGCGGCAAAGTCACCAAACGCAATCGCGAACTCGTCCTGAGCAATGTCCGGCATGTCCTCGGCGATCAGCACGCGATAGCCCAGCAGACGCGCAGGCTCCCCCTCGGCCATGCCATCCGACCACAGGAAGCGGCCATCGGCATCCTTCAGCTTGCGCACAGCGCCAGCGGTCTTGGAGTTCATCACGAACGTCCCGTTCGCCCGATACCGCGCGCCCAGCGAATACACGAGGTCGACAATCGAATCCGCCGGATCGCTGATCGCAAACGCCCCATCGACGCCCGTCGCGACATAGCCCAGCGAGCCCCAGGCCCAGGAGTCATTCGTGATCGTCGGCTTCGACAGAAAGCCCGTGGGCTTGTCGATGCCATCGCCCGACACGAACGCAGCCGCTTCGGCGCGCGAGAACTTGTCGGCAATCCGTTCCGCCAGCCACGACTCGATGTCGAACGCGCTGTCGTCGAGGATACGCTGCGACGCCTTCGGCAGTGCCGACAGCTCGTGCAGCGGGATCGCGATACGCTCGATCTGCGGGGTCGCCGTCTCGGTGACCGACGCCGTCTCGGTCGTCCAACCAGTGCCCACATCGCCATGATCGACGATCACGTCATACGACGTCGCCTCGACGTTCACGACGTTCGACACCTGACGGATCGACGCCGCCGAGGTCAGAACGCTCTGGATCATCGTGGCCGTCTCCGGATCCACCAGATACCCACCGTCGAGCGCAACAGCCGTCGACAGGGCCTTCTCCTCAAGCTCCAGCCCGCGCAGCGCGTCATCGTCGCCAGCGCGCACATAGGCGGCAAACGCCTTGCGGTGGGGGGCCTCGGCCTCAGCCGAAGAAGCCAGCGCCGGGCGGCGCAGCGTGGTAGATTTCCGATCCAGCATGGTCAGTCGCTCTTCCTGTTTCTCAAGTCGTCCAATGATGTCGCCCATGAAACCGGCCAGCGCGGTCTTCACCTCTTGGGCCGGGTCCCCGGCAAGGTGCGTCTCCGCCCCGGACCGGGCCTTCGTCTCGCAGTTCTGCATGTTCAGGTCCTGATGATCTGAGGTTGAAGTTCGCTGGCCGGTTACCCCTTCGCCAGCTTGTGGCGGGCGTCCTGAAAGGCCGCCGCCAGATCGCGCAGAAAGCCGCCATCTTCAGGCTCTTCGCCCTTGGCCCCCACACGCGCTTCCGGAAGCATCGGGAACGTCACCAGCGACACCTCCCAAAGCTCCAGGTCCGCCAACACGCGGCGGCCCTTGTCATCCTTTTGCGATTTGACGGTGCGATACCCGATGGAAAGGCCGTCAATCGCGCCCGCTTCGATCAGCACGCTGGCCTCGCGACCCCGCGCGGTCTCGGCCAAAAGGCGCCCTTTGACGTAAAGGCCCTTGGCGTCCTCTCGCACATCGTCCCACACACCGATGGGCTCAGCCGGGTCGTGCTGCCACAGCATCTTCACCCGCCGCCCGTCCGCCTGCAGGGATTTCAGCGACCGCGCATAGGCGCCCTGCTGCACAATGTCCCCGCCCCGGTCGGTCTGGCCGAAGACCGAGGCATAGCCCTCGATCACATGCCCCTCCTTCAGGGCAATCTCTTCGCCAAGCCGCAGAAACTTGTGTTCCAGCCAGGCCGCCGTCGTCGGAAGTTTCATATCGCTCATCGCTCGTCATCCTCCTCGGCGGCCAGGGGCGGCAGCCCCAACAGCGCGCGTTTCTCCGTCTCCGTCAGGAAGCTGGCCCCGGCCACGCGCTTCCACAGCGCGTCCCGCTCGGGCGCCAGCGCGGGCACCTGCTCCAGATCCGGCTTCACCGTCGCCGTGCCGCCTGTCCACTCGCCCAGCCATTGGGCCAGCGCGGCGGTCACGCGGGTCGCCAGCGGCAGCACCGTCAGGCGGTAAAACGCCCGATGCGCCTCCTGATAATTCGCGTAGGTGTTGTCGCCGGGAATCCCCAGCAGCATCGGCGGCACCCCGAAAGCGAGAGCAATGTCCCGCGCCGCCGCCTCCTTCGACTTCTGGAATTCCATGTCCGACGGCGAAAAGCCCATTGGCTTCCAGTCGAGCCCGCCCTCCAGCAGCATCGGCCGCCCGGCATTCCGCGCGCCCTGATGATGCGCCTCCATCTCGGCAAGCAGGCGGTCGTACTGATCGGCGGTCAACGCCGCGCCGTCGGCACCCTTGTAAACGATGGCCCCGGAAGACCGCGCCGCATTGTCAAGCAGCGCCTTCGACCACCCCGACGCACTGTTGTGAACGTCAATCGCCTGCGCCGCCGCCTGCAGAGGCGACAAGCCGTAGTGATCATCCAACGGATGAAACGACTTGATGTGACAGACCGGAGACGGCCCCTCACCAATCCGGAACACATGCTTGCGCCCGCCGACGGCATACTCAAACGCCACCGGCCAGCCGTCATTGCCGGGCACCAAGCGCATCCGATCCGACCGCAGCACGTGCAACTCGGCGGGGGCACCCTCAGCGCCCGCAACAACCTCCACGTAAAGGTTGCCGGTCAGCGCAAGCTGCCCATAGGCCGCTTCCAGAAACTCCGCCTGACCCTGCATCGCATTCGGGCGGCCGATCAGGCCCAGCACCGGATGTGTGTCAAACCGCTCACCGCCTTCGACAAGCTGCAACGGAAGCGCCGCAGCGGCTTCAGCAATCAGCTTGACCGAGCGATAGCCGACCGGATTCCCCTGAAACCCCGACTTCGTCAGGCTCACCGTATCGCGCGGCGACCAGGCGACCCGCCCCGACCCGCGATACGCGATCACAGGACCAACAGCGCTGGCCTTCTCTTCCGGCGCTGCCGCCGTCTCTCGCCGCATGAAATCGAATACCATCCGGAAACCCCGTCCTCTCGATTGGTGAGAACGAATGTGCCGTCAGGTTTTGAAGATGCCCCTACACCACCGTACGGTGCCCCGGTTTCCCTGAAAAACCAACACCCTAGCTTCTTCTGGCAGGGAAATACTCCCCCCGGAGGGCCGCTCTCCTCCCGCGCCGACCGCCCGAAACCCATGGTAAGCCAGGGTTCACCCCGGCATTTCCCTCCGAAACCGCTTCGCCCACTCCGCGTTCACCGCATCCGCCAGCCTTGCGACCGGCAGCGCATCACCGACCGGCTCAAACGCGACCCCCAACGCGTCCAGCACCGACGCCCGCGCGCCATGCGGATCCTCCGACAGGGCGTCATACGCGATCCGAAGCGGCGCTATCCCCTCCTGCGAGAACCAATCTACCCACTCCGCGTCCATCCGAAGGGATGCCTCTAGCTGAGCCGCGATCGCCGCACGATCATAAACAGGCTCGGCCGGGGCCGAGAGCCGCTCGATCTCCATCCCGTCGGGCGCCCGATGCCACAGCCCCGACTGCTTCGCCTTCACATACGAAATCGCCTGATCCAGCTTGTTCTCCCGGGTCAGATGAATGAACAACGTTCGCCCGAACGCAGCTTCCATTCGATCCACATCGGTTCCGAACCCGGGATACATAACCCGCAACGTCTCAGCGAAATACGCAAAGCTCTGCCGCTGCAATCGCAACCCGAACACGTCGGTCCCACCGCGCCCCTTCTCCACCGCTCTCGCAAAGACGGCAGCCAGGGTCTCTGCCTCCGTCGCGCGCTCCTCTACCCCAAAGTGCTCCATCCACGCCGCCCGGGACGGCTGATGAAAGTGCGAGTCGGGCGCGCCGGACACGCCGGTCTCTTCCAACAGTCGACACAAGAGAGTGCTCCCGCTCCGCGGGCTTGTGCAAATGACAAATGAGTCGAACTTTGCCATGCGTCCCGACCTACAGGAGCGGGCTCGGCGGCACCACGGTCAGGAACGGCCTCTACCGCCCTCCAGCGACGAAACTGTAAAGCTTGTTCTTCAGATCGTCCCAGTCGCCCATGATGCTGTTGTCCACACCGGGTGGCGGCGGCCTTCCACCCCGCGGGCCAAGGACCTTCTCGTCATCTAGCAGCGACGCCTCGTGGAACAGGAACCACTGATCCGTCTGCCCGCCAGTCTCGGCTCCTTCGGCCACAAGGCGAATCCGGATCGGCTTCCCCTGCCCCTCGACACCAAGCGTATTCCCGTCCGCAAACTCGTGCCCTGCTTCAAGCAGCATCCGCACCGTCATGTAAATCCAGTGCGCCGCATCCCCGGCGGGCAACTGCACCTGCGGCATCACTAACTCATGCCCGTTGAACGCCGCGAGCCCGATCGTTCCCACGGTCACCGGCTCCGGTGCCGGACCATCCCACTGAAACTGGTTCACATACAGCGCCATCCACTGCATGACCGGGACTTCGCCCTTCATCGCCGTTTCAGCCGCACTCACCCAGTCCTCCGGCTTCACCAGCAAGTCCGCGCTCGGAAAGTAGACCCCAAGGGTGATCGGCAGCTTCGCGAACACCGCACCTAGGCAGGTCAACCGCCGCGCCGCATCGAACCTTGCAGCAACCGAGGTATTCCCCTGCGGCGACCCAACGCTGATCGACAAATGATCCGTATGCCGCAACACCGCCTGTTCGGCTTCGGGATTGACGATCCGCGACATCTCAAAGATCGGTGTCCAATCCAGTTCGCACCGTCCCGGCATCCCCATGAACGTCGTCCGCCCGCGCGCCTCGTCCTTGGAGATCCCAAGATCGGTCGACAGCGTCACACCCTGCGTATCGATCTCGCCCCCGATCTGCGAGGACGACCAGTCAATCCCCGGGTAATCCTCGGCGACCGCCTCAAGGATCTCGGCGACGGTTCCCTTCAGCGGCTCCGAAAACAGCACATAGATCGTAAAGTCGTCGGCCAGCCGCTTGTCGCTGTATCGCTGCGAGTCCTGAGTCATGTCGCCGGACGCTGAGCGGCAGAGCCTTCGTGAACGACTCGAAGAGGCCGGCCACGACCCATCGAGACCGACGATGTGGATTTGGGAAGGAGTGACCCCGTACCTCCCCCCCAAGGCGATCGAACTGACGCTGGCCGACCTCTCCCATCGCTCGGCACCCGCCAGCCGGCTCGCGATGACCTACGCGACACCACCGCTGGTCCCGATTCCGTGGCCGCGGCTGGCTCGCTCGGCTCGGGCTGCCTTCGCGCTGCTGGGCGAGCCGATCCTCGGCGTGATGGCCCCCGACGTGGCCGAGTCGATGCTGCTCGGAGCAGGATTTGACCTGCTGGCGGACACCGGCTCGATCCAGTGGGCGCACGACCTGCCGCTGGCCCGAACGCTGGGCTACCCATTCCGATCCGAGCGCCTTGCCGTCGCGGAGCGTCCGGTTGGGGGATGAAGGCACGATCGATCGGGCGCTGGGAAGCGGTGCGCCCGACCCCGACGTGGCCGAAGACCTCGCGCGCGCCCGGCTACGCGACCGTCTGTTCGGTCGAGTGAGCGATCCGGTTCGTAT
>JBCCXY010000055.1:0-22561 GCA_039190895.1 Pseudomonadota bacterium | reverse complement strand
GGGGCGCATCTGGAACAGGCAATCCCGTCGGCGCTTGAGCAGTTCTTCAGCCTACAGCGGCAGGCGGACATCCTGGAGATGCCGGACATCGTGGCATTCGAAAATGAGGCGGACCGGTCCAAGGTCGTTGCGGCGATGCGCAGCAATTAACCCGCATCTATGGCGTCGGTGCGCTGGTAGGCGGCGCGGGTGCGGGTCTGGTCGAGATATGCCTGGTAGGCGTCGGATATGGGGAACTTCGCCTTGGTGGCCCAGGTGCCGAGGTGGGTGGCGATGATGTCGGTGATCGTGAAGGTGTCGCCGGTCAGGTAGGGGCCGTCGCCGGTGCGTTTCAGCAGGTTTTCGGTGCCGCGGGCGAACTCCCATTTGAGGGTGTCCTTGACGGCGGGGACGCGGTGCTCTTCCGGCAAGGCAAAGCTGTGTTTGGCGTAGGACCAGAGGGGCGCCTCCATCTCGTCGAGGATGGCGAAGGTGAGGGCGTCTTGCTGAGCGCGTTCGAGGGTGCCCGAGGGGTGGGTCAGGGCGCCGTGCTTGTCGGCGAGGTAGGTCAGGATCGCGACGCTGTCGGTCAGGGTGGTGTCGCCGTCGACCAGCGCCGGGATCTTGCCAAACGGGTTCACGGCGCGGATCTCGGCCGATTGCGGCGTGGCGGATTGGTGGGTGTAGGGTTGGGCCAGTTCCTCCAGCACCCAGAGGACGCGGAAGGTGCGGCTGCGGAGGTGGCCGACGACGGTGTACATGGCGGGGCCCTTTCAGGTGATGACGTCGGGTGCGGTGCGCCCGGTGTGCTGGGTGATCCCGGCAAGGGTGTCGGCGGCGGCGATGGTGGGGGCGAGGGCCTGCTGCGGGTCGAGGTCGAGCTTGGAGGGGTCGGTTTCGACGGCTTCGAGGTAGACGCGCAGGGTTGCGCCCACGGTGCCGGTGCCGGACAGGCGGAAGACGATGCGCCCGCCGTCGGCAAAGCCGATGCGGAGGCCCTGATTTTCCGACCGGGAGCCATCGACGGGGTCATCGTAGGCGAATTCCTCGGCCATGGTGATCTCGCGGCCTTCGACGGTGGTGCCGGTGAGCGAGGGGAGCTTGGCGCGCAGGGCTGTGAAGAGGGCGTCGGCCTTGGCGTTCTCGACGGCCTCGTAATCGTGGCGGGAGTAGTAGTTGCGCCCGTATTCCGCCCAGTGCGCCATGAGGATGTCGCGCACGTTTTCGCGCCGGGCGGCGAGGATGTTGAGCCACAGGAGGACAGCCCAGAGGCCGTCTTTCTCACGCACGTGATCAGACCCTGTTCCGGCGCTTTCTTCGCCGCAGAGCGTGATGCGCCCGGCGTCGAGGAGGTTGCCGAAGAACTTCCAACCGGTGGGGGTCTCAAAACAGTCGAGGCCCTTGGCCGCCGCCACCCTGTCCAGCGCGCGGGACGTGGGCATGGAGCGGGCGCATCCGGCGAGGCCTTGCGCATAGCCGGGCGCGAGGTGGGCGTTTGCGGCGAGGACGGCGAGGCTGTCAGAGGGCGTGACGTAGATGCCGCGCCCGAGGATCATGTTGCGGTCGCCATCGCCGTCGGACGCGGCGAGGAAGTCGGGCGCGGTGTCGGACATCGCGAGGTCGACGAGCGGTTTGGCCCAGATCGGGTTCGGGTCAGGATGGCCGCCGCCGAAGTCGGGGCTGGGGGTGGCGTTGATCACGCTGTCCGGCGCGGCGCCGAGGCGGTTGATGAGGATTTCGGTGGCGTAGGGGCCGGTGACGGCGTGCATCGCGTCGAAGCGGAGGGTGGCGCCGGAGGCGAGGTAGCTGCGGATGGCGTCGAAGTCGAAGAGGGTTTCCATCAGTTCGGCGTAGTCGGCGACGGGGTCGACAACCTCGACCTCCATTGCGCCCAGCGTGCGGGTGCCGCGGGTGTCGATGTCGATTTCCTGGGATTCGAAGATGGCGTAGGACGTGATCTCTTGCGTGGCGGCGTAGATGCGGTTGGTGACCTCTTCCGCCGCTGGGCCGCCGTTGGGGGTGTTGAACTTGACGCCGAAGTCTTCGTCCGGGCCGCCGGGGTTGTGGGAGGCGGACATGATGATGCCGCCGTCGGTCTGGCGTTTGCGGATGAGGTTCGACGCGGCGGGGGTCGACAGGAGGGCGTCCTGCCCGACGATCACCTTCGCGGCCCCGCCTGCGGCGGCCATGCGGAGGATGACCTGTGCGGCGCGGTCGTTGAAGTAGCGGCCATCGCCGCCGAGGACGAGGGTTTTGCCCGCGACGCCGCCGATGCCGTTGAAGATGGATTGGATGAAGTTCTCCAGAAAGTGAGGCTCCATGAAGACGCGGGTCTTCTTGCGGAGGCCGGAGGTGCCGGGTTTCTGGCCGTCGATGGGGGTCGTTTGGATGGTGAGAGCTTCCATGGTCAGGCTCCTTCTGGTTCCAGGACGAGGACGGCGACGCTTTCGGCCGCCACGGTCAGGGCGCGGTCGTCCAGCAGGCGTCGTGGGGCGTCGGGGTCGGCTGTGTCGATCTCCAGGCACCAGACCTGGCCCTCGGGCGGGAACGGGGCGCGGACGGTGACAGAGATACCAGCGTTGAACACCGCGAAAATGGCGTATTCCACGTCGTCATAAGCGGGAGTGCCCGAGGCGGTGCGCATCTCGACACACACCGTCTTGAGGCCGGGGTTCTGCCAGTCGGCCTCGGTCATGGGCGTGCCGTCAACGCGGCGCCAGAACAGGTCTTCGAGGCCGTCTGTCGTGCGTTCCTGCGAGTGCAGGAAGCGGGATTGGCGGACGATGGGGTGGGCGCGGCGGAAGGCGATGAGGCGTTCGACGAAAGCCTGAAAGGCGCTGTCCTTGCCGGACCAGTCGATCCAACCGGTCGGGTTGTCCTGATTGTAGGCGTTGTTGTTGCCGCCCTGAGAGTTCCCCATTTCGTCCCCCGCCAGCATCATCGGCGTGCCCTGCGAGAGCAGGAGCGTGGCCATCATGTTGCGCTTGCGCCGGGCGCGGGCGTCGAGGATCGCCGAGTCCTTCGTCGGCCCCTCGACGCCGAGGTTGTCGGAGTAGTTCTCGGGGTGGCCGTCCTTGCCGCCCTCTTTATTCGCGGCGTTGTGGCGCTTGGTGTAGCCGACCGTATCCTCAAGCGTGAACCCGTCATGGGCGGTGACGAAGTTGAGCGACGAGGTCGCGCGCCGCCCGGAATGGTCGAACTGCAATGCCGAGCCGGTGATCCGCGCCGCGAAATCGGGTGCGGTGCCCGTATCGCCCCGCCAGAAGCGGCGGACGCCGTCGCGGAACTTGTCGTTCCACGACAGGAACGGCGGGGTGAAGGCGCCAAGCTGATAGCCGCCCGGTCCGATGTCCCATGGCTCCATCAAAAGCTTGGTTTCTGCCAGAATAGGGTCTTGTCGCATGGCCTGAAGGATCGGCGCGTTGCGATCGAACCCGTTGGGCGTGCGCGCCAGCGAGGCGCCCAGATCGAAGCGGAAGCCGTCGACGCCCATCACGGTGACCCAGTAGCGCAGCGAATCCAGCACCATGCGCATCACCATCGGATGCTCGGTGCGCAGCGTGTTGCCCGTGCCGGTGTCGTTCACGTACTGACGCGGATCGGGCATGAGGCGGTAGTAGCTGGCGTTGTCCAGCCCACGGTAGCTGAGCGTTGGGCCGGTGTGATCGCCTTCGCCCGTGTGGTTGTAGACGACGTCGAGGATGACCTCGATCCCCGCGGCGTGGAAGCGGTCGACCATGCGGCGGGTGGCGGTGATGTCGCCCCCGGGACGGTAGCGGGGGTCGGGCGCGAAGTAGCCGAGCGGTTGGTAGCCCCACTAGTTAATTAGACCCTTTTTCACCAGAAAATGGTCATTCAGGAAGAATTGGAGGGGCAGGAACTCAATCGTCGTGATGCCGAGTTTCAGGAGGTGGTCGAGGATCGCGTCGGAGGCCGCGGCCTCGGTCGTGCCCGGGTTCGCGATGTCGGGGTGTCGCATTGTGAGGCCCTTCAGGTGAGCCTCATAGATCAGCGTTTGGTCGAGGGGGATGTGCGGGCGCCCCTCCACCGGCGAAAGCGCGGGCGCGGTGACGACGGCGCGGGGGGCGTAGGCGGCGCTGTCGCGGCTGTCAGGGGCCTTCTTGCCGCGTTCGTAGAGCGCCTCGTTCCACTTCGGCTGCCCGGTGACTTCGCGGGCGTAGGGGTCGAGCAGGAGCTTGTTGGGGTTGAAGCGGTGACCCTCTTCGGGGCGGAACGGGCCGTGGGCGCGGTAGCCATACACCTGGCCCGGGCGGATGCCGGCGACGTGGCCGTGCCAGATCTCGGCCCGGTGTTCGGGCAGGTCCACGCGGGATTCGCGCCCGCTTTCGTCGAACAGGCACAGGGTCATCGCCGTGGCGTTGGCCGAGAAGACAGCGAAGTTTGTGCCATGCTCATCCGGCGTGGCGCCGAGGGGCGTGGGGCGCCCGGCAGTGACCTCGTAGGGGGCAGACATCAGGCGCGCGCGACCTCATCGTAGAGGGCAGCGTAGTCCTTGGCGGACGCCGCCCAGCCAACCTCTTGCCGCATCGCATTTTTCTGAAGCTGCCGCCAGAGGGGCGTGTTCCTGTAAAGCGCAACGGCGTCGATCAGCGCACCGGCGAGGGCGTGAGAGGTGACCGGGTGGAACTGGAGGCCGGTCGCCACGCCGGACCGCAGGGTCGCGGGGGTGGCGGGGATGACGGTGTCGATCAAACCCCCGGTATACGCCACGATGGGCACGGCGCCGTAGCGCAGGCCGTAAAGCTGGGTGAGGCCGCAGGGTTCAAAGCGGGAGGGCACGAGGATCGCGTCGGCCCCCGCGATCATGCGGTGAGCGAGCTTTTCGTCATAGCCGATCTTTGTGGCAATAAACGGGTGTTTCGCCGCCTCTTTGAAGCGCGTCTCCAGCATCTTGTCGCCGGAGCCGAGGAGGGCCAGTTGGCCGCCCCGATCCACCAGCGCGGGGAGGGCGTCGAGCAGGACGTCGAGGCCCTTCTGGTCAGACAGGCGAGAGACGACGACGCAGAGGGGGCCGTTGGATTTGGGCAGGCCGAATTCCTTCCGCAGGGCCGTTTTGGCTTTGGATTTGCCTGCCGGGGACTTGAAATTGGCTATATTAGGGTCTGTTTCCGGGTCCCACACGGTGGTGTCGATGCCGTTGAGGATCCCGACCATATCCTCGGACCGGTTGCGCAACAGGCCATCGAGGCCCGCGCCGAAGTCGGGCGTCAGCAGCTCGCGGGCGTAGGACGGGCTGACGGTGGTGACCTTGTCGGCGGTGGTCAGGCCCGCCTTGAGGGCGCTGATCTGGCCCCAGAACTCATAGCCGTCCTGATTGAACTGATCGGCGGGCAGGCGGAGCGCCGCACGGTCGGCACCGGGGGCCATGCCGAGGAAGGCCATGTTGTGGATGGTGAGGATCGTGCCGGGGCGGTCGGCGGTGTCGGTCAGGAACAGGGGTGTGAAGCCGGCCTGCCAGTCGTGGCCGTGGACGACTTCGGGGCGCCATTTGCCCGCGCCGTCCGCGCCGATCTGGGCAGCGACCCAGGACAGGGCGGCGAAGCGTTTGGGATTGTCGGGCCAGTCTTTGCCCGCGGCGTCGAGGTACGGCCCGCCCGGGCGGTCGAACAGGTGCGGGGCGTGGAGGATGAAGAGGTTCAGGCCTTTGGCCTTCACCTGCCGGACCTCGGCGGGGCCGCCGTAGACATCGGCGAAGGAGCAGACGGGTTTGCCCTTGCCTGCCGCTTTCAGGATGGCGGGGTAGCCGGGGAGGAGGGTGCGCATGTCCCACCCCTCAGCCGCCAGAGCGGCGGGCAGGGCGCCCGCGACATCGGCGAGGCCGCCGGTTTTGATGAGCGGGACGCATTCGGAGGCGACGGAGAGTACGGGTCTCATTCGGCGGGGTGCCGGGGGGACCCCCGGCCTACGTTGGGGCCTGTGCGTTGGCGCAAATGCCGGGCTGAAGCCCGGCCTACCTTGGGAACCGGCGTTGGCGTCACTGGGCGGCGGTCCATTTGTCGATCATGGGTTGGGTGATGAGGGTCACGCCGCTGTCGGACACGGTGAAGAACTCGGCCTCCGCCTCGTGGTCTTCGCCGATGACGAGGCCTTCGGGGATCTGGACGCCGCGATCCACCACAGCATTCCTGAGCTTTGCGTGTCGGGCGACGTTGACGTAAGGTAGGAGCACGCAGTGATCGAGCGTCGCGTAGGAGTTTGTGTGCACCTGCGTGAACAGCAGCGAATTGCGGATCTCTGTCCCCGACACGATGCAACCGCCCGAGACGAGGGAGGACACCGCGCTGCCGCGACGGTCCTCTTCATCGTGGATGAACTTGGCGGGGGGCGCCGTTTCGGAATACGTCCAGATCGGCCAGTTGGTGTCCCAGAGGTCGAGCTCGGGGTCGAAGTTGGTCAGGTCGATATTGGCCTGCCAGAACGCGTCTACTGTCCCCACGTCGCGCCAATAGGCGTCGGCGCCGTCGCTGCGAACACAGCTATCGGTGAACTTGTGCGCCACGGCTTTTCCGTTGGCGACGACGTAGGGGATGATGTCCCCGCCGAAGTCGTGGCTGGAATTGGGGTCTTCGGCGTCCCGTAGCAGAAGCTCGCGCAGGAAGGACCAACGGAAAACATAGATGCCCATGGAGGCGAGTGCGTGATCCGGGTCGCCGGGGATCGATGGCGGATCTTCTGGTTTTTCGAGGAAGCTCGTGATCTGCATCTGTGCGTCGACATCCATGACGCCGAAGGCCGTCGCTTCAGCCCGGGACACGGTCAGGCAGCCCACAGTCACATCCGCTTCGGCCTGGACGTGGTGCTGGAGCATGACCTCGTAATCCATCTTGTAGATGTGGTCGCCTGCAAGGATCAGGATGTAGTCGATGTTGTAGCTGTCGATGATGTCGATGTTCTGGCGGACCGCATCGGCGGTGCCTTCGTACCAGGCCTTATCGCCAAGGCGCTGGGACGCGGGTAGGATGTCTAGGAATTCGTTCCGTTCCGCGCGGAAAAAATCCCACCCGCGCTGGCAGTGGCGGATCAGCGAATGCGCCTTGTACTGCGTCGCGACTGCGATGCGCCGGATGCCGGAGTTCAGGGCGTTGGACAGGGCGAAGTCGATGATCCGGGTCTTGCCGCCGAAGTAGACGGCGGGTTTCACCCGCAGGTCGGTCAGCTCTTTGAGGCGAGAGCCGCGCCCTCCCGCGAGGACAAATGCCATCGTCCGGTTGGATAGGCGCCGTGGTGTTGGTTGCGTCATAGTCCCCTCCCGTTACGCCGTTTCGTGGCGCAGAATGATCGTGCTGAGTGGCGGCAGCGTGAGCGTCGCGCTGACCGGCTGGCCGTGCCAGCCTTCGGCGTCGGTTGTCACCCCTCCCATATTGCCGCGATTGCCGCCGCCATAGACTTCGGCGTCGGTGTTGATGACCTCGGCCCAGCGCCCCGCGCGGGGCAGGCCGACGCGCCAGCCCGGGCGTTCGACCGGGGTGAAGTTGCAGATGACGACGGCGGGTGCGTCGCCGTCGGCGCCCCAGCGGATCCAGGACAGGGTGGAGTGCTCGGCATCGCCGCCGTCGATCCACTGAAAGCCCTCGGTCAGCGCGTCGTTGACGTGGAGCGCGGGGGTCTCGCGGTAGACACGGTTGAGGTCGCGCACGAGGGCCTGCACGCCGCCATGCATCGGGGTTTGCGCGGCGTCCCAGTCGATCTGGCCCGCGTGGTTCCATTCGTGGCCCTGCGCGAATTCCTGCCCCATGAACAGGAGCTTCTTGCCGGGATGGCCCCACATGAAGCCGTAATAGGCGCGGAGGTTGGCGAATTTCTCCCACCGGTTGCCGGGCATCTTGGACAGCATGGAGCCCTTGCCGTGGACGACTTCGTCATGGCTGATGGGGAGGATGAAGTTTTCGGTGAATGCGTAGTGCAGGCCGAAGGTCATCTGGTTGTGGTGGTGCTTGCGGTGGATGGGCTCTTTCTGGATGTACTCCAGCGTGTCGTTCATCCAGCCCATGTTCCATTTGTAGCCGAAGCCGAGCCCGCCCTGATCGACCGGGCTTGAGACGCCGGGGAAGGCGGTGGATTCCTCGGCGACGGTCATGATCCCCGGAACCTGCCCGTAGGCGGTGGCGTTCATGCGTTGGAGCATGGCGATCGCCTCATAATTCTCGCGACCGCCGTCGTGGTTTGGCACCCACTCCCCCTCTTGGCGCGAGTAATCGCGGTAGAGCATGGAGGCGACGGCATCCACGCGGAGGCCGTCGACGTGGTATTCTTCCAGCCAATACAGGGCGTTAGACACGAGGTAGTTTGCGACCTCGCGGCGCCCGTAGTTGTAGATCAGGGTGTTCCAGTCCTGATGGAACCCCTCCTTCGGGTCGGCGTGTTCATACAGATGCGTGCCGTCAAAGCGGGCGAGACCGTGGGGGTCGGTCGGGAAGTGTCCGGGGACCCAGTCGATCAGCAGGCCGAGGCCCTTATTGTGCGCCGCGTCAACCAGATCGCGGAACTCGTGCGGTGGGCCGAAGCGGATCGTGGGGGCGAAGAGGCCGACGGGCTGGTAGCCCCAGGAGCCGTCGAAGGGGAATTCGTGGATTGGCAGCAGTTCGATATGGGTGAAACCCATGTCATGGGCGTAGTCCACAAGGTCCTGCGCTGCCTCTTTGTAGGAGATCGGGCGCCCGCCCTGATTCCAGTAGCGGCGCCATGAGCCGAGGTGGACCTCGTAGATCGAGATCGGCGCGGACCTGTCGTGCCGCGCGGCACGCTCGTTCAGCCAGGTGTCATCGGTCCAGCCGTAACCGGAGATGTTGCGTACGACGGAGGCGTTGGAGGGCGCGTGTTCGGACCCGAAGCCGACCGGATCGGATTTGAGCGGTTGGACCGCGCCGGACTGGCTCATGATCTCGTACTTGTAAGGCACGCCTTCACCGATGCCGGGCACGAAGATCTCCCACACGCCCGTCCCGCCACGGTAGCGCATCTGGTGGCGGCGCCCGTCCCAAAAGTTGAAGTCACCGACCACGGAGACACGCCGGGCGCCGGGGGCCCAGACGGCGAAATGCGTGCCTTCAACCCCGTCATGGGTCATCGGGTGCGCGCCCAGTGCCGTCCACAGCCGAAGGTGCGTGCCCTCGCCGAGCAGATGCTCATCAACTTCTCCCAGGACCGGTCCGAAGCGGTAGGGGTCTTCGAATTCCCACTCGGCGCCGTCGTGACCTGTCGCCTTCAGGCGGTAGGCGCCCTTGCCGGGGACCTGCCCCGCAAACGTCCCGGGCGCGCTCGGCACGGGGCACAGCGGATGGGCCTTCCCGCCCCGCACAGCGCTCATCGACTGAGCCGCCGGGTCGAAGGCTGTCACGCAGTTGCGGCTGGCCATCTTGTGCGGGCCCATGACGGCAAACGGGTCATGCGAGCGGCCCTCGATAAAGGCGAGCAGGGCCGCGTGGCTTTCGGTTCCTTCGGGGTAGAGTGTGTTCTGCGTCGTCATTCTTCTTCAGTGCAGGCGTTCCGTCCTCTCCCCTCATGACATAGTTTGAGCCGGAAAGCATTGGATGGAACACGTATTGGGAGCACAAACATGGCTGCAACGACACCAATCTGCGATTTCGGGCGCGATGCCGTGCCGTTTGAGCTGCCGGCGACGGACGGTCGAACCCTGACGCTGGAGGACGTGGCGGGGGAGCGGGGGACACTGGTGATGTTCATCTGCAACCACTGCCCCTATGTGATTGGCGTGCTGGACCGGTTGAAATCCGAGGCGAGTGCGCTGCAGGCGATGGGCATCGGGGTCGCGGCGATCTGTTCAAACGACGCGACGACCCACCCGGCGGACAGCTTCCCGAGGATGAAAGAGATGGCAGAGCGGGAGTGGTTTCCCTTCCCGTATCTGCATGACGAGGACCAGTCGGTCGCCCGCGCCTATGACGCGGTCTGCACGCCGGATTTCTTTGGGTTCAACAGCGAGCTGAAGCTGCAATATCGCGGGCGGCTGGACGCCAAGGGCCGCGCCGGGGCGCCGTCGGACGAAGAGCGGGAGTTGTACCACGCGATGAAACTGATCGCCGAGACGGGCGAGGGCCCGCAGGATCAGGTGCCGTCGATGGGGTGCTCGATCAAGTGGAGGGCGGCGTGACGACTTGCTTTCATCATATGTATGCATAAGTATGATTCGATGAATGGAGACGACTATGCCCCGTGTTGAACGCATGACAATAACGATGCCGTCCGAGATGGCGGACGCGCTGCGGGAAACCGTGGCCGGCGGAGAATATGCATCTACCAGTGAAGTCGTCCGAGAGGCGTTGCGCGAATGGGTACGGAGCCGGGATGAAGAGCGCCGCGACCTTGAAACTTTGCGCTCTGCGATCAAGGCCGGGCTTGAGAGTGGCCCTGGCCTTCCCGCAGAAGAGGTGTTTGCGGAGCTCAGGGCCCGCTACGCTGAACGCCCCAAGCAGTGACGCGCGTCCTTATATCTCTTGCGGCTCAAACAGACCTGATTGAGATCGGTGACTCTATCGCGCTTGGCAACCCGGACCGCGCCCGGAGCTTTGTGGCCGAGATCGAGGCAAAGATCATGGGGCTGCGTGACACACATGGTCGATATCCGAAGCGAAACGAATTGCTGCCGGGATTGCGCGCAGCTACTTGATCTTCTATACCGTGGACAGAGACACCGTTCAGATTGTCCGGGTGTTGCACGGGGCAAGAGATCTTCCCGAGATTGTCGGAACGTAAGTGGGCCTGGATAGATTTGGGCTGATCCGCGGGCGGTGGGCAGATTGCCCACCCTACTCCTGGACCGTCCAGTGGGGCGTGATGCTGCCGGTGGCGGCGAGGCGGGCGTTGGGGAGGTCGTTGTCTTCTAGCTTGGCGCGCAGGGCGTCTCCGGTCAGGTTGTAGCCGTCCCAGCGTTGCCGCAGGCGGCGATCAAGCTCTTCTATGGGTACATCAAGGAACGCGGTGCGGTCGAAAAGGGGTTGCAGGTCGGACCAGGGTGGTTGGTCGAGCAGAAGCCAGTTGCCCTCGGTCACGATCAGGCGGACGGAGCGGGGGATGACGCGGGCCGCCGAGCGGACGATTTCCAAGTCGCGGTCAAAGCGGGGGACGGCGATTTCGTCTTCGTCATTTGCCCGGAGCCGCGCGAGCATCACGCGGTAGCCGCCAACGTCGAAGGTGTGCGGCGCGCCTTTGCGGGGGCGGTCGCCGCGGGGCACCAGAAGCTCGTCGTCGTAGTGGTAGCCGTCCATGGGAAGGATGGCGGTGTCAGAGATGTCGGCCTCGATCCGAGCAGCGAGGGTGGATTTGCCAGAGCCGGGGGCGCCCGCGATGGCGAGGACCTCGCGCGATCCCCTAGGGATACGCTGTGCCCAGGCCGTGACAGCCTCGACGAAGGCGTCGGGGGACACGGGGTCAGACGTTGGACCAGCCGCCATCGATCGCCATCGCCTGGCCGGTTACGAAGGCCGCTTTGTCGGACGCTAGGTATACGGCGAGCTCGGCCACTTCGTGCGCCTCGCCGAGGCGGCCCATGGGTTGGCGCGCGACGAAGGCGGCGCGGCTGGTGTCATAGTCGCCCTGCGCGCGGATGCGGTCTTGCAGGGAAGGGCTGTCGACGGTGCCGGGGCAGATGGCGTTGCAGCGGATGCCCTGGGTGACGAAGTCGGCCGCGATGGCCTTGGTCAGGCCGATGATCGCCGCCTTGGTGGCGCCGTAGACGAAGCGGTTGGGGGCGGCGATGATCGACGAGGCGACCGAGGACATGTTGATGATCGACCCGCCGCCATTGTCCAGCATCGCAGGCAGAAACGCCCGGCTCACCCGCCACGCCGACTTGACGTTGAGGTTCATCGAGAAGTCGTAGGTGTCTTCATCGCAATCGAGGATTGTCCCGTGGTGCACGAACCCCGCGCAGTTGAAGAGGATGTCGACGGCGCCCACATCAGCCGCCATCGCTTCCACCGCCGCGCCGTCTGTGACATCCAGCGCGCGGACATCGACCCCGTCCTCCGCCAGCGGGGCCAGCGCGTCGGCGTTGAGGTCTGTCGCGATCACGCGGGCGCCCTCACGGGCCATGGCCCTGGCTGTCGCCTGTCCGATCCCCGCCCCTGCCGCCGTGCAGAACGCAGTCTTTCCTTCGAGCATCATGGTGTGCTCGCCCTCCCCTACATCACGGCGCCGATTTGCCAGGGCACGAATTCCGCCCCGCCGAAGCCGAGTTCCTCACTCTTGGTCTTTTGACCCGAGGCGATGCGGATGAGAAGCTCAAATATTTCCTGCCCCTTGGCCTCGACCGAGACACCGTCGGTGATGATGTCGCCGCAGTTGATGTCCATGTCGTCGGCCATGCGGGCGTACATCTCGGAGTTCGTGGCCAGCTTCATCCCCGGCGTCGGCTTGTAGCCCGAGACCGAGCCGCGCCCTGTCGTGAACGCCACGAGGTTGGAACCGGACGCGATCTGCCCGGTGACCGAGGCGGGGTCGTAACCCGGGCTGTCCATGAAGTGAAAGCCCTTCTGCACCGCGACCTCGGCGTAGTGCAGCACGTCGACCATGGGCGCTGTGCCGCCCTTGGCGACGGCGCCGAGAGACTTTTCGAGGATCGTCGTCAGCCCGCCGCGCTTGTTGCCGGGGGAGGGGTTGTTGTCCATCTCGCCGCCATTGCGGGCGGTGTAATCCTCCCACCAGTGGATGCGGTCGATCAGTTTCTCGCCGACCTGTCGGCTGACGGCGCGGCGGGTCAGCAGGTGTTCAGCGCCGTAGACCTCAGGCGTTTCGGCGAGGATCGTTGTGCCGCCGTGGCGGACCAGCAGGTCGGAGGCAGCGCCGAGGGCGGGGTTGGCGGTGATACCGGAATAGCCGTCGGACCCGCCGCATTGCAGCGCCAGCGTCAGCTCCGACACGGGCGTCTCGATTCGCACCGCGTCATTCGCAACGGCGGCGAGGCCGTGGAGCATCTTGAGCCCCTTGGCAATCGTCGCTCGCGTACCGCCGGAGCCCTGGATCGTCATGTAGCGAAAGTTGCCATCCTCGCGCATCCGCGCGCGTCCGACGAGTTCGGGCACCTGCATGACTTCGCAGCCCAGCCCGACCAGCAGGATGCCCCCGAAATTCGGATGGCTGGCATAGCCCGACAGGGTGCGGAACAACGCCTGATAGCCGTCGTTCTCCACCGCGAGGCCGCAACCGGTGCCGTGAACGATGGGTACGATGCCGTCGATGTTGGGATAGGCCTGCAGGAGCCCTTCGCGCTCTGCCGCTTCGGCGATGAAGCGGGCGACGGAGCCAGAGCAGTTCACCGACGTCAGGATACCCAGGTAGTTCCGCGTTCCCGCCCGCCCATCGGCGCGCTTGAAGCCCATGAACGTCCGAAGCTCATTGATTGGCGGCAAGGGGGTGGCCTCGGCCCCGTGGGCATAGTCCTGCGTGTGATCGCCCATGGCGAGGTTGTGCGAGTGCACATGCGTCCCCGCCGCAATGTCGGCGCTGGCCGAGCCGATGATCTGGCCGTAGCGCAGCACCGGTTCCCTCTTGCGGATCGGGTGGAGGGCGATCTTGTGGCCGCGTTTGACCGGCTCTTTCAGGGGCACGTCGCCGGTGTCGGACGACGCCGGGTCGAGGTCGGCGGTGGCAATGGCGACGTCGTCCGCAGGGTTCAGTTTCAGGATGTTCGGTGCGTCGGCCATGGCGTTCCTACATACTCCGGCGAAGGTTATCGCCGCGACCGTGGCATGGCGCAACCCGCCAATCGTGGGGACACCGTGCGGGGGCGTGCCGGGGTGAACCCCGGCCTACCTGTGCGCTGAGCCGTGGTATCGATGGGCCCTGGACCGGCGATCCTGACAGGCGGACTATGCCGTTTATGGTGATCGTTTCGCCGTCGATCTGAACATCACGCTGGTGGTGACCAATCGCCGGGCCTGGGGAGGGCCCGGCGATAGCGCGGCGGCCGTTGGCCTTGATTCCGCGCTGGGCAACACCCACTGGTTTGTTCGACTACTGATCGAGGACCGCGTCGAACTCCAGTTCCACAAGCCAGTCCGGGTCGACAAAGCCGCTGACCTGGACGACCGTCGTGGCCGGGCGGATAGACGCGAAATAGGTGCCGTGCGCGCGGGCGGCGTCTTGCCATGTTGTCGCGTCGGTCAGCATGATCCGGCTGCGGACGACGTGGTCGAAGGAGGCACCCGCCTCTTCCAACGCCGCTTTCGCGATCTCAAGGCACCGCATGGTCTGGGTATAGACGTCGCCCACGCCGACCGTTGCCCCGTCCGGCCCGATGGGCGCCGTCCCTGCGACGGAGACAAAGTTACCTACCCGAACGGCGCGGGAGAAGCCGATTTGGGGCTCTAGATACGAGCCTGACGATACCAATTTTCGCATGCGTCCATCCTATGCTGATGGCGCCTTGTAGCCCGTGGCCAATCCCGCTCGCAAACCCGAAGCCGGTCATGTAACACCCATCAGGCAGCGATACGGGGTGGGGTCATGTCAGAGAACGCATTCGGAAAAGGCAGCCACCTGAGCCTCGTAGACGGCTCGGCCTTCATCTTCCGCGCCTACCACGCCTTGCCGCCGCTGACGCGGAAATCCGATGGGCTGCCGGTGGGCGCGGTGTCTGGCTTTGTGAACATGCTGTGGAAGCTGGTGGAGGACAACAAGGGCGCCGACGCCCCGACCCACGTGGCGGTGGTGTTCGACAAGGGGTCCCACACGTTCCGCAATGAGATGTACGATCAGTACAAGGCCAACCGGGATGAGATGCCCGAGGACCTGCGCCCACAGATTCCGCTGACACGCGAGGCAACGCGGGCGTTCAACATCGCCTGTCTGGAGCAGGAGGGGTTTGAAGCCGACGACATTATCGCCACGCTCGCCTGCAAGGCTCGCGACGCGGGCGGGCGCGTCACGATCATCTCATCCGACAAGGACCTGATGCAGCTCGTCGGCGACGGGGTCGAAATGTTCGACGCCATGAAGAACACCCGCATCGGCGTCGAGGGCGTGGAAGAGAAGTTCGGCGTCAAACCGGATCGGGTGATCGACGTGCAGGCCCTCGCGGGGGATAGCGTCGATAACATCCCCGGGGCGCCGGGGATCGGGGTGAAGACCGCCGCGCTGTTGATCAACGAAAACGGCGACCACGAATCCCTGATGGAGCGGGCCGAAGAGATCAAACAGCCCAAACGCCGCCAGACGCTGATCGACAACGCCGACCAGATCCGGCTGTCGAAGAAGCTGGTGACGCTCGATACCGCGATGGACCTCGATTACACGCTGGAAAGCCTCGAAGTGAAGGACGCCGTCGCGGATGATCTGCTGGAGTTCCTCGCCTCGATGGAATTCCGGACGATCACCAAGCGCGTGGCCGAGACGCTGGGGGTCGAGGCGCCGACGATCCAGGAAGCGAAGCCGGTTGAAGACACACGCCCCGAGGCGCCGCAGATCGACCCGGACAGCTACGAATGGGTGAAGGACACCGCCGCGCTGGAGGCCTGGGTGGAGCGCATCAAGGCGCGCGGGCACGTGGCGCTGGATACCGAGACGACGGCGCTGAACGAGATGACGGCGGAGCTTGTGGGCATCTCGCTGTGCGTCGATGCCGGCAGCGCGTGCTACGTGCCGCTGGCCCATCGGGCGAGTGCGGATGACGGGTTGTTCGGCTCGGAGGAGCTTGCCGAGGGGCAGATCGGGCTGGATCAGGCGTTGGCGATCCTGAAGCCGGTGCTGGAGGATCCGGCGATCCTTAAGATCGGGCAGAACATGAAGTACGACTTCAAGATCTTCGCCCGCTACGGCATCCGCGTAGCGCCAATCGACGATACGATGCTGATCTCCTACGCGCAGCACGCGGGCCTGCATCTGCAGGGGATGGACGTGCTGTCGGAGCGGTATCTCGGTCACCGGCCCATTGAGATCAAGTCGCTGATCGGGTCGGGGAAGTCTCAGTTGACGTTCGACCGGGTGCCGGTGAAGGACGCGGTGCGCTATGCCGCCGAGGATGCCGAGATCACCCTGCGCCTGTGGGAGCGGCTGAAACCGCAGCTTCACCTCGGGCGCGTGACCACGGTGTATGAGACGCTGGAACGCCCGCTGGTGCCGGTTCTCGCGGACATGGAGATGGCCGGGATCAAGGTGGATCGCGATGTGCTGTCGCGCATGTCCAACGCCTTTTCGCAGAAGATGGCGGGGCTGGAGGATGAGATCCACGAGCTTGCGGGGGAGCGGTTCAATGTGGGTTCCCCCGCGCAGGTGGGGGAGATCCTGTTCGACAAGATGAGCCTGCCGGGCGGCAAGAAGGGGAAGAACGGGAAGTATTCGACCCCGGCGGACGTGCTGGAGGATCTGGCGACGGAGCACGACCTGCCTGCGCGGATCATCGACTATCGCCAGCTTTCGAAGCTGAAATCGACCTACACCGACGCGCTGCAGGATCACATCAACGGCGATACGGGACGGGTGCATACGTCGTATTCGATTGCCGGGGCGAACACGGGGCGGCTGGCGTCCACCGACCCGAACCTGCAGAACATTCCGGTGCGGACCGAAGAGGGCCGCCGCATTCGGGAGGCGTTCGTGGCCGAAGAGGGCCGGGTGCTGGTGTCGCTCGACTATTCGCAGATCGAGCTGCGGATATTGGCGCATATCGCGGATATCGACGCGCTGAAGGAGGCGTTTCGGGAGGGGCAGGACATTCACGCCGCGACGGCGTCCGAGATGTTCAACGTGCCGCTGGACGAGATGACGCCAGAGGTGCGGCGTCAGGCGAAGGCGATCAATTTCGGGGTGATCTATGGCATCTCGGGCTGGGGTCTGGCGCGGAACCTGCGGATTCCCCGCAAGGAGGCGCAGGAATTTATTGACCGGTACTTTGAAAGATTCCCGGGCATTCGCGCGTACATGAATGAAACCATCGCTTTCGCAAAGGAACATGGCTTCGTGCAGACGCTTTTTGGACGCCGGATCAATACGCCGGAAATCAACGCCCGTGGGCCACATGCCGGGTTCGCCCGCCGCGCCGCGATCAACGCGCCGATCCAGGGCACGGCGGCAGATGTGATCCGCCGCGCGATGATCCGCATGCCAGGGGCGATTGAGGATCTGCCAGCGAAGATGCTGCTGCAGGTGCATGACGAGTTGTTGTTCGAAGTTGAGGCCGATGCGGTGGACACGCTTATTGCGAGAGCGAAAGAAGTGATGGAAGCTGCCCCTGATCCTGCAACGAAACTGTCGGTGCCCCTGATCGTGGATGCAGGACAGGGGTCCAACTGGGCGGAGGCACATTGATGCGACGCATAGGACTGATCTTCGGACTGCTGACAACGGCCACGATGGCGATGGCCGAGCAACCCGCCGTCCCCCGAGACCTGACCGAAACGACGGCGCCTTTCACATGGCTCCCCGGCGATCACGGAACCAGCGGCGAGGGCGTCCGCATCCGCCGGGGCGCGATCCCCGAGCCTCCACCGCCCCCGGTCGCGGCGCCGGTCACCCGGACCCGCACCATCGTTCGGAGAGAGCGGGAGCGATCGCGGTATCGCAATAGCGAAACGCGTCGGGACGTGATCATCTTCGTGACAAAGAACGTGCCCCCCGAACCGCCCGCGCCCCCACCCTCACGGCCCGGTCTGACGCGGTCGCAGATCGTCAACTAGGCGTTGGGGCAAGGCGATCATCTGGACGAGGTCGAGGTGACATCCCGCGCCGATCTGCGCGCGTGGCTGACGGCCAATCATGCGACCAGCCCCTCAGTCTGGTTGGTCACCTGGAAGAAGCACACCGACCGCTACGTGCCGTTCGACGACTTGATCGAAGAGCTGCTGTGCTGGGGCTGGGTCGATAGCCGCACGCGGGGCGTGGACGCGGATCGCTCTAGCGTGCTGATCGCGCCGCGCAACCCGAAATCGGCTTGGTCCGCTGTCAACAAGGCGAAGGTGGAGGCGGCGCGCGCCTCGGGCGCGATGACCGACGCGGGTGAGGCGCTGATCGCGGCGGCCAAGGCCAACGGGATGTGGGCGTTCCTTGACGATGTGGAGCGGTTGGAGCGGCCCGACGACCTGACCGATGCGCTTGGCGCGCTGGTGGAGGGGTGGGAGGGCTGGCCCCGCTCCGTCAAGCGAGGGACGCTGGAATGGATCAAGACGGCGAAGCAACCCGCCACCCGCGCCAAGCGCATCGCGGACGTGGTGGATTCGCTGAAATCAGGGCAGCGCCCCTCGCCGTTTCGCAGAGGCTGACGGGCATCCGTCGCGGGCTATGCCGCAAGACTTCCGTCTCAACGAATAGCTACACGGGAAGATACCGCGCGTACATGCCGTGCCGCCGCCGGGGCTGATCGGGGAACTGTTCGCAAGGACGTCAGCCCCGAAGTGCCCCGCCGACCAGTCGGTACACCTGCGAAGAGCGACATCCTGGTCACAACACCTGGACAGCAGAACCCGTCGGCCACTCTTGGCCAATCCGCCGCATCGGGAGACGTTCGATCGTCGTTACTTCGTCGGCACCGACGACACCGAATCCGGACGATACCTGTCGTCCGTTATGCCTCCGGTTCGGGCGCCAGCCGCTGTACCGACACCGGCGATGGCCTCGTCATTGCCCCACAGCCCTTGCAACGGACAGGAGCCGACGAGTTCCACCTGCGTGGGGTTGTCGAACCCATAATTCGGCGGCCTCGGCGTAAACGTGGCGCGGCAGTCGATCCCGTCCGACGTTCGCACCGCCGTCGCCAGCCCGTACTGGAACGTCACGATCACATATTGCGTGCTGCTGCCGAACTGGGGGAACACCGGAATCACGTCGCGCATGTCGCGATAGATGAACTCCGTCTGCGCGCCTTCGCGCACCTTCTGCACAGGCAGGCCCCAGCGGGTGGTGTACTGCCGCTCGGTCGTCACGCCGGGCTGCACGAACTGCGCCATCGCCAGCCGCGCCGCGGGGCTGTTCGCGACCGTCGTGTTGTAGGCCACGCCGGAGCACCCGGCGAGCATCATGAACAGAAGCAAGGCAATTCGCATGAGGTGGCGACCTTTCTGGCGGCTCCGCCCCTGTCTACCGCGCATCCGTTGGCGAAGGGTTGACGCCCCCGGGCACCGCGCCCATGACACCCGCATGATCCTCGGCGTCGGCACCGACCTCTGCAATATCGAGCGCATTCAGGGCACGCTTGACCGCTTCGGCGACCGGTTTCGCGACCGCGTCTTCACCGAGGTCGAACAGCGCAAGGCCGAGCGTCGCAAGGACACCGCCGGGACCTATGCCAAGCGCTGGGCGGCGAAAGAGGCATGCTCCAAGGCGCTGGGCACCGGCCTGCGCATGGGGATCGCGTGGAAGGACATGGCCGTGTCGAACCTCCGCTCCGGCCAGCCGGTGATGGAGGTCACCGGATGGGCCGCCGCCCGCCTGGCCGAGATGACGCCCGAGGGGCACGAGGCGCTGATCCATGTCACCCTCACCGACGACCACCCCTGGGCGCAGGCTTTCGTGGTGATCGAAGCCCGCCCAATCGGCAGCCCGGCTCCTTGACACCGTCACCCCTCACCCGCATGTAGCGCGTTCAGGCAGTGAAAAGGGCGGCCAATGGCGAGTAGCGAAGGCGGGGTCGGCGAAACCGTCAAGACCGTCATTTATGCATTGCTGATCGCGGGGGTCTTCCGGACCCTGTTCTTCCAGCCGTTCTGGATCCCGTCCGGGTCGATGAAAGACACGCTGCTGATCGGCGACTTCCTGTTCGTCAACAAGATGGCCTACGGCTATTCCGAACACTCCTGCCCATTTTCTGCCTGCAAATTCATCAATGGTCGCTGGTTCGCGGGTGAACCCGAGCGCGGCGATGTCGTCGTCTTCCGCCATCCCGTGAACGGCCAGGACTTCATCAAGCGCGTCGTCGGTCTGCCGGGCGACAAGGTGCAGATGGTCGACGGCGTCCTTTTGATCAACGATGAACCCGCACCGCAGACGGCCGACGGCGAGTTTGCCGAGATCAACGCCCGCCAGGGCCCGATGCAAAGCCTGCCAAGCTGCGCCAATTCCGCCCAGACCGTGGGTCTCGGTGGCACCTGCCTGAAAGAGCGGTTCACCGAAACGCTCCCCAACGGGCGCGAACACAGCATCCTCAACGTGCGAGAAACACGGGCCGACAACACCGACGCCTTCACCGTGCCGCCGGATCAGTATTTCTTCGTCGGCGACAACCGCGATAACTCCATCGACAGCCGCTTTGCGCGCGCTGTGGGCGGGGTGGGCTTCGTTCCGGCCGAAAACCTGATCGGACGCGCGGACCGGGTGATCTTCTCGTCCGCCGGGCGGTCGCTGTTCTTTGTGTGGACCTGGCGGTCGGACAGGTTCTTCCACAAGATCATCTGATGGCGCTGTCCGGCGCGTTGCAGGCGTTTCAGGACCGGCTCGGCCACCGCTTTGCCGACCCGGCGCTTCTGACCGAGGCGGTCACCCATGGCTCCGCCAGCGGCCCCGCGCGCAGTGACAACCAGCGGCTGGAATTCCTGGGCGACCGCGTCCTCGGCCTTGTCATGGCTGCCGCCCTCTTGCGCGAAGACCCCGACGCCGCAGAGGGCCAGCTTGCGCCGCGCTTCAACGCTCTTGTGCGCAAAGAAACCTGCGCCGACGTGGCCCGCCAGATCGACCTGGGCGAGGTCCTCCGCCTTGGCCGGTCCGAGACGATGTCGGGCGGTCGACGTAAAGAGGCACTCCTCGGCGACGCGATGGAGGCGGTCATCGCCGCAGTCTATCTCGACGCCGGTCTGCAAGCTGCCGAGACGCTGATCCTCCGGCTCTGGGGCAAGCGCATCTCTCGCGTCGAAGCCGACGCCCGCGACCCCAAGACGTCATTGCAGGAATGGGCGCAAGGAAAGGGTCTATCCCTGCCGGAATACGTCGAAACCGCCCGCTCCGGCCCCGACCACGCCCCGGTTTTCACCATTGAAGTCCGCCTTGCCGATGGCCGCTCTGCCAAGGCGGAGGCCGGGTCAAAACGCCAGGCCGAACAAGCCGCCGCTCGCGCCCTACTCTCCACGCTCGCCTGAGGCCGGAAAATGGAATTTTCCGTCACGATTTCTTCCAAGAAATCGTCCCCCGCGCGACCGTTGGCGCCAAAGACGGCGAGGCACGCCCGCAAGGGCTGACGAGCCTTGACCCCCAACCTGTCCCCCCGCTAAGGCCCCCGGATGACCGACACCGCCCCCACCCGCGCCGGATTCACCGCCCTCATCGGCGAACCCAACGCGGGCAAATCCACGCTTCTGAACCGCATGGTCGGGGCCAAGGTCTCTATCGTCACGCACAAGGTGCAAACCACCCGCGCCCGCATCCGGGGCGTCGCGCTTGAGGGCGCCAGCCAGATCGTCTTCGTCGACACGCCCGGCCTGTTCCAACCCCGCCGCCGCCTCGACCGGGCCATGGTCGCCGCCGCCTGGGGCGGGGCCGCGGACGCGGATGTCGTGGTCCTCCTGATCGAGGCGCATCGCGGCATCACCAAAGGTGTCGAGGCGATCCTCGATGCCATGAAAGAGCGCGCTGAGGGCGCCACCTTTGCCCTTGCCATCAACAAGATCGACCGCGTCGAAGCTCCCGTCCTCCTGGGCCTCACGCAGGAAATGAACGAGCGTTCCCCCTTCGTCGAAACCTTCATGATCTCTGCCGAGAAGGGTCACGGCGTCGACGACCTGCGCACTTGGCTCGCCGGGCGCATGCCCGAAGGTCCGTGGCTTTATCCCGAAGACCAGATCGCCGACCTGCCCATGCGCATGATCGCCGCCGAGATCACGCGCGAAAAGCTCACCCTCCGCCTGCATCAGGAACTGCCCTACCAACTCACCGTCGAAACCAAGAATTGGGAGGAGCGCAAGGACGGCTCCGCCCGGATCGACCAGATCATCTACGTCGCCCGCGACGGCCACAAAGGCATTATCCTCGGCAAGAAGGGCGAGACGATCAAAGCCGTCAGCCAGGCCGCTCGGGCCGAGCTGATCGAGTTCCTCGACCGCCCCATCCACCTGTTCCTGCAGGTGAAAGTCCGCCCCGGCTGGCTGGAAGAGGCCGAGCGCTATTCGGAAATGGGCCTCGACTTCCGCGACGGGGACGCGGGATGACTCCGCGTCTTGCGACGCGGGTCTGGATCGACGCCTACCTGCATCGACTGGGGCAGGAGCATCTGCCAGCCTACATCCTTCACAAGGGCGATCCGACCTCCGGCACCGTGATGGTGAAGGTCGCGACACTGGACGGCAACGCCGTGTGCTACCAGCGCTCCTTCGACCTGATGACCGGAGAGCGCGCCTGGGTGGCCCTGTCCGAAGGCCCCGAGGCCGAGGTCGACGCTTCAATCGAAAAGCAACGCAGCTTCGACCGCGATCTCTGGGTTATCGAGGTGGAAAGTCGCGACGGTCGACACCTGCTGGACGACGATGCCTAGACCGGGAGGTCATCCACTCGAAGCGGAGCCGCGCATCGACGGGCCCAGGACCGGCGATCCCACAGGTCTTCTATGCGCTTTATCGTTGGGTCCCGCCATCGTTCCAAGCGGCGCGCTGATTGTAGCCATATCGCCGGGCCAGGGGTGGGCCCGGCG
>JBCCXY010000054.1:0-22647 GCA_039190895.1 Pseudomonadota bacterium | reverse complement strand
CTTCGACGAGCCGACCACCGCCCTCGACGTGACAACCCAGATCGAAGTGCTGGCCGCCATTCGAGACATCGTCGATCAGTTCAACACGGCCGCCATCTACATCACCCATGACCTCGCCGTCGTGGCCCAGATGGCCGACACGATCAAAGTCCTGCTCAAGGGCGAAGAGGTCGAACAGGCCCCCACGGAAGAGATGCTCGACAGCCCGAAAGAGGACTACACCAAGTCCCTCTGGGCCGTCCGCAGCTTCCAGCGCCCGCAAAAGTCGCGACCCACCGACGGCACCAAACCGGTCATCTCGGTCAAGAACATCGACGCGGCGTATACGGGCGGCGTGAAGGTCCTCGACGATGTGTCCTTCGACATCTACCCGGGTATGACCGTTGCCGTGGTGGGCGAATCCGGTTCCGGCAAATCCACCACCGCCCGCTGCATCACCGGCCTCCTGCCCCCCATGAGCGGTGAGATCCAGTTCAAGGGCGAAACCCTGCCACCCAACTTCCGCTCGCGGTCACGGGACCAACTGCGGCAGGCGCAGATGATCTACCAGATGGCCGACACGGCCCTGAACCCAAAGGTCCGCATCTCCGACATCATCGGCCGCCCCGCGCAGTTTTATTCGGGCCTCTCGGGCGCTGACCTGAAACAGCGCGTCGACGAACTCCTCGACCTCATCGAACTCGACCCCTCGAAGTTCTACAGCCGCTACCCCCCCGAACTCTCCGGCGGCCAGAAACAGCGCATCGGCATCGCCCGCGCCCTCGCCGCCGAACCCGAGTTCATTATCTGTGATGAGGTCACCTCGGCCCTAGACCAGCTCGTCGCCGAGGGCATCCTGCGCCTCCTCGACCGGCTGCAGAAAGAGCTGAACCTCGCTTACATGTTCATCACCCACGACCTCGCCACCGTCCGCTCCATCGCGGATGAGGTCGTCGTGATGCAATACGGCAAGGTCGTGGAAGCTGGGCCGAAGGACGAGATGTTCAAGCCCCCGCACCATCCCTACACCGACCTGCTGCTCTCGTCGGTGCCCGAGATGGACCCGAACTGGCTCACCACGCTTCTGGAAGAGCGCGGCGTCGACAATGTCGGGGAATCGGCGAAGGTCTAGGAAACTGGCGTAGGCCGGGGGCAACCCCGGCACGCGTCACACGATGGCGAGCGCTGTCCCCACCATAGTGGCCACCAACAGCCCATAAACCAACAGAACGGCGGGAAGGGTTGCCCCCCGCGCGCGGACTTCGCGGATAAGTTGGTCTTTGGTCAGCATTGCCAGTCGCCTTCCATGTCTTAGCCCGAGGGCGTTTCCTGAATCGCAACTAGATGACTCGTATGGCTCGATCAAGGCATGCGAGTCGAAAAATTATGAAAGCTTGAACTTTCGCCGCGTCACCCCGTGATCTCGCGCAAATCGCCGCGATCGGCGCGACTAATTCCGACATGGAAACAACACGTTCCACCTTTTCTGCAACCTGGATCACAGCCAGCGCTCAGTTGTTAACGTTAGCGTCATACCTGTGGCTGTGTTCCCCTCCTCGGCCGCGAAGATACGCGACCCGCGGCACGCGCCCGCCCACGTTCAACCACGATGGCGTGATGTCGTCTCGCATTAGCGGAGGAGGACCCGATCTTGACCAAGAGGATCGCCCGCGAACCTGAAGACGGACGCAAACGGAGAAAGACAATGGACCGTGACGAGACCACAGAGCCAGAGGCCGAGACGAAGGACGCCTACGAGCAGGCGCCAGAACCCGCCGGCTCGGACCACCCGGAAGAATTCGCCTTCAAGGACTGGGCACAGATCTAGCGCCCCCTTGCTGTCGGACATGAACGGGTCCTAAACATCGGACAGAATGTCCGACGATCCCGTTTCATCGATCCGCAACCTCGGCCCGGCGATGGAAGCCGCCTTCGCCAAGGCAGGCATCCACACTGCCGAAGAGGTCCGCACCCTCGGCGCCGACGCCGCGTATGGGCGCCTCCTTGCAACCGGGCACCGCCCGCATTTCATCGGCTACTACGTTCTCGAAATGGGCCTGCAGGGCCGCCCCTGGAATGACTGCAAGGGCGACGAGAAAAAAAGCACTCCGCACCCGTTTTGACGCCATTGTCGCGGCGCACCACGACCCAGGGCTCTCAGGCCTCGAAAAGGTGCTCAACGAAATCGGCGTCATCCCCTCAACCAGATAACCCCACCTCCCAAGCGACAAAGCGAGGCGCGCCTGCAAGGGCGCGATGAGCGGCGCCACCCATATTGCCACGCAGGCGTCCATCCGTCTGCGAGGGACATCATGTTCCCGCCCCTCTCTTTCCAGCGCGAAAACATCGACACACTCATGCAAATCCTCGGCGACGCCCCTCGACAGCGTAGGCCAGGGTTCACCCCGGCACTGGCCAGCCAAAAGCGCTGCAAGGCACGTTACGGCGACCCAATACCAACAAAGGTGGGCCGGGCTTCAGCCCGGCAGCACATCACTATTCAGAGAAGAAGTGGCGCGGTTGACGGGGCTCGAACCCGCGACCCCCGGCGTGACAGGCCGGTACTCTAACCAACTGAGCTACAACCGCGCAGGGCCCCGCACACGTCGGGGCGTAGCGCGCCTTCTAGGACCGCCCCGCTCGCAGGTCAAGCGCCTTCCACGCGCCAACGCCCGTTTTCACCGGGGCGTTCTGTTGCCCGCGACAATCGTCTCGGTCCCCACCTTCCGCTCGCGGATATAGACATAAATCCCCGCCCCGGCGATCAGCAGAATGCCCAAAGCCGTGCGAAGGTCCGGGATGTCCCCAAAGATCACCACGCCCCAGAACACGGCCAACGGCAGGGCGACGTACTCAAACGGCGCAATCGTCGCCGGATCGGCCACCCGATACGCCTGCGACATCGCATAGGCCACCAACCCAATCGCGCACCCGACGAGGCCGAACAGCCACCAATCCTCCGCACTCGGCCACACCCAGGCCCGCAGCAGAAATGACAGGCTCGCATTGTCCGTGTCGCCCAGAAACCGCCCGTCGCCTAAGACCAGCCCCGTCACGGCACACACCACAATGAACCCACCCTGACTGTAGACGGCCAGCCCGGCCGCCGGCATCTCATCCCCAAGCTTCCGCGTCAGCAACTGCATCAACGCATAGCACACCGCCCCCGCCACAGGCAGGGCCAGCGCCCACGCCGGGGCCGCGTTTCCTCCGCCACCCCACGGGGCAAGGATCACCAGAACGCCGACAAACCCCAACCCGATCGACGCCAAACGACGCGGGCCAACCGGCACGCCCAGAACGGGCCACTGCAACAGCGCAATGACCATCGGAAAGATGAAGAACACCGCGCTCGCCTCAGCCAGCGTCACCGTCGCAATCGCCGTGAAAAAGAACAGGTTCGCCCCGACCAGCATCAGCGACCGGATCACATGCAACCCGGGCCGCCGCGTCCGCAAACACCGCAAACCGCCCTCGAACATCAGGAACACCGACGCAAAGCTCATCCCGATCAGCGAACGGATCAACACGATCTGATGTAGCGGATACGTGTCCGACAGCCGTTTGATGATCATGTCATTCGCCGTAATCAGCGCCATCGCGACAAGGATCAGCACGATCCCCATCGTCACCGTCTCGGGCACCAGGGTGCGCGGCGCAGTCGTCTGTTCATGTCGCATGCCGGCACCCTACCCGACCCGCCCGCACCGGCCCGCCCGGCGGCGGCACGCACATGTCGGTTTCAGACCGCCTCTCTTTCGCCCGATTCCCCGCGTATTCCACGGCCCGCAAAAACGGGAGCACGACCATGCCCCTCAACCCGGGCGACCTGATGTTCGTCGGATGGGATTCCGACAATGACGACATCGCCTTCGTCACCACCGTCGACCTGCCTGCGGGCGAAGTCATCTTCTTTACCGACGACGAATGGGACGGGACCGAGTTCAACCGAACCGAACAATACATGGAATGGACGGTTCCCACCGGCGGCGTCTCCGCCGGAACCGTCGTCACCATCGACATGGACCGCGGCTCTCGCACCGCAACGATCGACGCAGGCGGCGCCCTCGACTACATGCGCGGCGGCTATGACATCGCCCAGGGGAATGAGATGTTCTGGGCCTTCCAGGGCACCCGCACCGGCAACTTCGCCACCCCCGACAATTTCATCGCCGTCATCGGCAACGAAGACAACGGCAACAGCAACCAGTCCCCGAACCTGTCCGGCACCGGCCTCACGACAACCACCGGCGCGATCATCATCGACGGCGACGAAGACTTCATGGAGTTCGACGAAAGCGACCTGCCCTCGCCGGTGACGCGCAACGACCTGATCGCCGAGATCTCGGACCTCAGCAACTGGACCACCGCCGACGGCGGCGGCAACAACAACCCCAACCCGGGCGGAGGGTTCGACGTGTCCATCCCCACCGTCGTCTGCTTCGCCAACGGCGCCCGCATCGCCACGCCCCACGGCTTGATCCCGGTCGAAAACCTCACGCCCGGCATGCTGGTCCTGACCCGCGACAACGGCCCCCAACCCATCCGCTGGACCGGCCACCGCCGCGTCCGCGCCTTCGGCCGCCTCGCCCCAATCGCCTTCGCCACCGGTGCCCTCGGCAACGCCAAACCCTTCCGCGTCTCCCCCCAACACCGCATGCTGATCCGCGGCTGGACGGCCCAACTCCACTTCGGCGAGCCCGAATGCCTCGTCCCCGCGAAAGCCCTGGTCAACGGTACCACCATCCGCCGCGCCCCGGGCGGCTGGGTCACCTACCACCACCTCCTGCTCGACCGCCACGAAATCCTCGACGTCGAGGGCTGCCCCACCGAAAGCCTCTTCCTCGGCCACATGACAGCGAACAGCCTCACCCCCGAAGGCCGGGACGAGGTCGCAGCCCTCTTCCCCGACCTCCCCGCTAGCGGCATCGCGGCACGCTCTCTCGTCGCCGCCCGCGACGCCACCGTCCTCGCCCCGCGCGTCAGCGGTCTGGCAGCGGAATAAACTCCTCCGTATCGCCCGGCGGCAGCGAAAACCGCCCGCTCTCCCAATCCCCGGCCCGCCATGCCTCCTTCGCCTCATCGATGCGCTCCTTCGACGACGCCACAAAGTTCCACCAGATGTAGCGCGGGCCCTCCAGCGTCTCACCGCCAAGCAGCATCAGCCGCGCCCCCTCGGGCCCCGCCTCCATCGACACGCGATCCCCGGGGCGGAAGACCATCATGCGCCCGGCCTCATAAGTCTCCCCGGCCACCGTCACCCGACCCGACACGACATAAGCGCCCCGATCCTCGTGATCCTCGGGCAGCGGGATCTTCGCCCCGGGCTCCAATACCGCATCGGCATAGAACATCTCGGACGCGGTGGTGACCGGCGCCCGCTCACCCCAGGCAGTGCCAAGGATCAGGCGCACCTGCTTTCCCTCGCCCTCAAGGAAGGGCAGATCAGCCTTCGCGGCATGCTGAAACGCGGCCGGACGATCCTCATGATCCTTCGGCAACGCGACCCATGTCTGGATGCCGAAGAAACTCATCGCATCCCGATCCAACGCCCCCTCATCGGTGCGCTCCGAATGCGTGATCCCCTGCCCCGCAACCATCCAGTTGACGGCCCCCGGCTCAATCCACGCATCGGTACCAAGACTGTCGCGATGATGCATCCGACCCGAATACAGATAGCTGATCGTCGCCAGCCCGATATGCGGGTGCGGGCGCACATCAACGCCCTTCGAGCCCACAAGAAACTCCGCCGGGCCCATCTGGTCGAAGAAAATGAACGGGCCAACCATCTGCCGCTGCGGCGCGGGCAGCGCCCGGCGCACTTCAAAGCCGCCCAGATCACGGGCGCGCGGGACAATCATCGTTTCAATCGCATCCACGGCGTCGCCAGTGGGGCAATCGGGATCAAGGGCTGGGTTCCAACTCATCGGTGCCTCCTTGCTAAGGTTGCCATAGAGTTTAGTGTGCGCATAACCGAATAGTAGCCCCGTGATCGCATAAGATTTGTGCGTAAATGCGAGGCTCAGAAGAGTCTGGCCTTTTCACCCGCAATACGGTCATGAAGTAAACAGACACGCGCGACATCAGGTGACCCGCATGAGCCACGTCTTCCCCCGCAATTCCAGCGCCCCAACGCTGCCGACCGCCGTCGCGGGTGACGGCTGCTACCTGATCGACGCATCCGGAAAGCGATACTTCGACGCCTCGGGCGGCGCAGCCGTGTCGTGCCTGGGGCACTCCAACACACGGGTCCGCGACGCCGCCAAGGCGCAAATCGATGCGCTTGCGTTCGCGCACACCGGGTTCTTCACCTCTGAACCCGCCGAAGCTCTGGCCGATTTGTTGATCACCCACGCGCCGGAAGGGATCGACCGCGTCTACTTCGTGTCCGGCGGATCAGAAGCGACGGAGGCCGCGATCAAACTCACGCGGCAGTACTTTCTTGAGGTCGGTCAGCCCGAACGCAAACACCTGATCGCGCGCCGCCAAAGCTACCACGGCAACACCCTCGGCGCACTCGCAGCAGGTGGAAACGCCTGGAGACGACAGCAATTCGCGCCGCTCCTGATTGACGTCTCCCATATCGCGCCCTGCTATGAATACGCCGAACGCGACCCGGACGAGACACTGGACGCATACGGCACCCGCACCGCGCAGGAGCTGGAGGCAGAAATCCTCCGCCTCGGCCCCGAAAACGTCATGGCCTTCATGGCTGAACCCGTCGTCGGCGCCACGCTCGGCGCCGTACCGGCGGTCGAGGGCTATTTCACAAAGATCCGGGAAATTTGCGATAGGTACGGCGTACTGCTCATCCTCGACGAGGTCATGTGCGGCATGGGACGGACGGGGGAGCTCTTCGCCTGCACCGCCGACGACGTGCGCCCCGACATCCTCTGCATCGCGAAGGGCCTCGGCGCGGGCTACCAGCCTATCGGCGCGATGCTGTGCTCGGGCGAGATTTACGACGCGGTCGCCAAAGGCTCCGGCTTCTTCCAGCACGGCCACACCTATATCGGCCACCCCGTCGCCACCGCGACCGGCCTCGCCGTAGTGTCCGAGATCATCGAAAACGACCTCCCCACGCGGGTCCGCACCCTCGGCGACACCCTCGCCGCATCCCTGCGGGAGCGTCTCGGTCAGCACCCCCACGTCGGAGACCTCCGTGGCCGCGGCCTCTTCCGAGGCATCGAACTCGTCGAGGACCGCGAAACCAAAACCCCCTTCGACCCCTCCCGCAAACTGGCGGCGAAGGTAAAGAAAGCCGCCTTCGACAACGGCCTCATCTGCTACCCCATGCCCGGAACCCGGGACGGCCGCGTCGGGGACCACATCCTCCTCGCCCCGCCCTTCATCATGGACGACAGCGACACCACCCTCATCGCCGACCGCCTCACCACCGCCATCAACACAGCGCTGGCGACCCACTAACCACCCAGAAAAGGTGGGCAAATTGCCCACCTACCGGCGAAACACGCGACACGCGCCTGTTTCTAAGTATCGGCATTCCTGCCCACCCTCCGCCAAAACCTCGCGCAGCAGAAAAAGTAGGCCGGGCTTCAGCCCGCCACTCCCAAACAACCCAACATTCCCAGACAGGCCAGCACCAACAGAGTAGCCAGCCAGAAATCCAGGTAGGCCGGGGTTCACCCCGACACCAGCCAACCCAACAACGCTAAACTTCGAAGTAATGCGGGTATCCGTATGACTTCCTTGGAAACAGTTCCGGTCGTCGAGTATTCAGGATCCCGCAAGCGGGCAGCCTAAACGCAATCTGCGAAAATCGACAAAGCGCAACATGAGTGTTCAAACCTTCAACTTGGCGACAAAATTGCCGAGCCGCCCACCCCACGCGCGCATGTCCTTCCGCGTCGCCGATGGACCAAGAGACACCAAACACTCAAGCTGCCCCGTTAAAGTCCAAGTACGCCAAGCCTCAGGCCCGATCCTCTAAAAACCACACCTCATCATGACCGCCTTAAAGGTCCGCTCCACTACGGGATCAAATGCCCTTAGAAGAGCGCACCCCACTCATCTGCCTAGAAAAGAGCAAGACCCGAAGGCCAGGGCGCGACGTCGGCCACAATGAGGTAGGGTGAGCAATCTGCCCACCGCCTAAGGTCGCCACCTCGGCCACGACCAATTACAACACGTGCTCGCCGCCCATACATTCCAGGCAAAGCTCTTCGCACTGTGCACGCTCACGCGCCCCACACCCTCGGCCCTCCCTGAAAAGCTTCAGCCATGACAAAGCAACCATGAGCAAAGGCCGCGCGAAACACCGGCATCACCGCCACAAGCCTCAGCCCGGCAGGATCAAGCCCCACGCCCAACCAAACAAGTAGGCCGGGGTTCACCCCGGCACTCCCCGAAACAAGACGACCACTCAGAGCGAAGACAGCGCCAAGCCCGGCATCAAAAACCCACGAACCAGCAAACTCGACCAAACCCAAATCGAAGTCACCGCTGGGCGCCACGCGGATCAACTCTCTCAACCGCGCGAAAATCCAAAAGGCCCCAACCCGACCGAACGCCAATACAGCAAACCAAAACACAGAGGTTTCCCAACACTCAAAAAACTCTCACAAAAGCGCAAACGGCGACCACCTCGAAGTAAAACACACCCTACCGCGCAATCCTCAGCGGCACCGGCGTCAGCCCGACGTTAGCGAAACGGGCGTCAGCCCGGCGTTAGCGGGACGGACGCCAACCCGGCAGTCACATCAACCACAACGCAACCCTAACCCAAACGCCCCAGCGAGGCGAGCCAGCAAGACCTCGAAGAACCCCCGAACCAAACGGTCCCACGAACCCCTAGTTGAAAATCACATTTGAAATCAAATACCTGGAAGCGGTCCCACTGTGGGACCGCTCAGGCCGTCGCGTCGATTAGCCCAGCCAATCGACGAAACCAGTCGCCGAGCGCTTACCCATCCAGCAGCGCGTCGTCCTCTTCATCATCAGCAGCGCCGGCACCCTCAGGCATATCAAAGTCAAGCCCATGCGCCGCCCGGATCTTGTCCTCGATCTCAAACGCGATGTCCGCGTTCTCTTTCAGGAAACCCTTCGCATTCTCGCGACCCTGACCGATCCGCTCGTCTCCATAGCTGAACCACGAGCCAGACTTCTCCACGACCCCGGCCTTCACACCCAGATCGAGCAGTTCCCCAGTCTTCGAGATCCCCTCGCCATACATGATGTCGAATTCCACCTGCTTGAACGGCGGCGCGACCTTGTTCTTGACGACCTTCACCCGCGTCGCATTCCCGACCACCTCGTCGCGGTCCTTGATCGCGCCAATCCGGCGGATATCCAGACGAACAGAGGAGTAGAACTTCAACGCATTCCCGCCCGTCGTCGTCTCGGGCGAGCCAAACATCACCCCGATCTTCATGCGGATCTGGTTGATGAAGATCACCATGCACTTCGACCGGTTGATCGACGCCGTCAGCTTCCGCATCGCCTGGCTCATGAGCCGCGCCTGGGCACCCACCGTCGCGTCGCCCATATCGCCCTCAAGCTCCGCCTTCGGCGTCAAGGCCGCGACCGAGTCCACCACGACCAGACTCACCGCGCCCGAGCGAACCAGCGTGTCGGTGATCTCAAGCGCCTGCTCCCCCGTATCGGGCTGCGAGATGAGCAGCTCATCAAGGTCGACCCCCAGCTTCCGGGCATATTGGGGATCCAAGGCATGCTCCGCGTCGACAAATGCGCACACCCCGCCCTTCTTCTGCTCCTCAGCGACGCAGTGCAGGGTCAGTGTCGTCTTGCCGGAGCTTTCCGGCCCGTAAATCTCAACAACCCGGCCCTTCGGCAGCCCGCCAATCCCCAGCGCGATGTCCAACCCCAAAGAGCCGGTCGACGTTGCCTCAATCTCATGCATCGGGGTGTCACCCCCGAGCTTCATGATCGAACCCTTGCCGAACTGCCGCTCAATCTGTTGCAGCGCCGAATCGAGGGCTTTCTGCTTGTCGCCGTTTGCGCGCTTATTGTTCATGTCGAGAATATCTGCCGTACCCATCGGTCCTGCTCCTTATTCCATAGCCGCTCAGGCGCGGCAACGCTGCTTCTGTTCGCCTCTTGTTCTTGCGAACAGTCATGAGAACAAAACGGGAAGATTGCAACCCCTTTGTCAGACACGAGGGTCGGCGGTCTTGGTTAACAAGGTGTTTACGTCACTAATGCAGCTGCTCTTGCACCACATTCGTGAGCTGCGACAGCGAGAATGGTTTTGGTAGCAGCACGGATTTCGGAATGCGCGCCTGGCCATCTGCAAAGCTCTCTTCCGCGTAGCCTGAGATAAACACGACCCGGGTCTCCGGTCGCTGCTCCAGCGCCTCTGACACCCATGTGGGCCCGTCCTTTCCTGGCATGATGACGTCGGTGACGAAGACGTCGACTTCCAGCGAAGCATCTTTCAACTGCTCCAGGGCTTCTTCCGCATTCGCAGCCTCAATCACAGTATGGCCGCGCATCCGAAGGGCGCGGGACGCGAAGGCTCGAACGGGCGCTTCATCCTCGACCAATAAGACGACGCCGCGATCCTCTGTCGATTTTGGGGGAGCTACAGAACCTGGAGCAGACGCCGCTTGCACGGGAGCCTCGACTGCAGAAACCTCCTGCCCGGGCAGGAAGATCGTGAAGACCGTGCCGCCTTCCGATCGGTTCTTTGCAAAGATATAGCCGCCCGTCTGCTTCACGATGCCATACACCGTCGATAGCCCAAGACCTGTCCCGCTCGCCCCCTTGGTCGAGTAAAACGGCTCAAAGATCTTGCTCATGCTCTCGGGATCAATGCCGATTCCCTGATCGCGCACCTCGATCATCACATAATCGCCCGCCGGTATAACGGCCCGATCGCGCTCAAGGTCCTGCGCAAGCGTGACGGCGCGCGTCTCGATCTCAATCGCGCCGCCGTCGGGCATGGCATCCCGAGCGTTCACGACCAGATTCATCATCACCTGCTCAAGCTGCCGCCGATCCGCACGCACGCGCTTCGTGTCGGGGTCGTGGGTAAAGCTCAGCGCGATCTTCTCACCAACCAGCCGGTTCAAAAGATGAGATGTATCCGCCATTGCGTCGCGCAAATCCAATAGCTCTGGCTGCAGGTTCTGCTTGCGCGAGAACGCCAGCAACTGTCCCACAAGGCTCGCCGCCCGATTGGCATTTTGATTGATCTGTTCAAGATCCGAATAATCGGGGTCCCCGGGGTCGCGCCGGTGCAAAAGCAAATCGCAATGCCCCGAAATCGCGGTCAGCAAGTTGTTGAAATCATGCGCGACCCCGCCGGCCAACTGCCCGATGGCCTGCATCTTCTGGGATTGCACGAACTGCGCTTCCAGCGTCTTCAACTCCGTCGCGTCGTTTAGAACCGCAATCGCGCATGGCGTCCCACCGTCGTCAAAACTGGAGAGCGTCACCTGGATATACGTGTCCTGCGCATTGCGCGTGGCTCGCAGAAACTCCTGCCGTGCCAATCCCCGACCGGATACGGCATCGGCCACCCAGTCCTTGAGCGGACGGCCAAGCCCCTCGGCCACTTCCCCGAACCTCACCTTCTCGCCCGGTTCGATCAACAACAGGTCCTTGGCCATGCGGTTCGCCAGAAGGATCGCCCCGTCCCGGTCGAGCTTCAGAAGCGGCACGGGGAGCGCGTCGATCATGTCCCATTGCACCGGCTCGGCATCACTGGCGATTGGCAGAAAATACAGCTCCCTTCGCCCTGCTGTCCCCGGGATCTCCATGATCCGCGCCTCGCGACTGCCCGTTTCCGTGGCAAGCTGATGCGCATCGCCGGACCGGATCGGCAGATCCTGCACGATCTCTGACAGAGCCTTCCGTCGCCCCCCGGCAAGACGACGCAGCGCGTCATTCATATAGATAACGGAGTCCTCGCGCGACACGGTCATCATGGGCAGACTGATCCCCCCGTCGAACCGCGAGGCCATTGCCCCACCCGACGGCCCGTCGACACGCCACAACAGGCCGTTCACGCCAATCTGATGAACCGACAGCCGCAACTGTCCGCGCCGCAATGCGACCTCTTCCCGGCCCGACCCAAACTGATCGGCGTCTGCGATCAGGCGGGCAACAACCTCATCCGGGCTCGCGAGGACACCACCGAGCGCCGCAGTCAGCTTCTCGCCAACCGTTTCTCCGAACTGCGCGATGGCGGCTTCGTTCTGGTACTCAATCGTTCCATCCGCCGCAGTCCCAAAGCAGGGCGAGGGGTCGCTGTCGGCAATCGCTTCAAGGCTGGACACCCGCTGCGTGCGCCGTCGCTCGACCGTCCAATCGTAGGCCTTCAAGAACGCCGCCGCGGCGATCAGGCCTGCACCGGCATACGCCACCGCAGTCGCCAAGGGCGCGTGCGGCAACATCAGACCCGCGATCAGGCAGCCCGCGCCGAACGCCACAAGTTGAAACACCTGCAGTAAAGGGGCCGGTTCGCCCGTATGCATGCGCGCCCGTCGCGCGGTATCAGACACCAAAACCGCCTTCCGTGTTGGAACCGTAAACACAGTTTCTGAGCAGAATCGGTTAATCACAGATTAAAACGCGCCTTAACTCCCCCTATGGTTGTGTAGATGATATCTTGCTATCGCGTCAAGATAGTTACGAAAAAGCCGTCCCCGCCCTGCGTCGGCAGCAGACGCAGGCTCTTCGTCGCTAGCCAATCCGGGTGACGCTCCAGAAACGCCCCGACCTGCGCACCATTCTCTGCGTCGAGGATCGAGCACGTCGCATAGGCCAGTCGACCCGTCGGAGCGACCAATGCCGCAACGCGATCCATGATCGCGGCTTGTGTCTGGCGGAGGCCTTGGAGATCCGCCTCAGTCAAACGCCACTTCGCATCAGGTTGCCGTCTCCAGGCACCGGATCCCGAACAGGGAACGTCGATCAGAACAAGATCCCAAAGACTTTCCGGCTGATCCACCAGCGAGATCCGCGCCCCCGCTCTTTTGGCGCGCCCGGGCAAATCGCCCATCCGGCGCGCATGCGCATCATGTGCCGCAACCGGCGCTCCCGACAATGCCGCCAGTGCAAGCGTCTTGCCCCCGCCACCAGCGCAATAGTCGAGGATCCGGTCGCTCTGCCCCAGCGGCCCCAGGGCCTCGACAACCGCTTGCGAGGCGGCATCCTGCAACTCAACCAGGCCGTCTTTATAGGCTTGCGACGCCGAAACCGCCCTAGCCCCGGACGTGACCTCAAGCGCCGTCGATGCCAAATCATTTCGCTGGGTCACTATACCCGCCTCAGCAAGCGCGGCCTGCGCCGTCGCCACATCCGCTTTCAGCGTATTCACGCGCAGGTAGACAGGCGCACGCTGGCGCAAGGCTTCCAGGACCGGGGCAAAGTCGGCACCAAGGCTGTCCCGCAGTTGACCCTCCAGCCATTCCGGGCAATCCAGCCGGACCGCCTCGGTCGGGGGTGCCCCCGGCAACTGACGCACTTGCTCGGAAAGAGGGGACGGCGCATAGCCGATCCCCGAGAAGACGTCGTCCGGATCGCGCTGATCTTCGCGCAGTGCCCCGATCATCAAGCCACGCCCCGTCATGGCGCCGCCCAGATGTGCGCGGGAGCGTTTGCGGCGCAGGCTGTCGAAGACGAGGTCCCGAATGGCCGCCCGATCCTTTGACCCGGCAAAGCGGCTGCCGCGCGCCCAGGTGGTCAGCGCCTGCTCGGCCGGCGCCCCGCCCAGGATACGGTCAAGGATGTCGATCGCAGCAGCGACCCGGGCGGCAGGCGTCATGTCGCGACGGTAGCAGGAGCCCCGCTAGTCGGACAGACCCCAAACGACAATGCCTTCGGCGAAGCGGATTGAGGGGCCGTCGGCGGTAGAGGGGATCACCACCCGCGCCTGATCCGCATCGGGGCGCGGCATGGGGCGGGGGCTGACGGCGACGCCAAGCTCGGGTGGCAAGGCCTCGGCGCCCGCAGTCGGACCGGCCTCGACCAGTGGCGTGACTTCGGGCTCGGCGAGCGCTTGTGAGACGGCATCCGCCACAGCCTGCGCCAGCGCGTCATCCGTAGCGAGAGCACCCACGGCGTCGTCCAGCATCGGAAGCTCCGGGCGCACCGCGTCCGCCACGACCAAAGGGGTCTTCTTCGGCGTTGTCATGATCGGTTGGTCCCGCTGCGGCAAGCTCACATTGGCCTGGCTCGCGATGGCAAACGCCTTCTGCAGCTCGGGCGGCGGCACCGCCTGCACACTCTCCGGCGCCGGGGGTCGTCCGAACGGCACCAACCATCCAATCCCGACCACCAGAACAAAACTCGCCACGCCAGAGATCAGAGCGGCCCGCCGCGATTGCAGATCGCGACGGTCTTTCGCAGTCCGCCACAGCCCTCGCTCCGGCCGCCCCCAAAGGCGCCGCGCCACGGCAGGCACAATCTCGGGAAGCTTCTTCAGCGCGTGCCGGTAATCTGCCTCGTTGAGCTCTTCCCAAAGCGCTTCATCCTGCTCTTCAAGGGCGGCTGCCGTCGGGCGCTTAGGCGCGAAAAAGATGTCGTTCGTATCATCCGCATCATCATCCTGGAGGTCTTCAGCCTCCATCTCGTGCTCCGGAAGCCAGATTGTGATGCGCTGATCTCCGGGCAAGGGATCGGTCGAAAATGCGATACCATCCAACACGGGCTCGGGCTCCCAGACGGGGTCTGGGTCTTGATGGACCACCTCGGGCTCCGGCTCGGGCTCCGGTTCTCGTACCGGCTCCGGCTCCGGTGGTGTCTCGTCAAGCCTCGGCTCTGGCCGGGGCGCCGCTTGGATCGGGAGGGCGGCATCTAGATTGAACTCGTCAATCAGCGGGACCGAAAGGTCCTGCGACCCGTCCCACGGTTGCGATGGGATGGGGTCGTTGGGGCGCGCTTTCAGCGCGAGGGCTTTCGCCCGGCGCACGCGCGCATCCGCCAAGGCGGCCTCAAGCTGCGCTGTTGGCAGTGGTCCGGTCTGCTCGTCCCCCGCGACAGGCCCCGTCCTTTTGTTGGACATGTTTTGGCTCCGCGTTTGGCCGAATGGGTCGGCCCCTCGCGCGGATCATACGCCGGGTGCGTGCCATTTCCTAAGCCCCGGCAAACGGGTCGCCTTGGATTGTGCCAATTTTATCAAAATCTGAATGACTTCGCCCCGATTGGCTATGTCAGCCGAAGCGATAGTTAGGGCTCTCTCGTGTGATCTGCACGTCATGCACATGACTTTCCGTCAGCCCGGCATTGGTGATCTTCACAAAGCGGCAAGACGTACGCATCTTCTCAATCGTGGCATTCCCGGTATAGCCCATCGCCGCCCTCAGCCCGCCCACCAATTGGTGGATGACCGCGCCCGCCGAGCCCTTGTAGGGCACCTGCCCCTCGATCCCCTCGGGTACGAGTTTGTCCGAAGCGGCCTCGCCCTGAAAGTACCGGTCCGCCGACCCCCGGGCCATGGCGCCCAGCGACCCCATCCCGCGATACGCCTTGAACGAGCGCCCCTGGTACAGGATCACCTCGCCCGGGCTTTCGTCCGTACCGGCAATCATCGAACCCACCATCGCGCAGGACGCGCCCGCCGCAATCGCCTTGGCGAAGTCGCCCGAATACTTGATCCCCCCATCCGCAATGACCGGCACGTCGCCAGCAGCCTCTGCCGCCTCAATGATCGCCGTCAACTGCGGCACCCCAACGCCCGCGACCATCCGCGTCGTACAGATGGAGCCGGGTCCGATCCCGACCTTCACCCCATCCGCACCGGCCCCGATCAGCGCCCGCGTTGCCTCGCCCGTCGCAACGTTACCCGCAACGATCTGTACCTCGTTGGAAAGACGCTTGGCGCGCTCAACCGCCTTGGCCACGCCCTCCGAATGGCCATGTGCGGTGTCGATCACGATCACATCGCAGCCCGCGTCGACAAGCGCCTGCGACCGTTCAAACCCGGCGTCGCCGACCGTCGTCGCCGCAGCAACGCGCAGGCGGCCCAACTGGTCCTTGCAGGCCTGCGGGTTCAGCACCGCCTGCTCGGTATCTTTCAGCGTCAAAAGGCCCGTCAGCTTCCCCTGCCCGTCCGTGACGAGCAACTTCTCGATTCGACGCGCCTTCATCAGGCTCTTCGCCTCATCTAGATCCGCCGGTTCCGTCAGCACCGCAAGATTGTCCGACGTCATCATCACCCGCACCGGCGTTTCATCCGACGTCGCAAACCGCATGTCCCGGTTCGTCACGATCCCCACGACATGCCCGCGCCCATCCACGACGGGAAACCCGGTGACATTGTACCGCTCCTGCAACGCCTTCGCGTCGGCAAGCGTCTGATCCGCAGTCAGGGTGATGGGATTGTACACGATCCCGCTCTCAAACCGCTTCACGCGGCGCACCTCTCGGGCCTGCTCTTCCACCGTCAGGTTGCGGTGGATCACACCCATCCCGCCAGCCTGCGCCATCGCAATGGCCATGCGCGATTCTGTGACGGTGTCCATAGCCGAGGACAGCAACGGGATGTTCATCGCGATGGCGCGGGTGACCTTCGTCTGCGTATTCGCATCGGTCGGCAGGACAGAGGACTGCCCCGGAACCAGAAGAACATCATCGAAGGTGAGTGCCTCGCGAATCTCCATGTACACCTCGTCGTCGGGAGAACGGTTGGCGCGCTCCTATCGCATGGAACCGGGCGGGGGGAAAGGGGCTTCCTCAGACAGGCGCGGGAACCGGATCAGGCGCCACCATCCCATGGACAAGGCGACCGTAAAGCACCTGCACATCCGCCACACTCAGTCGCCCGTCGGATCGGTACCAGCCAACGCACCCATTCAGCATCGGGATGATAGCCATCGCGGTGATCCGGGCCTCTGGCACGCGAAAGACACCTTCGGCATGCCCGGCCCGCAAGATCGCCTCAAGCTCTGCCTCATAGGCGCGCCGCTTCGCGGCAATGGCCTTGTGGTTGTCCGGCGTCAGGCTGCGCAGCTCCCAATACGCGAGCAACAGGTCATCGGGACGCTCCAGATGATGCGCGATGTGAAAATCGGTGAAGGTGCGCAGTCGATCCGCTGGCGCGTTGGGCTTGGGCACCGCCTCCCATGCGGCCATCAGGCTGTCCATATGCGCGTCCATCAGCTCGAACAGCAACGCCTGCTTATCCGCAACGTAAAGGTAAAGCGCCCCCGCCTGCACGCCGACCTCCGCCGCAATCTGGCGCATCGAAACAGCCGCATACCCATACCTCGCGAACAGCGACAACGCCGCCCTTCGAATCCGCGGACCAGTGATTTCAGCGTGCGAGCCGGATTTGCGAGCCATGGCACGAGTGTTATCTGAACGACCGTTCATATCAAGACCGCTTGCCGGATGCCGCGCGGCACCGTAGCGTCCCGCGCATGTTGCGACCCGGCCTCCTGTCCCTGTGCCTCCTCCTTCCCGCCTGCGCGGAACGGCCCGAGGTGGACGCCGTCCTTGGCCCGCCACCTCCGGGCACCGATTTCCCGACGCTCCTGCCCATCGAGCAGCTTGAGACCCTCGACGTCGAGGCGGACCCGGACGAAGCGCTCGCCAACGAAGCGCTTCTCGCGCGGGGCGAGGCCCTGCAACGCCGGGCGCGCGGGCTTTGAAGGCTGCAATCGTCGGCGGCGGCGTAATCGGCGCCGGTTGGGCCGCGCGCTTCCTATTGAACGGTTGGGACGTCGCGGTTGCCGAACCCTCTGACACCGCCCGCGCGCGACTGGACCGGGTGCTGGGAGAAGCACGCCGCGCGTTGCCCATGCTATATGACCACGCTCTGCCGCCGGAGGGCACTCTGACGGTCTACAGCTCTATCGCGGAGGCGGCGCCGGGCGCGGATTGGGTACAGGAAAGCGTACCCGAGCGGCTGGACGTCAAGCACGCGGTTCTAGCCGAGATCGAGGCCGCCGCACCCGAAACCGCCCTGATTGGGTCGTCCACCTCTGGCTTCAAACCCTCCGAACTGCGCTCCGGAGCAGCACGCCCGGAGCGCGTGATCGTCGCTCACCCGTTTCAACCGGTCTACCTGCTGCCCCTTGTCGAACTTGTCGGCACAGGTCGTGACGATCCCGCCTGCGGGCGCGCGGCGAACCTCCTGCGCGGCCTTGGAATGTATCCCCTGATCGTCGGGGCCGAGATCGACGCCCACATCGCCGACCGCTTTCTTGAAGCCGTCTGGCGCGAGGCGCTTTGGCTGGTGAAAGACGGCGTCGCGACGACCGCCGAGATTGACGAGGCGATCCGCATGGGCTTCGGCCTGCGCTGGGCCCAGATGGGGCTTTTCGAAACCTACCGCATTGCGGGCGGCGACGCCGGAATGGCGCATTTCCTCGCCCAGTTTGGCCCGGCACTGAAGTGGCCGTGGACGAAGCTGATGGACGTGCCCGATCTGGACGACGCACTGGCCGGGACCATCGCAGCGCAATCCGACGCGCAATCCGGCCACCGCTCCGTCGCGGAGCTAGAGCGTCTGCGCGACGACAACCTCGTCGCGATCCTCCGCGCGCTGAAGGCCAAGGGGCAAGGCGCGGGTGAGGTGCTGGCGACCCACGACGCGGCACCCGCGCTAGAGGACGGACCGCCCCTGATCACCGTGCGCCGGACGGTGCCGTCTGACTGGACAGACTACAACGGTCACATGAACGAAAGCCGCTATGGGCAGGTGTTCTCGGACGCTGCCGACGCGGTAATGCGCCACGTCGGGGCCGATGCGGCGTATATCGACGATGGGCATTCGTATTTCACGGTCGAAACCAAGGTCACCTACCATTATGAGACGCTCGCAGGCGAGGCGATCCATGTTGAAACGCTTGTCGCGACAGGTGAGGGCAAAAAGCTTGGCCTGCGGCACGAGATGAAGCGGGCCGACGGAACCGTGCTGGCGACCTGCGATCAGTTCCTGCTGCATGTGAGCCTCGAAACCCGCAAATCCTGCCCGCCACTGCCCCATGTGGCCGATGCCGTCGCTCGATTGGCCAAACTCCACGCCCTCATCTAACCGCAGAGGTGGGGGCGCTGCCCCCTACACCCCCCGGGATATTTTCGAAAAAGAAGAAGGGGCTGGGCTCCCGTCGTGCTTGACTCTGTGTCGCGCACCTGAGACCCACCGTGTGCTAGCCCTTGCCAGCCCGGTGCAATCACTTGGTGTGAGGGGGAGTATTCACACATGAAACCAGTTGTAATCGGGGCCTTTGCGGGCACCGCTCTTCTCGCGGCGCCTGCCTTTGGCGCAACGCTGCAGGCGCTCTATTCGGATCAGAGCACCGATCAGGTCATCTTTGCCGTCGACAGGAACGGCGATGGCGATGCGGATGACGCGGGCGAAACGCAGGTGTTCTTCGACGAATTCAACGAGAGTGGCCTCGCCACCCCGTCGGACAACGTCTTCACCATGGTTCAGGCCAGCGACGGGGCGGTCTTCATTGGCGACGGGAACGCCGACGCGGTCTATCGCCTGAAGGACCTCGACGGCGATGACAGCGCGCAATCTGTCGGGGAGGCGTCCGTCTGGTTCTCTGCCGACAACGCCGGATTGCTGCCGCTTCTGACGCCAAACGGCGTGGCACAGGGCGGCGATGGCGCGATCTACATCGTTGAGGCCGACACGGTCAGCACGCCCAATGGCGACTTCGTGTATCGCACCGAAGACCTGAACGGCGACGGGGACGCCAACGACGCAGGTGAGGCGGCGGTCTGGCTGGACCTAAAGGCGCTGAACGCGGCCTCCTCGGCGTTCGACATCCGCTTCGACGGCGACGTCGCCTATATTGCCGACTCTGCGGGCGGCGATCCCCGGATCTACCGGGCGGAAGACGTAAACGGCGATGGCACGGTCTCCGGCAACGAGGTGACCGAATTCATCTCGGGCGCCGGTGCCCCCTTCGCCTTCGGGCTCGACGTGCTGGGCGGCACGGTCTACGCGCTTGACCTTGGCGGGCAAGTCTTCTCGCTCACCGACCTCGACGCGAGCGGCAGCATCGATGCGGCGGGCGAAAGCGCCGTCGTTTGGGACGAAGACCTGACCGGCGCAACGGCAGGGGCGCTGTTCTCCATCGCGGCTCTATCGGACGATGAACTGCTGTTCACCTCCAACGGCGGGACGTCGTCGGACGCGCTGTTCCGGTTGCTCGACCTGAACGGCGACGGGGATTTCCTCGACGCGGGTGAAACCACGCGCTTCCTGTCCCGCGACGTTCAAGGAATGCTCCCGGACCGCCCTCGCGCCATCATCGGGTACGACTCCGTCGCCCCCGTCCCCGTCCCACCGGCGCTCCCGGCACTTGCAACAGCGCTTGGCCTGCTCTGGTTGCGGCGTCGACGCTGACCCCTTCACCCGGCGGCGCGACGGCCCTTGCTCCGCCGGGTAAATCCGCTATGAAGGCCGCCACGTCGGGCTATGGCGCAGCCTGGTAGCGCGTCCGTCTGGGGGACGGAAGGTCGCAGGTTCGAGTCCTGCTAGCCCGACCAACCACACCACGCCCGCCCGGCCAGACGGCCCGGCGGGCGTTGTCTTTTGGGGGATGCACATGCCCGGAGTCCTGCCCTCGCAGGCCCTGCAACACCTGATCGAGGCGGGGGCAATCACCGCCTCCGAACCCTTCGCCGAGGGTCAGGTGCAACCGGCCTCCCTCGACCTGCGCCTCGGCGCCACGGCGACCCGCGTGCGGGCGTCATTCCTCGCAGGCAAAGGGCGCACCGTCGCCAGTCGGCTCGACGATTTTGCCATGCACGAGATGGACCTCCGCAGCGGCGCCGTCCTGGAGAAGGGCTGCGTTTACGTTGTCCCGCTACTCGAGTCCCTCGCCCTTCCCCCCGACCTGCGCGGCGCCGCATCTGCCAAGTCATCCATCGGGCGGCTCGACCTTCTGACCCGCGTCATCACCGACGACGGGACCGAGTTCGACCGCGTCCCCGAGGGCTACCAAGGCCCGCTCTACGCCGAAATCTGCCCCCGCTCCTTCTCGGTCGTTGTGCGCACCGGCCAACTGCTGAACCAGGTGATCCTCCGCCGCGGCGTCACCGAGTTCACCGACGCCGAACTCGCCACCTTGCACGCCGAAACGCCCATCGTCTCGGGCACCCCGGTCATCTCGGACGGCCTCGGCTTTTCAGTCGACCTGAAGCCCGATATCGGCACCCTCGTCGGCTACCGCGCCAAGCCGCATACCGGGGTCATCGACCTCGACCGCAAGGCACACTACGACCCCGCCGAGTTCTGGGAGCCCGTCCATACCAGCGACGCGCGAATCATCCTCGACCCGGGCGCGTTCTATATCCTCGTCAGTCGTGAGGCGATCACCATCCCGCCCAACTGCGCTGCCGAAATGGCCCCCTACATCGCGATGGTCGGCGAATTCCGCGTCCACTACGCCGGGTTCTTCGACCCAGGCTTCGGCTGGGCCTCTGCCGGGGGCAGTGGCTCACGCGGCGTGCTGGAGGTGCGCTGTCACGAGGCACCGTTCGTGCTGGAACACGGCCAGGTCGTCGGGCGCCTGATCTACGAACGGATGGAAGACACCCCAGAAACCCTCTACGGCGTTGATATAGCGTCGAACTATCAGGGTCAGGGACTGAAGCTTTCGAAGCACTTCAAGTCAAGCTGACGCGTCAGTTTGTGCGATCCCGGGCGGCGCGCAAACGATTGACCACCGCCTCAATAGTCGTCCCGTCTGTAGCAAACGGACTGTGGCGATCCCTCGTCAGCAAGCGCGACACAACCCCCGCGGCGCGACTGTGCTGCGCATCGTCGTCTTCGGCATCGACCTCCGGCACATCTCGCGGCAGCGGGATAGGGTCGGGGCGTGGCGGCGGGCCGGTATCGTCAATCTCCGCCTCGTCGATCAGCGAAAGCTGCTCTGGCGCCGCGTCTGGCGTGATCGTGCGGCGAGAGCCAAATGTCGGCGCAACATCTTCCACCGGCTCGTCTTCGGCAACAGCCTCGGGAACCGGTTCGACCTCCGGTTCTGCGACTGCTTCATTTCGCTCCAGCGGGACGACCTCACCCGAGGTCGGTTCCGCCTCCGCCACATCGCCCTCAACCACAGGTGCAGCCTCCCCGTCGAGCGATTGCGAGAAGCCAGAGACGTGCTTAACCCCCTCTTCCCGCAGCATTTTCTGGACACCGCGGATGGTCATTCCATCTTCGTGCAGAAGCTTCTTGATCCCGCCAATCAACAGCATGTCGCCCGGGCGATAATACCGTCGTCCTCCGGCGCGCTTGACCGGCTTTACTTGCGCGAACCGGCTCTCCCAAAAGCGGAGAACATGGGTGGGCACATCAAGCCACTCGGCAACTTCCGAGATCGTCCGGAAGGCGTCCGGTGACTTTTCCATCGCTTACTTTCGATTGCCCGCGGCAACACGTTCCTTCATCAGATGCGATGGACGGAACGTCAGAACGCGGCGGGGATGGATCGGAACCTCTTCCCCCGTCTTCGGATTGCGCCCGACACGCGCCGACTTGCTGCGCACGCTGAAGGTGCCGAAGGACGAGATTTTAACCTGTTCCCCTCGCACCAGAGCGTCGGACATGTGGGCAAGCACACTTTCGACCAATTGCGCTGAATCGTTTCGGCTCAGACCGACCTCGCGAAACACTGCTTCACTCAGATCCATGCGGGTCAAAGTTTTTTCGCCCATTTCACTCCCCTCGTCTTCTTTGCGCCGAAGATGGGCCGGGGCCATAAGGTTGTCAATATCAAT
>JBCCXY010000053.1:0-23281 GCA_039190895.1 Pseudomonadota bacterium | reverse complement strand
TTCGTTTAATGCAACACGGGCGGAGAGTTCCGCCCGAGAGCCGCCGTATGGGACACCACCGTTTCAAAGTCAAGCACACGGTTGCACCGGTGATCTAATGACAGGCGGTGGGCAGAATGCCCACCCTACCCCTAGCAGAACCGTCGGTCGTTACAGGTGTAGGGTGGGCAATCTGCCCACCGCTCCTTACGTCCGGGGCACTTTACCCCGTTCTACGGCCAGCCACTTTCGCAGTGACGGCTGAACGCACAGCTTGATCGCTGTGTCATATGCGTCCACCGCCTCCGCCGCGCGGCCTGCGCTGCGCAGCAGGTGTGCCCGGACGGCCCACGCCGGCTGAAAGGTGCGGATCAGGTCGGGCGCGATGGAGGCAAGCATCGCGAGTCCGGCCTCTGCCCCCGCATCCTCGCCCACGACAGCCGCATGGCTGACCGCCCCGCCGACCGTCGGATACAGGCGATTCAGGCCCGTATAAAGCTGGCTCAACGCGCGCCAATCCGTCCGCCCGGTGTGTCGCCGCGCCGCATGCACTGACTGAATTGCCGCCTCCAACTGAAATCGTCCCATCTGCCCCGCCTCGGCGGCACGGGCGAGCCATGCCTCCGCCGCGTCGGTCGCCCCTTCGTCCCATAATTCAACATCCTGCTCGTGCAAGGGAACGAGAATCCCATTAACCATCCGTGCCCCGCGTCGCGCGTGGATGAAATGCACCAGCGCGGCGAGGCCCAAGACCTCCGGTGCGTCCGGCGCAACCTCTGTCAGAACGCGCGCGAGGTACACCGCCTCCGCCGCCAGTGGTGGCGCCTCGTCCAGCCAATCGGTCGCGAAGGCGCCATAGACGGCCTCCAGCACCGCTTCCATACGCCCGCCTGTCTCGGACAGATCTGGCAGTGTGAACGGCACCCTCGCATCGCGGATCTTGCGCTTAGCGCGCACCAGTCGCTGCGCCATCGTGGGGCCGGGGATCAGGAAGGCGCGCCCGATCTCGACCGCCTCCAGCCCCAAAACCGTCTGAAGCATCAGCGGCGTGCGGATGGCCGGGTCAATCGCGGGGTGCGCGCAGACGAACAACAGGCGCAGGCGCTCATCGGGGATGGCCTCGGCATCGAATTCGGGGGCTTTGCCCTCGGGCACTGCGTCGGTGACGTCCATCCGGACCATCCGCCGTTGGTGATCGATCAGCTTGTGCTTCGCGGTTGTCATCAGCCAGGCCTCCGGGCGGTCGGGCACGCCGTCACGGGGCCAGACCTCCAGCGCGCGCTGAAACGCGTCCGCCAGCGCATCTTCCGCCGCCATGATGTCGCCCGTCCGGGACGCAAGCATGGCCAGCAACTTGCCGTAGGACGCGCGCGCAACCTCTGCCGCGCGCGCATTCGGGTCGGTCACACGCTGCCCATGGCGGTCGCGCGGATTTCGACCTTGCCGGTCTTCGCGGCAGGGCATTTCTCGGCCCAGGCCAGAGCGGCATCGAGATCAGGGACCTCGACGACGAAGAAGCCGCCCAGGGTCTCTTTCGTCTCGGCAAACGGGCCGTCCTGCACCCGCAGCTCTCCGTCCTTGAGCGAGATCGTCGTCGCCGTGTCTGTCGGTTGCAGCCAGTCGGTGTTCACCAAGACTCCGGCCTCTTTGAGGGCGCCGATATACTGGCCATAGACGGCCTTCATCTCCCCCCAATCCTCAGGGGTCATGTCGGCGAAATCGGTGGGATTGGAGTAAAGCAGAAACGTATATTGCATTGGTTTGTCCCCTCTCAGGCCGCGGCATGTGCGAGGTTGGCGAGGCCTCGGTCAAAGGTTTTGCCCATCATGCCGTCCATGAAAAGCCCGAAGACGCGGAACACCGGGTTGGCGCCCATGTCTGCGTCCATGCGCCACGTGACCTCGGTGCCGCCGTCGACGGGTCGGACGGTGATGGTCTGCACCGGCTTTCCCATGGCGCCGAGGTCGATGTGGTAGGTGACATGGGTGTCCGAAACCTCGGCCACGGTCTGCGTGCCCTTTCCCTCCTTGCCGTCAAAGGCGAACCCTGCGCCGACGCCACTCGCCGGGCCGAAGGGCGTGATGGACAGGTCGGGGTCTGTCGCAGCGTAAGGGTTGAAGGCCTGGTAGCCCTCGGTCGAGGCAGCGAGCGCCAGAATGCCATCCGGGGCCGCGTCGATCACGCTGGTGCGGGTGACCTGCACCTGTGATGGCAGCAGATACGTCGCCGCAACGGCCAATGCGGCAACGCCTGCGGTCAGGGCGAGTGTGGTTCCAAGGGTCATGACTGTGTCCTCTCGTTCGTTTTGTTCAGAAGGCCGCACTGGGGCGCCTTCAATGACCTGACGAACGGGGATTGCGCCAATCGACAAGGGACGAGAAAAAATTCACCGACATAGCCAAGGCGCCGATTTCTGGAAGAAATCGTTACGGAAAATCCGATTTTCCGTCTTCTGGAGCGGGCGTTCAGATGTCTTCGCTGGCAAGCATCCGCTCGGCGGCGGTGCCCATGGCGCGGGAGATCGCGTTGTACATCTCGTCAAAGCCGTCAAACAGCGCGCGGTTCAGGGCCTGCCCCTCCTCCGACTGGCTAAGGGCGATGTAGGCCTCCAGATCCGCGTCATCGAGCGGTTTGTACGCCATGGCGAGGTACGAAAAGACCCATTCTTCTGTGTCAATCCGGATTTCATCCTCCTGCGACCAGACCTCGGAGAGGATGTCGCCCTCGGTCATCGAAGAGGGCAGCGCGTCCCCATCCGCGAGGCCGAGGTAAAACGCGTAGTTCGAATTCATCGCACCCATCACGTTTGACGCGACCAGATCGTTCGCCTCAACAAACGCATCGATCAACTCAAGCCGGTCGTTGTCGGTGTCGCGCATTGCGCGGTACGCCTCTCGCGCGGCGGCCTCGATATCTTCGTCCATCAGTGCGCGGCGGGCGCTGACCTCGTACGCGATGATCCGCCGCCCACGGTCGGAGGCGAAGAATTCCAGCAACGGTGCGATGTCTTCGTCGTACAGCATCTGGTCCAGACGCCCCGCCACGGTGGCCCGCATCGTCTCGGCGTCGTAGATACGCGAGACGGTGCGCGCCCATCCGCTGCCCGCACGCCCCGGGAACATGTCCCGGGCGAGGTCTTCGCCGTGGGTCAGGCCCTCTTCTCGCATGATCTCAACGACTTCGGGCAACCCGAGCGCGTCGGTCAGCGCCTCCAGATTTGCCGCCCGGTCGGCCCAAACGCGGCCTGCGAGTGCGGAAAAAAGAACGAATGCTATAAAGAATGCCCGCTGGATCATCAGTTGCCCTCAAGAATCACCCTTCCAAAACTAATGTCGGCTCCCTTCCTTTCCAATAAGTCGTTGATTCACAGTCTTGGGAAAACTGTTGCGTCAGGCGTCGCGATCTCTTATCCGGGCGCGACCCTTCGCGGAGAGGTGCCGGAGTGGTCGAACGGGGCGGTCTCGAAAACCGTTGTGGGCGCAAGTCCACCCAGGGTTCGAATCCCTGTCTCTCCGCCAGAGATTTACCTGGATACGTGCGGTCCCGGGCGTCACCCGGGACCTTGTGGTGAGGCTTAACCAGCCGCCGCGACGGCGGTTTTGGCCATCTGCTTGACCAGGTTCGCCCGGTAGGCTGCGCTGGCGTGGATGTCTGAGAGGAGGCCGTCCGCGGACACCTCCACCCCGTCGCAGGCGTCCGCCGTGAAGCTGCTGGATAGCGCGGCTTCCAGGCCGTCGTGCCGCATCACGCCGTCATCGCCCGCACCGGTCACCGCAACCCGCACCCCAGAGGCGCCGCGAGATACGAAGACGCCCGCCATGGCATAGCGGGACGCCGGGTTGTCGAACTTTGCGTAGGCTGACGCCTCGGGCACTGGGAAGCGGACGGCTGTGATGATCTCGTCATCCTCCAAAGCGGTCGTGAACATGCCGTCGAAGAAGTCATCCGCTGCGATCTCTCGCTTGGATGTGATCACCGAGGCGCCGAGGCCGAGGACCGCCGCCGGGTAGTCCGCCGCCGGGTCGTTGTTGGCGAGGGACCCGCCGATGGTGCCCATATGGCGCACTGCCGGATCACCGATCCCGCCCGCGAGGCTGGCGAGGCCCGGGATGTGCTGGCGCACTTCCGCGCTTGCGGCGACCTCTGCGTGAGTTGTTGCGGCGCCGACTGTCACGGTGCCGTTCCCCACTGTGATCTCGGACATCCCGTCAATGCTGCGGACGTCCACCAAGTCGGACGGCGCCGCAAGGTGCTGCTTCATCGTCGGCAAAAGCGTCTGCCCTCCGGCGAGGAGCTTGCCATCATCCGCCCCCGCAAGGGCGGCGACGGCGTCAGAGACACTGGACGGCTTGTGATATTTCGTTGGATGCATGGTCCTGTCCTCCCCTTATTCCGCCGCCATGGGCATTTTGGCCGCCTGCAGCGCCGTCCACACCGCCTCGGGCGTGGCGGGCATTTGCAGGTCGTCCGTCCCAATCGCATCGGTGATCGCGTTGATCACGGCAGGGGGTGAGCCGATCGCCCCCGCCTCCCCACAGCCCTTGACCCCCAGCGGGTTCGTGGGTGACGGCGTGGACGAATGCGTGACCTTGTAGGACGGCACATCGTCGGCGCGCGGCATCGTGTAGTCCATGTACGACCCCGTCACGAGCTGGCCGCTTTCGTCGTAGACCACACGCTCGGTCAGGGCCTGGCCGATGCCCTGCGTGACGCCGCCATGGACCTGCCCTTCGACGATCATCGGGTTGATGATGACGCCAAAGTCGTCCGCTGAGACGAACTGGATGATGTCCGTCTTGCCGGTGTCCGGGTCGACCTCCACCTCGCAGATGAAGCAGCCGGACGGGAACGAAAAGTTGACCGGGTCGAAGAACGACGTCTCTTTCAGGCCGGGTTCCATCCCTTCGGGCAGATTGTGGGCGATGTAGGCGGCGAGGCCGATCTCGTGCCAAGCCATCTTCTTGTCGGTGCCCGCAACGGACGCTTCGCCGTTCTCGATGACGATGTCTTCCTCGGACGCCTCAAGCTGGTGCGCGACGATCTTTTTGACCTTCGCCTCGACTTTTTCCAGCGCCTTCAGCACCGCCGACATCCCCACCGGGCCGGAGCGAGAGCCATAGGTCCCCATCCCGAACTGCGAGGTGTCGGTGTCGCCGTGGACGAGCTTCACGTTCTCGATGGGCACGCCGAACTTCTCTGCCGCGAGTTGGCAGAAGGTCGTCGCGTGGCCCTGGCCGTGGCTGTGACAGCCGGTCAGGATTTCAATCGTGCCGACCGGGTTCACGCGAACCTCGGCGCTTTCCCACAGACCCACGGCTGACCCGAGCGAGCCCGCCGCCGCTGACGGCGCAAGGCCGCACGCCTCGATGAAGGTCGAATAGCCCAGACCGCGCAGCTTCCCGCGTGCTGCCGCCTCGGCCTTGCGCGCGGGAAAGCCCGCCACGTCGGCCAGTGCCTGCGCTTTGGTCAGACAGGCGTCGAAGTCACCGGAGTCGTACTGCAGGAGGACCGGTGTCTGGTATGGGAACTCACGGATGAAGTTCTTGCGACGTAGTTCCGCCGGGTCCATGCCCAGCTGGCGGGCGGAAACCTCGATCATCCGCTCAATCAGGTAGGTCGCCTCGGGCCGCCCTGCCCCGCGATACGCGTCGACCGGTGCGGTGTTGGTGTGCACGGCCTTCACGTTGCAATAGACGCCCGGGATCGCGTAGGTCCCCGTCGCCAGCGTGCCGTAGAGGTAGGTCGGCGTTGCCGTGGCGAAGAGCGACACATAGGCGCCGATGTTGGCAATTGTGTCGATCTTGAAGCCGGTTATCTTGCCGTCGGCGTCAAAGCCCATCCGCGCCTTGGTGACGTGGTCGCGGGCATGCGCGTCGGTCATGAAGCTTTCGGTTCGCATGGCCGTCCACTTGACCGAGCGGTTCAGCTTCATCGACGCCCAGAGGCAGGCGATTTCCTCGGGGTAGATATAGATTTTCGACCCGAAGCCGCCGCCCACATCGGGGGCGATCACACGCAGCTTGTGCTCGGGCGCGACGTTGTAGAACGCCGACAGCACGAGGCGCGCGACATGCGGGTTCTGCGAGGTGGAGTAGAGGGTGTAGTGATCCTCGGCCTCGTTGAAGATCGCGACGGCGGAGCGCGGCTCGATCGCGTTGGGCGACAGGCGGTTGTTCACGATGTCGAGCTCGGTGACATGCGTGGCCTTTGCGAGCCCCTCATCCGCTGCCGCTTCGTCGCCGACTTCCCAGTCGAAGATCAGGTTGCCGGGGACGTTGCCATGCACCTGATGCGCGCCGTCCTTCAGCGCGTCGACAAGGTTCACTGCTGCGGGCAGGATTTCATAGTCGACGACCACGGCCTCGGCTGCGATGCGGGCGAGGTCTTGTGTGTCGGCCACCACGATGGCCACGGCGTCACCGACATAGCGGGCCAATTCGGTGACCATCGGGTTCCAGACGCCGCATTGCATGGGCGAGCCGTCTTTCGACGTGATCGACCAGCCGGTGATGATGTCGCCGATCCCGTCTTCCTTCATCTCGGGGCCGGTCAGGACGCCGACGACGCCCTCCATCGCCATCGCTGCCGATGCGTCGATGCCGCGCACCCGGGCCGAGCCGTGGGGGCTGCGGACGAAGGCGGCGTAGGCCTGGTTCTCCATCCGGATGTCGTCGGTGTACTTGCCCTTGCCGGTCAGAAACCGCTTGTCTTCGACCCGCTGGACGCGGGCGCCAATTCCATCACTCATGTTGATCTCTCCTACATCTTCGCCGCGGCGTCGCCGATGGCCTTGACGATGTTGTGGTAGCCGGTGCAGCGGCAGATATTGCCCTCAAGCTCGTGCCGGATGGCCGCTTCGTCGAGCGTGCGGCCCTCGGCCTTGTAGCGGTTGATCATGTCGATCCCGCTCATGATCATGCCGGGGGTGCAGAAGCCGCACTGGAGGCCGTGATGCTCTTTGAACGCGGCCTGCATCGGGTGGAGGGCACCGTTGGCGAGGCCTTCAACCGTCGTCACCTTGGACCCATCGAGTGATACGGCCAACGCGGTGCAGGCCTTCACGGCCTTGCCGTCAATCAGAACGACGCAGGCGCCGCATTGGCTGGTGTCGCAGCCAACATGCGTGCCGGTCAGACGCAAGTCCTCGCGCAAGTAGTCGGATAGAAGCGTTGTATCGGGAACGTCGCGGCTGGTGGCCTTGCCGTTCACTGTGATTGCTACCTGGGTCACGTAAATCCTCCCTGGGTGACTGTGATATGGCGGGCAAGCCCGCGCGCTACGGTGTCGGCCGTACTCCCGTCCTGAGCGTCATCATTCCACGGCACCTGCAATGGTCGGATTGGCTCGACATATGTTGAAAGTTGCAGTGGGGTGCATGGCCAGCGCAAGCGGCACCCGGAACATCAGAGTCCACGGGGCGGCAAAAGGATGCGCGCCGGTCGTCGTCATGCAGTTTCTCCCTCGAGCACAGTCAACCTGCGCCCTCCGGCGAAGCCTATCCCCTTGCCATGACAACGCAAGCAATTTTGGACTGCGTACGTCTAAGGTCGTAAGGCGTATCGTCACACCGCGCGGAGCAGGGCAGAGTGAAAGCCGCCATCGTCAAGCGCCGCGGACAGGTCGGACAGGCTGTCCAGCGAATGGCAGGCGTGAACCGCGTCTACATGCGGCAGGATCGTCCGGATCCCCGTTGCGCGGGGCGTGAACCCCTCCCACCGCAGCAGCGGGTTCAGCCAGATCAGGCGCCGGGAGGACAGGGCCAGGCGCTCAGTCTGGCTTGCGAGCAGATCGGCAGAGCCCCGCTCCAGCCCGTCCGAGATGAACAGCACGACCGCCCCGCGCGTCAAAACGCGGCGGGACCAGTCTTTATTGAACCGCTCCAACGCCGGTCCGATGCGGGTGCCGCCCTCCCAATCGGTTGCCTCCTGCCCAATGGCCTTCAGTGCCGCGTCCGGGTCCGGCCGGCGCAGCGCGTGCGAGATGTTGGTTAGCGACGTGCCAAAGGTGAACGCGCTGACCCTGCCCCAGCGCTTGACGCGGGCATGCGCCATGGCGTGCAAAAACCGCAAAATCACGCGCGAGTAGACCGACATCGACCCCGAGATATCGCAGAGCGCAACAAGGTCGGGCAACTGCTCTCGCCGAGACTTTCGCTCCAGCCGCCCGATCTCGCCGCCCCGCCGGGGCAGCATGCGTAGCGTCGCGCGGATGTCAGGGCGCTGTCCACGTTGGTCGGCCTTAGTGCGCCGGGCGCGGAGGGGCTCGGGCAGCCATCTCATGTCTTGCAGGGCACGCTCGGCTTCGGCCATTTCGGCTGCTGACATTTGCTCAAAGTCCTTTTGCGACAGCACCTCGCGCTCTGACCAACTGAGAAGCACCTCTCGCTCCAGCTCCTCAGTCGGGGGCGTCTCGGGTGTGTCTCGATCCCGTGTCTCGTTGAGCGCTTCCGACGCGCGCTTTGAGGCCGCGCGCTTCTCTTCGGGTTCCGGGTCGCTCGCGAGTTGCGGCGACAGCATATGGACCATCGTCTTGAGGATTTCCGGATCGCGCCAGAACATGGCGAAGACCTGATGGAAGACCTCCAGATCGTCCGCCCGGCTGACCAGCGTCGACCGCAGCACGTGATAGAAGTCGGCCCGCTTGCTAAACCCCACCGCCTCCGTCGCGCGAATGGCCGTTTCGACGTGCGCCGTGCCAACCTTCATCCCCGCCTTCCGCAGGGCGCGCGCGAAGTGGACGATGTTGTCGACCAACCGTCCGTCCGGCGCATCGATCACGCTGGAAGCGCCGCTTTGGCTTCGTCCAGCAGGCGGCTCGTCTCGGCGCCGGCAATGCGTGCCATGTCGTCCTGATACTTAAGCACGGCGCCAAGCGTGTCGGTCACAACCTCAGGCGACAGTGCGATGGCGTCGAGCGCGACAAGGCAGCGCGCCCAGTCGATGCTTTCGGCGACGCCGGGCGACTTGAACAGGTCCTCGTTCCGCAGCGCGTGGACGAAGGCCACGATCTCGGACGACAGCGTTTCGGTCGCCTCGGGCACACGGGCGCGCAGGATCTCAAGCTCCCGTGCGAAGGCCGGATAATCGACCCAATGGTACAGACACCGCCGCTTCAGCGCATCGTGCACCTCTCGCGTCCGGTTTGACGTCAGCACGACGATGGGCGGCGCATCTGCCCGCACGGGACCGAGTTCTGGGATGGTGACCTGAAAGTCCGACAGAAGCTCCAGCAGGAACGCCTCGAACGGCTCATCCGTGCGGTCGACCTCGTCGATCAACAGCACCGGCGGCCCTTCCGGATGGGGCGCAAGCGCCTCCAGCAACGGGCGGCGGATCAGGTAGTCTTCCGAGAACAGTTCCACCTGCAGAGCCGCGCGGTCCGCCTCGCCGGCCGCCTCGGCGGTTCGGATCGCGATCATCTGCGCCGCGAAGTTCCATTCGTAGATCGCCGAGGCCGCATCCAGCCCCTCATAGCATTGCAGCCGGATCAACCGCCGCCCCAACGCCGCCGCCAGCGCCTTGGCGATCTCGGTCTTCCCGACCCCGGCCTCGCCCTCCAGAAACAGCGGCTTGCCTAGCTTCAGCGACAGATACGCCACCGTCCCGAGGCCGCGATCACAAACGTAATTCTGACCGTCCAGCGCGGCGATTGTCTGGTCTATGCTTCCGGGAAGATCGGGCACGTCTGCTCACTTTTTCTGGGCATTGCTTCGGGGCAAGACATATGTGGCACCTCGGGGCGTGTCCACCTGCACATCTTGCGCCGTCCTGTCGAAGCGCACATTCTACCGGTCCGGAGGACCCATGCTGATCAACCCGACCGACCGCCCGACCCGTGACCCGATCACCGCCCTTCTTGCCGAGGGCACAGACGGCGTGCTCGCCGTTATCGCCGGGGTCGAGGGGCCGTCCTACCGCCCGGTCGGGGCGACGATGACCGTGCTTGGTCCCCGCGACCGGGTGGGCACACTGTCCTCCGGCTGCGTCGAATCCGACATCACCCTGCATGCACTGGAGGCGCAGAAGGCCGGGGGCCCGAAGCTGATCCGCTACGGACGCGGGTCGCCGTTTCTGGACATCCAGTTGCCGTGTGGCGGCGGCCTCGACATCCTTCTTCTGCCCGAGCCCGATCGGGCGGTGCTAAAAGACCTGACCGACCGGCGCGCGGCCCGGGTGCCCTGCACGCTGGAGATCGGGATCGACACCGGCGCCATGCGCCTGCTTGAAACGGGCGAGACCGGGCGCGATGGCGACATCCTGCACGTGCGCTTCGACCCGGACCTGCGCTTCCTCGTCTTCGGCAAAGGGCCGGAGGCCAGTACCTTTGCCGGGCTCGTCCAGTCGGCGGGCTACCCCAACATGCTTTTGTCGCCGGACACTGAAACGCTGGCGGAGGCCCAGGCCTCGGGGTGCGAGATCCGCCACCTCAAGACGCAGACCTATCCCGACGACCTCGCCACCGACGACCGAACGGCGGTCATCCTATTCTTCCATGACCACGAGTGGGAGCCGCCAATCCTCGAAGGCGCCCTGCAAACGCCCGCGTTCTACATCGGCGCCCAGGGCAGCCAACGCGCCCGAGACGCACGCCTGCTGATGCTGGAGGGGATGGGTGTGCCGGAAGGCCAACGCGCCCGGCTGCACGGCCCGGTGGGCCTGATCCCCTCGGCCCGCGACTCCGGGACGCTGGCGGTCTCGGTTCTGGCAGAGGTGCTTGCGAAGGCAATGGCACAGGCTGCATGACAAACGCGGGCATCCTGCTCGCTGCCGGGGCCTCGCGCCGGTTTGGCGCGCAGAACAAACTGTTGGCAGAATTACACGGACGCCCTTTAGTGACCCACGCTGCCGCTGCGCTCGCGGAGGCGGAGTGCGATCACCTGATTGCCGTGACGGTCGATCCGGATGTCGCGGCACTGCTGGATGCGTTTGACGTTGTCCGCCCCGAAACGGACGTGCCCGAACAGGCCGACAGCCTCCGCACCGGCATACAGCGCGCAGAAGAGTTGGGCGTTACAAGAGCACTCGTCGTCCTCGGCGACATGCCGTTCATCACACCCTCGCATCTCAGCAACATTCTCGACCATAGCGTGCCCGTCGCCACAACCGACGGCCAAAGACGAATGCCCCCTGCCTGCTTCCCGGCAGACCTTTTCAGCGCCCTCACAGCCGTCGAAGGTGACACCGGCGCACAATCCATTCTGCGAACACTGCCTCAGAGCTCGTTAATCCAAATGCCCCCAAACCTGCTGCAAGACATCGACACGCCAGAGGAATTGGCCGCGTGCAACAATGCCCCCGGGGCCGATTTCTGGAAGAAATCGTAACGGAAAATACCATTTTCCGCCTCCACACGAGCGTTGTGCCTACGCTGGGTCAGCGCGACTCGGCCAGCAACTCCAGCTCGATGAACCGGCAGGGAAACGGGTTGGCGCTGATCACATCATGCTCAACCCCGAGCTTGCGGAAGTACGGCACTCCGTTCTGCATATCCGCCAGGGTGACCTCGCCATCCGGCCCCTCAATCCGCAACTGCCCGTCGAACAATGGCACCACCAGGTAGTCATACTCGTGCCGGTGCCAGCCGGTATTGTCGCCCTCCTTGGAAAACGACCACTCGGTGACGCGCACGCGATCGTTCTCGATTAGCACGGTGCCGACCGCGGTGCCCTCACCCGCCATCAGCGGCGCAATGCCGAGTTGCCCAGATGGACGATGACGACCATCAGCGCCAACTTCAGCGCCTCAGCGGGCAGGAACGGCCAGAGGCCCCAAGTCAGGACGGGCTGGTCCCAGCCGACGACCGCGCCCAGCCAGGCAAGACCGATGGCATAGATCGCCACCAAACCCACTAGCCCTGCGACGGCAATCCGCACCGGGCCGCGATCCCAGCCGCGCTCAGCCATCCAGCCCACGGCGATGGCGGCGACGAGGAAGCCCAGCAGGTACCCGCCCGTCGGCCCGACCATGTAGGCGAGGCCAATCCCCTTCTCGGGCGTCCCGGCGAAGACTGGCAGACCCACCGCGCCCTGCATCAGATAAGTGGCGAGCGTCGCCCCGGCGAGCTTCGGTCCATAGGCCGCGCCGATCAGCAGGACGACAAGGACCTGCATCGTCATCGGAACTGGGAAGAACGGCACCTGGACCTTGGCCGACAGGGTCAGGAGCAGGCTGCCCGCAATGACCATCAGGACGGATTTCGTTAGGCTGGGCCGCCCCAGCGCCGTTCGGAATGGTGAGGTGAGAGTGTCGGACACTGTGGGTCCTCCCTTGAAATTGTTTCGCCTGGGAACGGTGCGCATATATGCACACACTACGTAGGGTGCGCTTCAGCGCACCTTTGTTCAGGTCACCGCGTCCCGGATCGAGGCGAGCGTCGCCTTCCGCTCCGCCCGTGCGTCCAGCGCTGCTGCCATGTCGACCTCGACAAAACGTGTCTCGGTGTTGGGCTGAAGCTGGCCGATCAGATCCATGTCGGCGGCGATGATCGTGCCGATCATGAAGTACCCGCCGCCCGACACCGCGTCGCGGTGGAGGATGATCGGCTCGGTCCCGCTGGGCACCTGCACGGAGCCATAGGGATAGCACGCGTCGGTGATGTTCGACGGGTCCGACCCGGCACCGAAGGGCTGCTCCCGCTCCACGAACTCCATCGGTTGGCCGCCCTGAAAGCGGTAGCCCATGCGGTCCGCCTCGTTCGCCACCTTCCAGGTGTCGGCGAAGAACGCCTTCTGCGCCGCCTCGGTGATCCGGTGCCAGTAGAGCCCCGGCAGCATCCGCAACTCCGCGCTGGAGCCCGGCCCGCGCCGCATCGCCTCAGGTACCGACTTTCCTGCACGACTCGAGGCCTTGTCCGGCCCCAGCGGCAGCGTGTCTCCGGGTTGGATCGCCCGGCCCTCGTACCCACCCAACGCGCCGATGGCGTAGGTCGAGCGGCTGCCAAGCGCCGGGGGCGTCGCGATGCCGCCCGAGATGGCGATGTAGCCCCTTGCCCCACCGCGCAGGAAGTCGAACGACAGGACGTCGCCTGCCTTCATGTCAAAGGCCGTCCAGCCCGGTTGCTCCGTCCCGTTCACCTTTGCCGGAAGGTCCGCGCCGCAGACGGCGACGGTGGCGTCCTCGGTGAATTCCAGCTCCGGCCCCATGAACACGCATTCCAGCCCCGCCGCGTCCTCCGGGTTGCCGACCAGCATGTTGGCCGCCCGCATCGCAAGGCGATCCATCGCGCCGCCGATGGGGATGCCGAGGTGGTAATACCCCGGGCGCCCGAGGTCCTGAATGGTCGTCAGGATGCCCGCTGAGATGACATTAACCGGCATAGAGGGCCTCCATCAGATTCGCGTTGGTGCCGTCGATGTCGGCGTTGAAGGCTTCGAGGTCGAAGACGACGTCGCGGATGCGCGGCTCGAACCGCCCGGCCTGCACGTCTTCGACCGCCGTGTCGTATTCCTCACGGCTGATCGGCTTCCACTTCACGATGTCGCCCGGCTTAAAGAAGACCATAAAGTCCTTGAGGTAGCTGACTTCTTGCTGCGGATCGAAGATCGGCATCGGCGTGATTCCGAACATCTGGTACCCGCCCGCCCCGCGCACCGAATAGATGCACGAGAAGCAGCCGCCATAGCCCACGGTCAGCTTCGGCGTGTCCGTCCGGGGGCGCAGGTACTTCGGCACCTCGATCTGGCGCGGCCGGTCAACCATCTGGTAGAGGAAAGGCAGCCCCGACACAAAGCCCACCATCGACACGAACCACGGCGCGCCCGAATGCGCCTCGATAAACGCGGCCACGTCGTCATAGCCGTTGATCCGCGCGGCATACTCGATATCCGTCGCGTTCGGATCCTGATGGCGCTCGCGAAAGCGCATCAGCGTCTCGTGCGTCCACGGGTCCTGATAGTGCACAGGGATCTCGATGATCCGGGTGTTGAGCTTCGATTCCGCCTGCTCGGCGTCCTTCTCCATCTCCTTCAGCATGCCCATCAGGGTGTCGGGATGGATCACATCCGGGTCGAACTTGATCTGGAAGGACGCGTTGGCGGGGCAGATCTCGGTCACGCCGTCGATCTTGGCGTCGCGGACGGCGTTGGTGATGGCGAGGGAGACGAAGAAGGCCTCAAGCGACATCGCATCGTCGACCTCGACGAATATGTGCTCGTCCCCGCCAAATGTGTATCGGCACGTCATGCGGCTGTGTCTCCCTCCATCCTTGGTTTCAGTGTGTCGACATTGGCGTCGAGCCATGGTTCCAGCCACTTGGTGTGGACCGTGTTGGTGCGGACGTCGTCGGCCTTTAGCAGCGCCTCGAACAGCGGCGCGGTGGTGGCAAGGCCGTCGATGCGGAGTTCCGTGAGCGCGCGGGACAGGCGGGCCATGGCGGCCTCGCGCGTCTCGCCGTGGACGATGAGCTTGCCGAGGAGCGAATCGTAGAACGGCGGCACCTGGTAGCCCTGGTAGAGCATGTGGTCGAACCGCACCCCCGGCCCCGTCGGCACGTCGAGCGCCTCGATGGCGCCAGGGAAGGGCATGAAGTTGTTGGCCGGATCCTCGGCGTTCAGGCGCACTTCGATGGAGTGGCCCCGGCTGGCGATCTGATCCTGCGTGAAACGCAGGGGTTCGCCGCCCGCAATGCGGATCATCTCGGCCACGAGGTCGAGGCCCGTGATCATCTCGGTCACCGGGTGCTCGACCTGGATGCGGGTGTTCATCTCGATGAAGTAGAATGCGCCGGTGGCGTCGTCGTAGAGGTACTCAACCGTCCCTGCCCCGCGATACCCGACCGAACGGGCAAGGTCGGCGGCGGATTGGCACAGCTTCTCGCGCGTTGCCTGATCGAGGGCAGTCGACGGCGCCTCTTCCCAGACCTTCTGACGGCGGCGCTGGAGGGAGCATTCCCGTTCCCAGCAATGGATCGCATCGGTGCCGTCTGCGAGGATCTGAACCTCGATATGCCGAGCCTTCTCAATGACCTTTTCGATGTAGATGCCGCCATCCCCGAAGGCCGCCTTCGCCTCGGACGAGGCTTGAGGCGCCAGCTTGCGGAAGCTTTCGGCATCCTCTGCGATGCGAATACCCCGCCCTCCGCCACCGGCGGCAGCCTTGATCATGACGGGAAAGCCGATCTCGGCGGCGAGGGTCGCCGCCTCGTCCATGTCAGCGATGACGCCGTCGCTGCCGGGGACCGTCGGGACGCCCGCCTTGGCCGCCTGAACACGGGCGGCGGCCTTGTCGCCCATCAGGTCGATCGTGTCGCCCGAGGGGCCGACGAAGATCAGGCCCGCCGCCTCTACCGCCTTCGCGAAGGCGCCATTCTCGGACAGAAACCCATAGCCGGGATGGATCGCATCCGCCCCCGTCTCCTTCGCGGCGGCGAGGATCGCGTCGGTGTTGAGGTACGACTTCGCGGCCTGCGGCGGGCCGATGTCCACCGCCTCATCCGCGATCCGCACCGCCAGCATCTCGGCATCGGAGGCGGAGTGGACCTGTACCGTCGCAATCCCCAGATCCCGCGCAGCGCGGATCACGCGCACGGCAATCTCCCCCCGGTTGGCGGTCAGAAGCTTCTTGATCGGCATCAGCTGAGCACCACCAGCACCTGCCCGGCCATGACCGGCTCGTTATCCTCGGCCTCGAAAGACGCGACGGTGCCGTCGCCGTCGGCCTTGACCTCGTGGAAGGTTTTCATCACCTCGACCAGCCCGATGGTGTCGCCCTTGGCCACGCTGTCGCCGACCTCCTTGAATGCCGGCTCATCGGGCGAGGGCTTGCGATAGAACGTCCCCGGGATCGGTGATTTGATCTCATGTGCCATGTTGGGTCTCCTTTGGGGCTCAAGCGGCTTCAAGCTGCGACAGCGCGGCGCTGACGGCCTTGGCGATGTCTTCGGAATTCGGCGTGTCAGAGTGGATGCAGACCGTCTCGGCCCGCACGGGCAGGCTCTTCCCGCCGACGGAGATCAGCGAGCCCTCCTTCACCGCGCGGCGGGCGCGTTCGGCGGCGAGGCCGGGGTCCACGGCGTCATGCGAGCGGGTGATGATCAGACCGCCCTCGTCGCTGTAATCGAGGTCGGCAAAGAATTCCGCGATGAACCCGGCGCCCTCTTCGCCGTAGATCGTCTCATGCAGCGTCCCCGCGATGCCCATCACCGGCAGGTCGTAGATCACGGAGGCCCGCGCGATCGCCCGCGCCGTGCCCTCTTGCCGGGCAGCCATCCCGTAGAGCGCGCCGTGCGGCTTGATATGGGCCAGCGTCGTCCCCGCCTGCTTGCAGAACGCATCCAGCGCGCCGATCTGGTAGAGGACGATGTTCAGCATCTCTTCCTCATCGATCTTCATCTCACGCCGCCCGAACCCCGCAAGGTCCGGCAAGGACACATGCGCCCCGATGCGGACGTCATGCTTGACCGCCAGTTCAACGGTCGTCCGCATGTGGTTCGGGTCGCTCGCGTGAAAGCCGCAGGCGATGTTCGCCTGGTCGATATAGGGCATCAGGTTGGCATCATTGCCCATGTGGTACAGCGAAAAGCTTTCGCCCATGTCGCAGTTCAGATCAGCCATAGGTTCCTCCCCTATCAGTCTTTCAGCGACGCGACATAGCGCAGCCGGATTTGGTCGGCGATCACCGCCAGGATCAACAGCGCGCCGAGGACGACGGTCTGCAGGTAGCTTTCGATCCGCGCGAGGTTCATGCCGTTCTGCACGAGCCCGATGAACAGCGCGCCGAGCACGACGTTCTCCAGCCGCCCGATCCCGCCGCGCAAGGAGACGCCCGCGATGACACAGGCGGCGATGCTTTCGAGCGGCATGGAGGCGCCGATGTTGGCCTCGCCCGTGTCGAGCCGCGCGGTCAGGAGCATCCCGGCGGTGGCTGCCAGCGCGGCGCAGAGAACGTAGGTGGCGAAGAGCGTGCCCCGGACGTTGATCCCCGACAGCCGCGCGGCCTTGGCGTTACCGCCGACCGCGTAGAAATAGCGGCCATAGGGCGTGCGGTAGAGCAGCACCCACAGCAGTAGGATCAGCAGGGCTGCCACCCACACAGGCGTGGGTACGCCGAATAGGGTGCCGAAGCCAAAGGTGTCGCCGAACTGAACGGGCATCCCGTAGACCGGAACGCCGCCCGTCAGATACAGCGCAATCCCGAAGCCGACAGACGCCATGCCGAGCGACATCATGAAGGGCGAGACGTTGAAGAATGCAACGCCAACGGCGTTTGCAACGCCGACCATGGACCCGGCGAGGACGCCCGCGAGGAAGCCAAGCGAGATCGCGAGGAACACCGCTTCGGGCATCGCCGCATAGACCGACGCCATCACCATCGCGCCCACGACCGACGCGAGCGCGAGGATCGTGCCCACGGACAAGTCGAACCCGCCCGTCAGCAGCGCAAGCATCTGCCCCAGCGCGACGATGGTCAGGTACACCGACTGCCGCAGCACGTTCATGAGGTTCCGCCCGGTCAGGAAGTTGTCCGACATCAGCGAAAACACGATGACCGCGATCACCAGCAGGAACGGCAGGATGCCCAGCCGCACGAACAGCCGCTTCAGCCAATCGCCTGCCATCACGCGCTCTCCTTCTCGAAAAAGTTGGCCAGCACGTTTTCCTCCGTCAGGTCGCCGCCGACCAACTCCGTCTGGATACGCCCCCGGTAGAAGACGTAGGCGCGGCTGGCCAGGTTCAGGATCTCCGGCAGATCGGATGAGACGATGACGACCGCCGTTCCTGCGCCTGCGAGGTCGACGATGAACTGATAGATCGCCTGCCGCGTGCCCACGTCGACGCCGACCGTCGGCTCATCGAAGACCACGAGGTCTACGTGCCGCGTCAGGCTACGGGCAAGCATCGCTTTCTGCTGATTGCCGCCCGAGAAGTGGTCCACCGCCCGCTCGGGCTGGTTGGGCGACAGGTTCAACTGCTCCGCCAGTTCGCGGACGATCTTCCGCTCCCCTTTGCGGTTGAGGAAGATCCCGCGCCGGAAAGGTGGCACGTCGAGCGACGCCAGCGCCATGTTCTCGCGCACCGGGCGGACCATCATCAGCCCCTCGTCATGCCGGTCGGCGGGGAGGTACAGAAACCCGTCTCGGATCGCCGCCCCGGGCGAGTGGCCGGTCACATCGCGGCCCTTGTAGCGCACCTGCCCGCCCGACACCTTCAGCGCCCCGAACGCGGCCTGCATCGCCTCGGACTTGCCGGACCCGACGAGGCCTGCGAGGCCGACGATTTCGCCTGTCCGGACGTTCATCGACACGTCAATCACGCTGCCGGTTGCCGTGGTGACGCCGTCGAGGCTCAGGACATCCTCGCCCGGCGCCTCAAGGTTGATCTGCGGGAAAATCGCGCCCACTTCGCGGCCTGTCATTAGCTCGACAAGGCGGTCTTCGTCCGCCTCGTCGGCGTTGATCGTCGCGATGTATTTGCCGTCTCGCAGCACCGTGATGCGGTGGCCGATCCGGTGGATCTCGGCCATGCGGTGGGTGATGTATATGATCCCGACGCCTCGCGCCGTCAGGTCTTCGACCAGCCGGAACAGCTGGTCGGTTTCGTGGTCGGTCAGGCTCGCTGTCGGCTCATCCAGGATCAGCACCGACAGGTCCGAGCGGAACGCCTTCGCGATCTCGACCATCTGCTGCTCGGCGCGGCTGAGGTGCTGCACCTTCCGCGCCGGGTCGAGGTCGAAGGCCAGATCCTCAAGGATCCGCTTTGCCTCCCGCCGCATCTCACCGGAGTTGAGGAAGACCCCTCGCCGGAGCTCGGCGCCGAGGAACAGGTTTTGCTCCACCGTCATCTGCGGCACGAGCGAGAACTCCTGAAACACCGCCGACACGCCCTGCTCCCGCGCGTCATGGACGGAGTTGAACGCGACGACCTGGCCGTCGCGTTCGATATGCCCGGCGCTGGGAGAGTTCGCGCCGGACAGCATGGAGATCAGCGTCGACTTGCCCGCCCCGTTCTCACCGAACAGCACGTGAACCTCGCCCGCCCGTAGGTCGAAATCGACCGTGTCGAGCGCGCGCACCCCGGGGTAATCCTTGGTCAGGCCCCGGGTGGCCAGAAGGGGGGCGGGCGTCGCCATTATTCGACGCGGAACACCGGACTGAAGCCAGCGGGCGCCAGCGTCGAGGACGGGTCAAACTCGCCGTGGTTGTCGGTCGTCACCACATACAGCGCGGGGCCGACATGCTGGAAGTACTCCTCACCCTCAAGGATGCGCACCGCCTGGTCGATAGCGATCCGGCCCTGGATCACGGTGGAATCCGTGGGCGCCGCAAGGATCTGCCCGCGCGAGATGCCCTGATCCACGCCGGGGGTGAAGTAGTAGGACACGACCTTCACCTGATCCGTCAGCCCGCGCGCCCGCAGGATCGGGACGGCGGCTTCCGCCGTGACGGCTGTGCCGACGATGTACTGAAGGTCGGGATAGGTCTCCAACGCGTCTTCCACGAGGTTCGACTGCGCTTCCTTGCCGGTGTCGCCATAGAAGGTGTCCACGACCTCGATCGCCGCGCCTTCGGTCGCGCCGAGGAAGCCGGTGTTGCCCGCCTCGACCCAGCCAGCACCCGCAGGTCCCGGGAACCACGCGACCTGCACCGCGTCGCCATCGGGGTGCGCGCTGGCGAGGAATTCACCGGCCTTGGCGCCCATCTCACCGAAAGACACCAGCGACTTCGCGCTAAGTTCCGGCGACGACATGCCATTGATCACGTCGATCACCGGGATGCCCTGCCCGCGGATCTCGCTGACCACGTTGTTCAGCCCGTCGAACGAGATCGCGCCGATCACCACCGCGTCGGCGCCAGCGGCCACGCAATCTTCGATCTGGCTGATCTGAGTGTTGAGCTCGGTGTACCCGCCCGCCTCGACAAGCTGCATCTTGACGCCCAGACGCTCCGCCTCGGACGCGACGCCGTAGTTCACGCCCAGCCAATAGGCGTCCTTCATATGCGGAAAGGACACGCAGATTTCCCAGGGTTGGCTCGCCGCCTCAAGCGGCACATAGTCAACCGACGTGCGCGGGCTCGACATGTCGAACGCGGGCTCCCAGCTTTCGACGGCGTAAGGGAACCAGTCTTCGGCAAACGCGGCGGCTGACGACAGGGCCAGGGCCGACACGCTCGTCACGGCAATGTCTCTGAATTTCATGGAAACGTCTCCCCGTTTTATCTCAGTTGGACGTGCTGGCCGCAGCGGCCAAGCCTCTGACCCAAGAGACTGAGTGCGCGGTCGCGATATGACAAATTCAAAGTAAACGGATTGATTATCTGATTTTCCGATGCGGTTGTGCTAATCCTCCGCCGCTCTCCTCTCAGAAGGGTCCGACACGCTTGGTCGTCAAACCCCTGATGTTTCAACGTTTCCTCGTCCGCATTCGCAATTGACAGGTCAACGCGGTTCGCTCAGCATTGCCCCCAGAATTTCCAATACCAGAAATCTGGAATTCCGATGGAACCCTCCCTTCGCCAGATCCGCTACTTCATCGCCGCTGCGAATGCAGGCCAGGTCTCTCGCGCTGCGCGGGACCTGAACGTCTCGCAAAGCGCCATCACGACGGCCATTCGCCAGCTTGAAGACATCGTCGGCTGCCCCCTCTTCCGCCGCCATGTGCGGGGCGTGTCGCTGACCCATGACGGCACGATCTTCCTCCAGCACGCACACCGCATCTTCGCCACCGTAGACGAAGCGCTGCATGCGCCCCGCTCCATCCGCAACACGCTCAGCGGCAAGCTGCGGATCGTGATGACCTATACCGTCGCGGGCTACTTCCTGCCGCAGCATCTGGAGCGCTTCAAACGCTACTACCCGGGGGTGGAACTGCTGCCGGTCGAAGCAAGCCGGACCGAGATCGAATCTGGCCTTCCGTCGGGCCAGTACGACATCGCGGTCCTCCTGACCTCCAACATCGCCGATCAGGAGGGGCTGGCCTACGAAACGCTCATCCGCTCGTCCCGCCGCCTCTGGCTGTCGGCGCGGCACGAGTTTCTGGGGCGCGAGGGCCTGTCGCTCAGCGATGTGGCAACGCAGCCTTACATCATGCTGACGGTCGACGAGGCGTCGAACACGGCGCAGCGGTACTGGAACCAGGCGGGTGTACGGCCCAGAACGCTGATGCGCACGTCCTCTGTCGAAGCGGTGCGCTCCATGGTTGCCAGCGGCATGGGAGTCACGATCCTGTCCGACATGGTCTACCGCCCATGGTCGCTGGAAGGCCTGCGGGTCGAGGCGGTCGACCTTGCCACTCCTGTGCCGACGATGGACGTCGGCCTCGCCTGGGCGGTGAATGTCGACCTGCCCCCCGCAGCGAACGCCTTTGCCGAGTTCATGCGCACCAGCTTCGACGTCGCCCGCAACGTGGCCTGACGCGTTGATCACCCGCTCTCATAGCGAGGCGCGCTTGTTAGAGCGCGACGAGCGGCCCCTACCGCCCCCAGGCCTCGGCCGCAGGTTCCTGCCGCGGCAACACGCGCCGCAGTCGCGCGCGCAGGCTTCGGCGCGGTGTCCGCTTGGGCGTCGCGTTGTGGCGGATCGAGAATTCGGCCAGCGCGGCATCCAGGTCGCCTTGCGCCGAAATCCTGTCGCAAAAATCCGGGAAATCCTGCTGCATATGCTCCAGCCGCATATCCATCACGTGGGGCTTGCGCGCCAGAAACAGCTCCACATTCGTCGTGACTGTGTCCACGTAATCCGCCGCCACCCGCGACATGTCCGTCTCTTCGAGACCCATCAGGATTCCGTCCCCGCGATAGGCCCGCATGATCCCCCCGGTCGAACGCCGCGCGAAGCTGTCGATGGTCCGCCCGGGTGTGCGTCGCAGGTGCACGTACAGCGGCGCCTCTCCAAAATGGCGGTCCAGTCGACCTAGGAGCCAGGTCAGTCGATTGTCGGCCTCAATGTGATGTCGCGGATAGTCAAACCGATCTGCCCCGAGGCGCGCCGTCCGCGTCTCGTGCCCCGCAGTGTAGTTGGTGAAATGGCTGCAGGCCCGGGCAAACGTGGTCGAGCCGCAGCGGCCGGTACATAGGACAAAGACGTGAGGAGAGCGCATGTAGGGTCTCCTTCTGCGCCACGTGACCGACCGCTCGACTGACCGGACCACGGGCGCAGGAAGACGGTAGGCGCGTTGTGGTTAATGAAACCCTAATCCTTTTCAAAAGGTTTACATGGCACCTGTAATGGCGCCCAACCACCTACCCCGACACAAAGCGCTGAAAGGCGTCGGCATAATCGGGGTGCCAGCGCGACAAGGCCGGGCGGTTCTCGATGATGTCGCCGATCGCCCAGGCCATGCGCTTTTCGTCAAGCTCGCGCGTCACGTCGTTGTCCGGGCAAAGGATATAGAAGTCACCCGCGTGCAAACGCTCCACCGCGAAGGTCGCCATCTGCTCGGGCGTCCATGCACCGTCCGGCTTCTCCGTCCGCCCTCGCGACGTGAGTCCGGTGAAGACGAACCCGGGGATAAGCAGATGCGCCGTAATTCTGCAGTCTTTCGTTGTGCGAAGCTCATGCGCCAGCGCCTCAGTGAACGCCTTCACGCCAGCCTTCGCCACGTTGTACGCCGGATCACCGGGCGGGGTCGTGATCCCCTGTTTAGAGCCGGTGCAGATGATCGCCCCGTCCCGCCCGCGCGCAACCATCCCGGGCCCGAAGGCGCGCACCGTATCGATCACCCCGCGCAGGTTGACAGCCAGCACGTTGTCCCACGCCGGGCCATCACCAAGCACCGTTGATCCGGTCTGGATCCCTGCATTGGCCACGAGAATGTCGGTTCCGCCCCAGCGCTCGGTGACTTGAGCCGCGGCCGCTGCGAGCGTGGAGGGTTGGGAGACGTCGGTAAGGATGCCAAGTGCCTCAGTCATTTCGCCAAGGCGCGCCACCGCGGAGTCGAGCGCGTCTTGCGTTCGGTCCAGTAGCGCGATGCGCAACCCAGCGGCCGCGAAGTCTTCGGCAAGGGCGAGGCCGATCCCAGCAGCGCCCCCTGTTATGACGGCGACGTTTCCTTGGGTGAGAGCGCGATGTGACATGGGGTGGCCTCCTGATCCGGTCGCGGGCAGCGTATGGCCCAACCGGGCACTGGAAAACCCAAATGTGCGGGCCCGCGCATGGCGGGGCGCGCAACAAAAAAGGCCCGCCGGATGGACGGGCCTTTCGCATATCTCGGGTGCTTTAGCGCTTGGAGAACTGGAAGCTCTTCCGGGCCTTCGCCTTACCGTATTTCTTCCGCTCCACAACGCGGCTGTCGCGGGTGAGGAACCCGGCAGCCTTGAGCGCGCCGCGCAGCGACGGATCGTAAAGCTGTAGCGCTTTCGAGATGCCGTG
>JBCCXY010000052.1:0-23886 GCA_039190895.1 Pseudomonadota bacterium | reverse complement strand
GTGATAGGCCTTCCGGTCCGTGCCATAGTTCGCCGCCAGAATCGGCGCGAGCGCGGCACCCGACATGTACGAGTTGAAGAAGTGGCGGAAGCCGTTGGCTTTCCGGTCCTTACCCGTCGTGTCGTTGGAATGGGTGAGACCCGCCATGAAGATGATGCCGGCTTCCTGACACAGGGCCTGCACGGCCACGGCCACGCCCGAGGACGAGCCGCCGGTGATCATGATGGCGCCGTCTTTTTCGATCATCGACCGGGCCGACGCGCGGGCGGCGTCTGACTTGGTCTGCGTGTCGCCCGTGACGTACTCAACCTTCTTGCCGAGGATCCCGTTGCCTTCCAGCGTCTTGGACGAGAACGTCGGGATCATCCCGCCGTCGCCGCCGCCGTTCAGGTGCTCGACCGCGAGTTCGTAGGCGCGCAGTTCGTCGGCGCCCTCGTCTGCGTAGGGGCCGGACTGGGGCACGTTGAAGCCAAGCGTTACGGTGTCACCCTGCGGCGCATTCGTGAAGCCCGAGTGGGCGTCCGACCACGCTGCGCCGGTGAAGATCGTCGGCACCGCCAGGCCAGCGCCCGCGACTGCCGACGTCCGCAGAAGGCCGCGGCGCGTCAGTTTTGATTGAGACATGTATGTTCTCCCTTTTCTCCTCCCAGCCACTGCTCAAAGCAGCGGGGGCGCCCGATGCGGGCTGCCACATTATCGCCCCACTGCGGAAAACAACTCAACAAGTCACTTGAAACGCGGGGTTTTCTTGTAAATGCTTCGACATGCCCGGCGGGCAGTTTGTAAAATTCTTTGCTATTACGGGGTGAGGCCCTTGAAGTTTACAGGAAAATTCCACCGATGAAGCCGCATCTGACCGGCAGTCGCATTCGCGAACGGCGGGTGGATCGGGGGCTAAAGCAGGCCGCGCTCGCGAAGCTATGCGGAATCTCTCCGTCTTACCTGAACCTGATTGAGCACAACCGGCGGCGCATTGGCGGCAAGCTTTTGCTGCGCATTGCGAGTGAGCTGGAGGTAGAGCCGCAGGCGCTGAGCGAGGGGGCAGATCATGCGCTGCTCGACGGGTTGCGAGGCGCGGCGGAGCGGGCGGCGCTGGTTGAGGATGAAGCGCAGCGGGTCGAGGAATTTGCGGGGCGCTTTCCCGGTTGGGCGGCAATGACGGCAGAACAGTCTGCGCGGATCGAGAAGCTGGAGCGGACGGTGGCGGAGCTTAATGACCGCATTGTTCACGACCCCGCGCTGTCGGGCGCGCTGCATGACGTATTGTCGATGGTGACCTCGATCCGCTCGACCGCGAGCATCCTCGCACAGGACGATGTGGAGCCGGATTGGCAGGCCCGCTTTTTGCGGAACATTTTTGAGGACAGCCGCCGCTTGAGCGACGCGGCGGGGGAGCTTGTGGGCTGGCTGGAGGCCGAAGAAGGCACCGCAGTGAGTGACCGGGCGCCGCAGGATGAGTTGGAGGATTGGCTAACCGCCCGCGACTGGCATGTGGCCGAGCTGGAGCGGGCGCTTGCGCCGTCGCCGGAGGACCTGCTGGCAGACGATCCGGGCTTCACGTCCGATGTCTCACGCGCGACGGCTGCGGCGTTCCTTCAGCGCTATCGCGCGGATGCCGAGCGCATCCCGCTGGCGCGGCTGCGTGAGGCGGTGGATGCCGTGGGGCCTGACCCCCTGGCGCTGGCCGAGCGGTTTGACACCAGCGTGCCAAGAGCCTTCCGCAGACTCGCGACGTTGCCGTTGTCCTGGGGCGCCGGGCTGATCGGGTTTGCGCAATGCGATGCTTCGGGGGCGTTCACGCTGCGAAAGTCGATCCCGGGCTATTCGATCCCGAGGTTCGGGTCGGCGGCGCCGGACCTGCCGATCTACGAGGCGCTTGCACGCCCGCTCATCCCCGTGCGCGCAACGGTGGAAGCGGGAGAGCGGTTTGTGGCGCTTGCCGTCAGTGCCCCCGTCCGGGCGGCGGCGTTTGGAGAGGCGCCTTTGGTTGAGTGCTTCCTGCTTATCCTGCCCGATCCGTCGCAAGTGGAGTAACGGGGCGCTCATCGAGCTCTGACAAGCTCGCCGCGCTTTGGTGCCTGTGGGCAGTCGTGTTTTGACAGGGTGCCGGGCATCGGCAATACTTGCTGAAAACAACAAAAATACAAAGCCAACGGGAGGAGTTCGGGAATGCCATCACGGGTGCTCCTGATCGAAGACGAACCGAACATCATCGAGGCGATCCGCTTCCTGCTGTCGCGTGACGGCTGGATTGTCGACACGCATACCAACGGGGCGACGGCGCTTGAGGCGGTGGCCCGCAAGGAGCCGGATCTGGTGATCCTGGACGCGATGCTGCCGAACCGGTCGGGCTTCGACATTCTGGCCGACCTGCGCGCCGCTGACGCAACACGGGATTTGCCGATCCTGATGCTGACGGCGCGGGGTCAGTCGAAGGACCGCGAACTGGCAGAGCGCATGGGCGTCAGCCGGTTCATGACAAAGCCATTCTCGAACGCCGAAGTCGTCGACGCCGTGCGGGAGTTGGTGCCAACCGAACGCCCCGAAAGCGCATGAGACCGCCTGAGCGCACGATCTTCGTGGAACGGCGGACCTATCGCCGCCGTCGCCTGATCGATGCCGCGCGGCTGCTGCCGGTGTTCGGCGTGTCGATCTTCGCATTCCCCGTACTCTGGGCCCGGGAAAGCAGCACCACATCAGGTGTGGCGTATCTGTTCGGGGCGTGGCTGGTGCTGATCGTGCTCGCCTTCGTGATCGCGCGGCGGCTGCGCCAGTCGGAAGGTGACGACGTTTGATGTCGTTCAACCTGCTGCTCGCGGTGTGCCTGGGCTATGCCTGCTTGCTGTTCATCGTGGCCTTCGCCGCCGAAAAACGCGCCAAGGCGGGCCGGAGCGCGTGGTTGCGGAGCCCTTGGGTCTATACCCTGTCGCTGTCGATCTATTGCACCGGCTGGACGTTCTACGGTGCCGTCGGCAACGCGGCGCGGTCAGGGTTGGAATTCATGACGATCTACCTCGGCCCGACGCTGGTGATGATCGGCTGGTGGGTGCTGTTGCGGCGCCTGGTGCGGATCGGACGCTCAGAGCGGCTGACGTCGATCGCTGACCTGATCTCGTCCCGCTATGGCAAGTCGACGCTGATGGGGGTGCTGGTCACGGTCCTCGCCGTGGTGGGCACGACCCCGTATATCGCGCTGCAGTTGCAGTCAGTGACGCTGGCCTTCGACGCGTTTGCGTTGCCAGGCGAAGGGAACCCGCTGACGGCGTTCTGGGTGGCAGCCGGGCTGGCGCTGTTTGCCGTGATCTTCGGGACGCGCAATCTGGATGTGAACGAGCGGCACCACGGCGTGGTCATCGCCATCGCGGTAGAGGCCGTCGTGAAGCTCGTGGCGCTTTGTGCCGTGGGGGTCTTCGTCGTCTGGGGCGTCGCAGGCGGACCGGGGGAGGCGATGCGGGGGATCGCCGAAAGCTCGGCCGCGAATTGGGATATGCGGCCCGAGCGGTGGCTGACGATGACGTTCCTCGCGGGCGCCGCGTTTCTGTGTCTGCCGAGGATGTTCCACGTGCTGGTGGTCGAGAACTCGGACGAGTCGCACCTCGCCACGGCAAGTTGGGCGTTTCCGGCATATTTGTTTCTGATCTCGCTTTTCGTGCTGCCGATTGCGGTTGTCGGCCTGTCCGTCATGCCTGCGGATGCGAACCCGGACCTGTTCGTCCTGACCGTCCCGCTGCAGTTCGAGCAGGGCGGGCTGGCGATGCTGTCGTTCCTCGGCGGGTTTTCGGCGGCGACGTCGATGGTCATCGTGGCCTCGCTGGCGCTGTCGACGATGGTGTCGAACCACATCGTCCTGCCGATCTGGCTGTCGACGCAGGGCGAGGGGGCCAAGCTGTCGGGGGATGTGCGAGGGATCGTGCTGCTGGCGCGGCGGATCTCGATCGCCGGGGTGCTGGCGCTGGGGTACATCTATTACCGCGTATCGGGCGGGGGCTCGGCGCTGGCGGCCATGGGGCTGATTGCGTTTGTCGGGGTGACACAGGTGTTGCCCGCGTTGCTGGGTGGCCTGTTCTGGCGCGGTGCGACACGGGTAGGTGCGGCGCTGGGCGTGTCGATTGGCTTTGCGGTCTGGGCGTACACGCTGTTCTTGCCGAGCCTCGGGCCGGACGGGCTGTTTACCGCGCGTGTCCTTGCCGAGGGGCCGTTCGGGATCGGCTGGCTCAAGCCGCAGGCGCTATTCGGGATCGAGGGGATCGATCCGCTGGTGCATGCCGTGTTCTGGAGCCTGTCGCTTAACACGATTGCCTTCCTCGCGGGCTCGCTTCTGACCTTCCCGCAACCGTTGGAGCGGCTGCAGGGCGCGACGTTTGCCAACATCCTGCGCCATGCCGAGGGCGCGCGGGGCTGGGGTGAAAGCCACGTGGATGCCGAGGACCTGCTGGTCATGACCCAGCGCATCCTCGGCGCGAACGAGGCGCAGGCGCTGTTTATGCAGGCGGCGCGAGGGCAGAATAAATCGGGCTACCTGCCCGACGTGACGCCCGAGTTTCTGGAGCAGTTGGAGCGCGAGCTGGCGGGCCATGTGGGCTCGGCAACGGCGCATGCGATGATCTCACAGCTTACCGGCGGGGTGACGGTGTCGGTTGAGGACCTGATGCGCGTGGCTGGGGAGACCCAGCAGATGCTGGAAGAGCAGTCGCAGCTTCAACTCAAGTCGGAAGAGTTGCAGCGGACCGCGCGCCAGTTGCGGGAGGCGAACGCGAAGCTGACGCAGTTGTCGGTGCAGAAGGATGCGTTCCTCAGCCAGATCAGCCACGAGTTGCGCACGCCGATGACGTCGATCCGGGCGTTTTCCGAGATCCTGAAGGATGAAGGCAACGTGACCGCCGACGAGCGGCGCCGCTGTTCGACGATCATCCATGATGAGACGTTGCGGCTGACGCGGTTGCTGGACGATTTGCTGGATCTGAGCGTTTTGGAGAACGGGAATGTGTCGCTGAACGTGCGCCCGGATCGGTTGAGCGATGTTATCGGCCGGGCGGTGCTGGCGGTCGATACAGGCGACACGCAGATGCGCATAAACCGGAAGGTCGATCAGGAAGACATCCCGATCAACACCGACAGCGACCGGCTGGCGCAGGTGTTCATCAACGTGATTTCTAACGCGAAGAAGTATTGCGATGCCGACGCGCCAGAGCTGGAGATCCGCGTGGGCGGGGATGGCGAGCGGTCGTGGGTGGATTTCATTGACAACGGGCAGGGGATTTCGAAGGAGAACCAGGCGTTGATCTTTGAAAAGTTTGCGAGACTGACGGATCAGCGGGCGGCGGGGAGCGCCGGGCTGGGCCTCGCGATTTGCCGCGAGATCATGCAGCGTTTGGGCGGAGCGATTGACTATCTGCCGGGGCAGGGCGGGGCCGCGTTCCGTGTGCAACTGCCCCAGGAAAAGCGCCAAGCGGCGTGAAATCCGAAAGGGTCCGTTAACCCTGTCCGTGGCAGGCTGGCGCCGCGATGACTGTGTTGAAACGTATGCTGAAGCCCGCGCAAGGCGGGGGCGGTCCTGTCCGTGAGGTTTGGACCAAGGTTGTGCCGAAGGTGTCGGACAAGCTTGCCGGGCTTGTGGCGGCAGTGTCCGAGGTGTCGGAAGGCCAGACGACGCTGGATGAGATCGTCGAGGGTTGGGACGAGAAGGCGTTGTATCTGGTGCTGTCGCAGGGCTCTGGCCCCGACGGGTTTGCGATTGTCGATCCGGTGTTGCTGACGGGTGTGATTGAGATCCTGACGACCGGGTCCATCGGGACGGGCGAGGTGTCGGGGCGGCCGCCAACGGCGGTAGACGCGGCACTGGCGGCGCATGTGGTCAACGCCTGGGTCTATGCGGTTGAGGCAGAGGCCGGCACGTCCAAAGGTTTGCGTGCAAGCGGGCCGCCGGTGCCCGAGGCGCGGACGGCGTCGCTGACTTACGCGCCCGGCGTCTATCGCGAGCTGGCGGTGACCGTCGATCTGGCCGAGGGATCCCGCCTGGGAACGGTGCGTCTGTTGGTGCCCGAGGCAGCGGCGGTTGAAGTGATGCCCGACGATGCGGGCACCAAGCGGGGTGCGGTGCATGCGGTTGAGGTGAAGCTTGAAGTGGTCCTCTGTCAGAAGACGGTGTCGCTGGAATGGATCCGTGGGCTGACCCCGGGAACGACCCTGAAGCTGCCGATTTCGGCGTTGGGCGACGCGCGCCTGCGGGCCAAGGACGGGCGCCCTGTGGCGCGCGGGCGGCTGGGGCAGAAGAACGGCATGAAGGCGCTGCGTATCGCGGATGAACCACCGCAGATGGAAGTCAGCGGCGGGTTGGACGACAGCCTGCTGGGCGCGCCGCTAGCGCAAGAGGCGCTGTTAACTGCAGATGGCGACGATGGGTTTCCGGCGATGGGCGCCGACGCCGAAACGGGCTTTCCCGCGATGGAGGCGCTGCCGTCGGACGACCCGGATGAGGGCTTTCCCGCGATGGAGGGTGATGCTGACGGGTTCCCGGCGATGGATGCGCTGCCTGCTGGAGACGATGAGGAGTTCCCGGCGATGGCGCCGATGGACATGTCCGATCTTGAGGCCGGTTCATGATCAATCTGAAGGCATGAAAAACAACAATCTTCAGTATCCGCGCAATGTACCCGCAATTGGGTATTGAAACAAAGGCACACTATCTGTGATTGTGACCCATATGTGGCTTATGTCACTGAGTGGAGTGTCATTGTTTCGAGCGCATGGAATTTGCGTGATGCGCCGGAAGGGTGGTAGGATTTAAAATTACTTAAAGACACATACGGATGTCCTTATGTGTCCTGCGGTCGGGAAAGCGGGACAAGGCAATGAGAAAAAACGGTGAAATGCCGCTTGGTGAATTTCGCCATGCTGCGGATGAAGTGGCTGTTCTGCTTCGGGCGATGTCCAATCCGGCGCGGCTTATGATCCTTTGCAAGCTGAAGCAGTCAGAGCGGACAGTCGGTCAGCTTGAGCGCGAATTGGACATGGGCCAGGCCTACGTTAGCCAGCAGCTCGCGCAGTTGCGCGAGAAGGATCTGGTAAAGGCCACGCGGGACGGTCGGCAGATGCGGTACCAGCTGCGGGACTCTCGGCTGGAGTCGATCCTGGGGGCAGTTATGAAAGAACTGCACTCTCCGGTGCATTAACTGGCTTATCCCCAGGCAATGCCTCAAAATTAGGCGAGAAGCCGCTTGGCCGTACGATGAAATCGGTTGCAGAACAATCAGTGCGTCGCGACGGGGCTCTAAGCGTGGTATTGTAGTGCCAGAGCGCGGGATGACGCTCAGGGAGAACCGGAATGGATGAGCAAGCTCGAAAACTGCGTGGGGATGAGGCGATCGACTGGTTTACGGAGGAATTGCGGCGCTCCCCCGACCAGGTTGATGCGCTGAAGTCGGCATTCAAGGCGCGCATGGGTTTGGCCGAACGGCCGACCTCTATCGTGCGGGAAGCCCGAACCGTACACGGCGAGGAACCGGATGACATTTGGGACAACGTTCCCGTCTAAGGTAACGTGACGGCTTGATATTTGGCGTTTGACCGGGTTAACGGTTCCCGGGATTAACGGACTTCCGGGTGACGCCATGTCAAGGCCGGTCACGGTGCAAAGCGCCGAAGGCATCTCGGTGCTGACCATCGATCATCCTCCTGTCAACGCGCTGAAACCTGCGGTGCTTACATCGCTGTCGGCGAGTTTGGCCGAGGCCATATCTGACGACGACGCCAAGGCCATTGTGATCGCGGCGCGCGGCAAGACGTTTCCGGCAGGGATCGACATTCGTGATTTTGACGACCGACAGGTCACGCAGGCGCTGGCCGATTTGTGCGTCGAGATTGAGGGGTCCCCGAAGCCGGTCATCGTGGCATTGCATGGCACTGTGCTCGGCGGCGGGTTGGAATTGGCCCTGGCCGCACATTATCGGTTTGCCGACCGCCGTGCGTCTTTCGCAATGCCGGATGTTACCTTGGGGCTCAGTCCCGGGGCGGGGGGCACGCAACGTCTCCCCCGGCTCGTCGGCGCTGCACCGGCCATCGATCTGTTACTGACGGGACGGCGGGTCGAGGTGGACGAAGCGCTGGAGCTCGGCCTGATCGACGAGGTCGCCGACGGGCCGCTTCCGATCTACACGATGAAGCAGGTCAGCGCGCGTCTGCGCAAGGACGCGCTCGAATGTCGCCCGACCGCCAAGCGCATGGCGAAGCTCACGCCGCCCAAGGTCCATCTCGAAGCCATCGAAGCGGCGCGCGGCAAGCTGGCCGAGGGGCCGGTCGACGCGCCCGGGCGGTTGCTGGATTGCATTCAGGCATCGCTGCTTCTGCCCTTCGAGGCGGGTCTGACGTTTGAGCGTTCGGCCTTCGACGATCTGCTGGCGGCGCCAGAGTCGCGGTCGCTGCGGCATGTATTCGTGGCCGAGCGGCGCACCCGGACCCCGCCGCTGGACGAACCGGTCGAACCGAAACCGATCAAGTCGCTGGGTGTCATGGGCGGTGGCCTTGTGGGGGCAGGGATCGCCATCGCCGGCCTCGACGCCGGACTGCCGGTCACCCTTGTCGAAGCCAACATTGAGGGTTTGGAGGCGACGGTCGAAACGATCATCGACGTCTATGACCGACAGGTGAAGCGCGGACGGTTGGACGATGCGACCCGCGATGCGCGGATGGCGCGACTGACCGGGACGACAGAGGCTGAGACCTTGTCACGCGTGGATGCGGTGATCGAGACCACGCCCGAAGACCCCGGCGGCAAGCGCCGCGCGTTCACGACGCTGGATGCCGTGATGAAGCCGGGCGCCCTACTGGCGACGAACACCGCCTCGTTGGACATCGACGGTTTGGCGGGGGTCACTGGGCGGGCGGACAACGTGGTTGGCCTGCATTTCTTCCCACCGCCGCATGTCGTGCGCCTGGTCGAGGTTGTGGTCGCGACCAACACCTCCGACCAGGCGATCGCCACTGCCTTTGCGCTTTCGCGTGTAATCGGAAAGACGCCCATCGCGGCGGGTGTGGGCCCAGGCTATGTCGCGGATCGGGTACAAGGCGCGTATCTGCAGGCGGCGGAGTACCTGGTGGAAGACGGTGCCAGCGTGCCCGCCGTAGATCGGGCGATGCGTGCGTATGGTTTCCCGATGGGGCCGTTCCAGATGGCCGACTTCGTCGGGCTCGACATGGGGATCGCGCGGCGCTTGCGCTATAGTGCGCAGGGCGCCCGGGTGGCGCAGCTTCCGGATCGCCTGATGGATCTGGGCCGACTGGGGCGACGGTCGGGCAAGGGCTATTACCTTTATGCGAAGGAGGGCCCGGCGACGATGGCCGAGGACCCGGAGCTGTCGGGCCTTGTGTCCGACATCTGGTCCCAGAAGGGTGGCGATATTCGAGAGTTTTCAGCCGACGACATCCAGCGACGCTGCCTCGCTGCGATGGCCAACGAGGCGGCCCGGATCATGGAAGATGGCGTTGCGCAACGACCGTCAGACATCGACGTGGCGATGATCCTCGCCTACGGCTTCCCGCGGTGGAAGGGCGGTCCGGCGATGGCGGCGGATCTGACGGGTATCCTGCGGGTGAAGCGGGATCTTGACGCATTCGCGGTGGAAGATGCTGGGTTCTGGACTCCGTCGCCGCTGATATCCGACCTTGTGAAAAACGGTCAGCGTTTCGCCGACCTGAACGACGTATGAGTGGCGCCCGGCCCGAGCAGGCGAGTCTCACGAAGGACACTGATCTGTCCAAGACCGAGGCGACCCGGGCCGTGATCGAAGGCATGGTTGACGGGCTGAACGACCATCGGATCGCGGACATTGGTGAGTTCTTCTCGGAAGGCTTTGGGTGGTACGGCAATACCGGCTGCGGGACCAAGCGGGGCCTGCGGGAGTTTCAGGAAAACTGGCAGAAACCGTTTCAGGCGGCGTTTTCGGACAAGGTGTGCGTTGACGAGGCGCGGCTGTACATGGGCGAATGGGCGGCGGCGTTTGGGCGGCAGGAGGCTGTGCACTCTGGGCCTTTTATGGGGGTCGCGCCCACGGGAAAACGCGTGGAAATCCGATATATGGATTTCTGGAAGGTGGTTGACGGGAAGATCGTCGACAACTGGGTGATGGTGGATTTTCCGCACGTGCTGGCTCAGCTTGGTGTCGATGTCTTCAACGGCGAGGGCTGGGAGGCTTTTGATCGCGGAGAGAAGGTGCCGCCATCACCCTGAAATTTGCGCCGCCTTGCAGGCGTCGCGCCGCTGGGGGGCCAGCCCCCCAAACCCCCCGGGATACCTGTAAAAAAGAAGAAGGGGCTGGTTTTTGATACGGGCAGGCATTAGAGCGCGTGCTTTGCGTTTTGTGAGGCGGAGATGAGCTTTACCCTGGCCATTGTCGGGCGGCCCAATGTGGGGAAGTCCACGCTGTTCAACCGCCTTGTCGGGCAACGGTTGGCACTTGTCGACGATCAGCCGGGGGTGACGCGGGATCTGCGGGAAGGCGCGGCGCGGCTCGGGGATTTGCGGTTTACCGTGATCGATACCGCCGGGCTGGAGGATGCAACCGACGACAGCCTGCCTGCGCGGATGCGGCGGCTGACGGAGCGGGCGGTGGAGCAGGCAGATGTGTGTCTGTTTCTGATCGACGCTCGCGCCGGGGTATTGCCGGATGACGAGGTGTTTGCGGGCATTCTGCGGCGGAAGAACGCGCGGGTGATCCTCGGGGCCAACAAGGCCGAGGGGCGCGCGGGCGAAGCGGGGGTGCTGGAGGCGTTCTCGCTGGGGTTGGGCGAACCGATTGGGCTGTCGGCGGAGCATGGCGAGGGGATGCAGGGGCTTTATGCGGCCCTGGCTCCTTTGGCGGGGGAATTTGCGTCGGACGAGCCGGAGGTGGCCGTCGATGTCGACGAAGAGGCGCGGGTTCCGACCAAGGAGAAGCCGCTGCAGGTGGCTGTCGTGGGGCGGCCGAATGCGGGGAAGTCGACGCTGGTGAATGCGCTGCTGGGCGAGGATCGGTTGCTGACCGGGCCCGAGGCGGGGATCACGCGGGATGCCATTGGGCTATCGTTCGATTGGGACGGGTTGCCGGTGAAGGTCTTTGACACTGCGGGCATGCGGCGGAAGGCCAAGGTTCAGGAAAAGCTGGAGAAATTGTCGGTCTCTGACGGCCTACGCGCCGTGAAGTTTGCAGAGGTGGTGATCGTGCTGCTGGACGCCGCGATTCCGTTCGAGAGCCAGGATCTGCGGATCGCTGATCTGGCGGAGCGGGAAGGGCGGGCGGTCGTCGTCGCGGTTAACAAGTGGGATGCGGTGGACGACAAGCAGGTACGGTTGGACTCCATGCGCCAGGCGTTTGGGCGGCTGTTGCCTCAGCTGCGCGGGGCGCCTCTGGTGACGGTGTCGGCAAAGACGGGGCGGGGGTTGGATCGGCTGCGGGAGGCGGTCGAGACGGCCTATGACCACTGGAACCGGCGGGTGCCGACGGCGCAGTTGAACCGGTGGCTGGACGACATGGTCTCGGCCCACCCACCGCCCGCCCCGGGGGGGCGGCGGATCAAGCTGCGCTACATGACGCAGGCGAAGACGCGACCGCCGGGGTTTGTGGTGATGTGCTCCCACCCCGACAAGCTGCCGGAGAGCTATTCGCGGTATCTTATCAACGGCTTGCGGGATGACTTTGAGATGCCAGGGACGCCCATCCGGCTGTGGATGCGCTCTCAGTCCGAGGCGAACCCGTACAAGGATCGCAAGAAGAGCACGCCGTCGCGGCTGCGGAAGCATCTGGGGAAGGGGAAACCGGGGGAGTAATTCCCACGTGGGTTTCGTTGTCAGGTTTTGGGATCGGGCGTATGCTGCTGGCATTCGCATTTTTGTGAGGATTTCAAATTGCCTGATGATGAAAAGAAATTGCCGGTAAAGGATCTTGAGAAGGATTGGTCCAAGATCTGCGGGGACGTTGAAAAGCTCCTGAAGGCCCAGAAGATGGACCCGAAGGTGAGCAAACAGGTGCGACAGTGCATCGAGCGTGCTTCGAAGAATGCCATTCAGGAGGCCGCGAAGACGGCGGACCGGAAGACGAAGTCGATTGATCCCAAGGCCCTGGAGCCGATCCTGAAGAAGCCGCCGAAGGAGTTCTTTCTGCCGATCAAGCTGGAAGGGAAGACGTCGAAGCCGGGGGACAAGAATGATACGATCAAGATCAAGGTGGGCGGAAAGAACCTGTTCCTGGAGGGGGCGATCAAGATCGACGACAAGAAGGGCACGGTTCAGTTCGACAAGGGGCTGATGCTGATGTTCAAGGGGCGGTTTTGAGGGGGTTGGCGGGGTGAAACCCCACCCTACCCGAGCTCAGAACGGCTCGAGGTCGCGGGCGAGCGTTTCGAAGATTGGGTGGTCAGGGAGGAAGATGCCAGGTTCGACTTCACGCAGGGATAGTTCGTCGCGGCGATGGTCGGACGGGGTGCCGTAGAAGCCGCCTCGGGCGAACATGCGGCGGAGGTAGAAGCTGAAGGGGAGGCGGATGCCTTCGGCGTAGACGATGGGGTCGCGCTCGACGGAGGGGAAGCGGACGTCCACGTTTGAGGCACCGGAGATATTTGCCTTGTGCGCCCAGCCTTGGGCGATTTCACCATGGAGGGCGATACCGCCGCCTGGGACCGGGTACATTTCCAGATCCTCATTTCGGATCTGAAACGCCGCGTAGTCAAACACGACTTGCAGTGGGTCCCAATCGCCTAGCCGAGACAAAACTGGATCGTCTGCGTGCGGATGCGGAATGCTGTCAAGAAGTCGGACAGCCTCGTCACGTGCGTTTGTGGACAATCCGTTGTCGTCCAAACCTTCCTGCATCCGTTCAACAAAGTCTGCAATCCCTGGAGGAACCGGCTTATTCATCAGGTCGGCAAACTCGGGATCGGTTTCGATTAGTCTTTCGAAGTCGGCGATACTCTCATCAAACGACGGTAAGTATTCGTGTCGTTGTGAAAGGTCCACGGTTCCAACGATTTCCCCAAAGAGTTCCAACGCCATTGGAAACGGGTGAGTCGGTTCATGGACCGAGTCAGGTTCATACTGGAACCACGGAATGTCTCCGAAACGTTCTTCCAACGCTGACTTGAGGTCTGAACAGTCCTGCCCGCACGGGCTTCGAGGCGGCATCGGTTCCGATCGCCGTCGCCCCGCTTCGCATTCGAAGCGATAGCCCGTGTCGCGGAGGCGCTCGATCAGGCGGTCGGTGTTGAGGGCCACGCGCTCGAAGGTTTGGCGCATGACGTCTTCGATTTCGTCCAGTGTCGGCCTGTGGCGAGCGAACAGTTCGTCGTAGTCGACGGGCGGCTCGCCCGGGGCGCGGTGGCCGATGTTTGGGTTCAGCTCTCGCCACACCGCTTCATGGTCGCCTTGGGCGTAGCGGGTGGCGAGGGACGTCATGACTCCATAGCCTCCAAATCGTTAATGAACCCTTCGATCATGCTCAGGCCCTTGTCCCAGAAGGCGGGGTTCGAAGCGTCGAGGCCGAAGGGGGCGAGGAGGTCTTTGTGGTGTTTGGAGCCTCCTGCCCGGAGAAGGTCGAAGTATTTGTCCTGGAAGCCTGCGCCGCCCTCTTCGTAGACGGCGTAGAGCGCGTTCACGAGGCCGTCGCCGAAGGCGTAGGCGTAGACGTAGAAGGGCGAGTGGACGAAGTGGGGGATGTAGGCCCAGAAGGTCTCGTAGCCGTCCATGAAGGTGAAGGCGGGGCCGAGGGACTCGCCTTGGACGGACATCCAGAGGGCGTTGATGTCGTCGGGTGTCAGTTCCCCTTCGCGGCGGGCGTCGTGGAGTTTGCATTCGAAGTCGTAGAACGCGATCTGGCGGACGACGGTGTTGATCATGTCCTCGGTTTTACCCGCGAGGAGGACCTTTTTCTGGGCCTCGTCCTTGGCCTCGGACAGGAGCTTGCGGAAGGTCAGCATCTCGCCAAAGACCGAAGCGGTTTCGGCCAGCGTCAGCGGGGTGGAGGCCAGCAGTTCGCCTTGCTCGGCGGCAAGGACCTGGTGGACGCCGTGGCCGAGTTCATGCGCTAAGGTCATGACATCGCGCGGTTTTCCGAGGTAGTTGAGCATCACGTAAGGGTGCACGTTCGTCACCGTTGGGTGGGCGAAGGCGCCCGGGGCTTTGCCCGGCTTGACGCCCGCGTCGATCCAGCCATCGGTGAAGAAAGGTTTGGCGAGGTCAGCCATTTCGGGGGCGAAGCCTGCGTAGGCGTCGAGGACCATGTTGGTCGCGGTGTCCCAGTTGACGGTGGACTTGTCCTCCATCGGGAGGGGGGCGTTGCGGTCCCACACTTCGAGCGTGTCGAGGCCGAGCCACTTGCGCTTCAGCTCGTAGTAGCGGTGCGAGATGCGGGGGTAGGCGTCGACGACGGCGTTGCGGAGGGCCTCGACCACCTCGGGTTCGACGTGGTTCGAGAGGTGCCGCCCGGCCTGTGGGGAGGGCATGTTGCGCCAGCGATCCTCGATCTCTTTCTCTTTCGCGAGCGTGTTATGAACGCGGGCGAAGAGCTTGACATTGCTGCCGAAAACGCGGGCGAGCTCGCGGGCGCCGGCCTCACGTTTGGCGCGGTCGTGGTCGGTCAGGAGGTCGAGCGTGGGTTCGATGCCTTGCTCTTCGCCGTCGATGGTGAAGGTGAGGCCTGCGATGGTTTCGTCGAAGAGCTTGTTCCAGGCGGATGCGCCGACGACGCCCATGTCATGGAGGAAGCGCTCGAGCTCGTCCGAGAGCTGGTGCGGCTTCATCGCGCGCATGCGGTCGAAGTAGGGTTTGTAGCGGGCGATTTCGTCGTTGGCGGTGAAGGTGGCCGTGTACGTTTCGTCCGGTATGGCGTTGAATTCGAGAGAGAAAAAGACGAGCTGAGTAGTGAAGCCGGTGATGCGGTCCTGGCAGTCGGACATGAACTTGGCGCGGTCGGCGTCGGTGGTGGCCTGGTAGTGGCGCAGGCCTGCGAAGGACATGATGCGACCGAGGATGTTGGACAACTTTTCATCGCGTCTGACGCAGGTCAGCATTTCATCCGGGGTGAGGGTTGCGAGCTTGCCCTGGTAGTCGCTGGCGAACGCGGCGCATTCCTTCTCAAGCCACGCGAAGTCGCGCGCCAGTTCCGGAGCGTCTTCGCCGCTGTAGAGGTCGGAGAGGTCCCAGTTGGGGAGGTCACCAAATTCGGTTGACTGGGTGGCGGTGGCATCGTGCAGCGGGCGTGGAAGGGGGGACGGCATGGGCTCTCCTCGAACGGTTTCGGGGAGAGATGGCAGGCGGGCGGCGGGGGTTCAAGAGGTGTGTGACAGTGCGCGCGCGCTTGCTGGTTCGTTCTCTCGCGGACGCTATGGTTTTAACTTGATGATCGCGGTCGCTGGGCCGAAGCTCCGCCTACGGGATGAAACGGGTGAGCAGGACCGTCGGCGCTACGTCCGATCCCTGCGCTTCGGTCGCCGACGCGGCGGTATGCACCCGATTGGTATCAATTAAGAGAGGAGCAAGCGCCCCGGCCGATGCCAGAAACGCTGTCCACTTCCGACGGAGTTTCGGCAAAAGGCGGGTCAGTAAACTGGATCGCGCCCGGACTCGTCCGGTGAGGCTAGACCCCGATCTGATCGCCCAGTGCCGACAGGTCGGCGATCAGCTTTGCGCCGGTGTCGCTGATCTCGTCGCCTTGTGCATCGCGCGCTTTGGCCACGAGGTCGTCAAGGTATGCCCGGGTCACCTCGGCCTTCGGCATCGCGCTTTCGGCGAGGACCGTGGTGCTTTCGGCGGTGATCTCGGCGAAGCCACCGGTGACGATGTAGGCCTCTTCACCGCCCGCTGTCTCAACCGTCAGGACGCCGGGCCGCAGTGTCGTGATGACGGGCGAATGATCGGGCATTGCCGTCATGTCGCCTTCGGCACCGGGGATGCGCACGGCCTTAGCGTCAAGCGACGCAAGGCGCCGCTCGGGGCTGACAAGGTCGAATTGGAACGTGTCCGCCATTTAGGCCGCCTCTGCTGCCAGTTGCTCTGCCTTGGCCTTCACGTCCTCGATGCCGCCGACCATGTAGAAGGCCGCTTCGGGCAGGTGGTCGTATTCGCCAGCCACAACCGCCTTGAACGAGGAAATCGTGTCCTCCAGCGGTACCTGGATGCCGGGCGAGCCCGTAAAGACTTCGGCGACTGAGAACGGCTGCGAGAGGAAGCGCTGGATCTTCCGGGCGCGGGCCACAGTCAGCTTGTCCTCTTCCGACAGTTCGTCCATCCCGAGGATGGCGATGATGTCCTGAAGCGACTTGTAGCGTTGCAGGATCCCCTGCACGTCACGCGCAACCTGATAGTGCTCTTCCCCCACAATCGCCGGGTCGAGGATCCGCGATGTCGAGTCGAGCGGGTCCACAGCCGGGTAAATCCCAAGCTCGGAAATCGCGCGGTTCAGCACGGTCGTTGCGTCGAGGTGCGCGAACGAAGTCGCGGGGGCGGGGTCGGTCAGGTCGTCCGCAGGGACGTAGATGGCTTGCACCGAGGTGATGGAGCCGGACTTGGTCGACGTGATCCGCTCCTGCATCGCGCCCATGTCAGTCGCGAGCGTCGGCTGGTAGCCCACGGCGGAGGGGATGCGGCCGAGAAGGGCCGACACCTCGGATCCCGCCTGCGTGAAGCGGAAGATGTTGTCGACGAAGAACAGAACGTCGGTCCCGGATTGGTCGCGGAATTGCTCTGCCAAGGTCAGGCCGGTCAGCGCGACGCGGGCGCGGGCGCCCGGAGGCTCGTTCATCTGACCGTAGACAAGCGCCACCTGGCTTTCCGACAGGTTGTCCGGCTTGATGACGTTGGATTCGATCATCTCGTGGTACAGGTCGTTGCCTTCCCGCGTCCGTTCACCCACGCCAGCGAACACCGAGTAGCCGGAGTGCACCTTCGCGATGTTGTTGATCAGCTCCATGATCAGAACGGTCTTGCCCACGCCGGCACCGCCGAAGAGGCCGATCTTGCCGCCCTTCGCGTAGGGGGCCAGCAGGTCCACAACCTTGATGCCGGTGACGAGGATTTCCGACTCGGTCGACTGATCCTCGAAAGCCGGGGCGTTCTGGTGGATCGCCCGCTTCTCTTCGGCCTCGACGGGGCCGCCTTCGTCCACGGGCTCACCCACGACGTTCAGGATCCGGCCCAGCGTCGCGTTGCCCACGGGCACCTGGATCGGAGCGTCGGTGTCGGTGACGTCCTGCCCGCGCACGAGGCCCTCGGTCGCGTCCATGGCGATGCAGCGCACGGTGCTTTCGCCCAGGTGCTGCGCCACTTCCAGGATCAGGCGCTGGCCGTTGTTGTCGGTCTCAAGCGCGTTCAGAATTTCGGGCAGGTAATCGTCGAACTGCACGTCCACGACGGCCCCGATAACCTGTGTGATTTTGCCTTTTGCGTTTGCCATTCTTTGGTCTCCCGGGTCGTCAGAGCGCTTCCGCGCCCGAAATGATTTCGATCAGCTCGTTTGTGATCACAGCCTGGCGCGAGCGGTTGAACTCGATGGTCAGCTTGTCGATCATCTCGCCTGCATTGCGCGTGGCGTTGTCCATGGCGCTCATCCGGGCACCCTGTTCGGAGGCGCCGTTTTCGAGCAGAGCCGTGAAGATCTGTGTCGCTACCCCACGGGGGAGGAGGTCTGCCAGGATCGACTCTTCGTCGGGCTCGTAATCATAGACCGTGCCGTCTGAGGTGTCCTCCTCCGCCGCCTCGTAGGACGCGGGGATGATCTGCAGTGCCTTCGGCTCTTGCGCGATCACGGACTGGAACTCGGCGTAAAAGATGGTGGCCACGTCGAACTCACCCGCGTCGAAGCGCGCAAGCACGTCCTGCGCAATCGACGCGGCGTTGCCGTAGCCGATACGCTTCACCTCGGACAGGTCCACGTGGTCGATGATGTGATCGCCTAGGTCGCGCTTGAGTTGCTCGCGGCCCTTCTTGCCGACCGTCAGGATCTTGACCGTTTTGCCCGCGCCGAGCAGTTCATTCGCCTTCAGGCGCGCGAGTTTCACGATGGACGAGTTGAACCCGCCGCACAGCCCCCGCTCTGCCGTCATGACGACCAGCAGGTGAATGTCATCCTTGTCGGTGCCGCTGAGCAGCTTGGGAGCGGAGTCGCTGCCCTCCACCGACGCTGCCAGCCCGCCGAGCACGGCGTTGAAGCGTTCGGCATAAGGGCGCGCGGCCTCTGCCGCGTCCTGCGCACGGCGCAGTTTGGCGGCGGCAACCATCTGCATCGCCTTGGTGATCTTCCGCGTGGATTTCACGCTTTCGATCCGGTTTTTCAGGTCCTTAAGACTGGGCATTCACTGTCTCCGGGGCCGTGATCAGGAGAAACCTTCGGAGAACTCTTCCAAAGCCTTCTTGATGCGGTCTTCGGTCTCACCGGCGACCTCGGGGTCGTCGTTGGTGATATGATCCAGCAGGTCCTGATGTTTGGCGCGCAGGTGCTTGATCGCCCCGGATTCCCACCGCACGACGTCGCCCGTGGGCACTTCGTCGAGATAGCCGTTGATGCCCGCATAGATGATGCAAACGATCTCGGCGTTGGTCAGCGGTGAATATTGCGGCTGCTTCATCAACTCTGTCAGGCGCGCGCCGCGGTTCAGCAGGCGCTGTGTCGATGCGTCGAGGTCCGAGCCGAACTGCGCGAATGCCGCCATTTCGCGGTACTGTGCGAGTTCCAGCTTTACCTTACCCGCGACTGATTTCATCGCCTTTGTCTGGGCCGAGGAGCCCACCCGGCTCACCGACAGACCGGTGTTCACGGCGGGGCGGATGCCCTGGAAGAACAGTTCCGTTTCAAGGAAGATCTGGCCGTCAGTGATCGAAATCACGTTGGTCGGGATAAACGCCGACACGTCGCCGCCTTGCGTTTCGATGATCGGCAGCGCCGTCAGCGAACCTGCGCCGTTGTCTTCGTTCAGCTTCGCCGAGCGTTCCAGCAGCCGCGAGTGCAGATAGAAAACGTCACCCGGATAGGCTTCACGCCCGGGCGGACGGCGCAGCAACAGGGACATCTGGCGGTAGGCCACGGCCTGCTTCGACAGGTCATCATACACGATCAGCGCGTGGCGCCCGTTGTCGCGGAAGTACTCGGCCATCGCAGTCGCCGCATAGGGCGCGAGGAACTGCATCGGCGCAGGTTCGGACGCTGTCGCGGAGACGACGATGGAATAATCAATCGCTCCCGTCTCTTCGAGGCGCTTCACAAGCTGCGCCACGGTCGACCGCTTCTGACCAACGGCCACATAAACGCAGTAGAGCTTCTTCGACTCGTCGTCCCCAGCCGCGTCGTTGTACGACTTCTGGTTCAGCATCGTATCGAGCGCCACGGCTGTCTTGCCTGTCTGGCGGTCACCGATGATCAGCTCTCGCTGGCCGCGGCCAATCGGGATCATGGCGTCAACTGCCTTGAGGCCCGTTGCCATCGGCTCGTGCACCGACTTACGCGGGATGATGCCGGGCGCCTTCACATCGGCCAGGCGACGCTCGGCCGCCTTCACTTCGCCTTTGCCGTCCAGCGGGTTACCAAGCGCGTCGACTACGCGGCCCAGCAGGCCGTCGCCGACGGGGACGTCCACGATGGCCTGCGTCCGCTTGACCGTGTCGCCTTCCTTGATGTCCCGGTCGGATCCGAAGATCACGACGCCGACGTTGTCGGCTTCCAGGTTCAGGGCCATGCCCATGATGGCGCCGGGGAATTCGACCATCTCACCGGCCTGCACGTTGTCGAGGCCGTGCACACGGGCGATCCCGTCACCCACCGACAACACGCGGCCAACCTCGGCGACTTCCGCCTCGGACCCGAAGTCCTTGATCTGTCCCTTCAGGATCTCGGAAATTTCGGCTGCCTGGATTCCCATTATCCGACCTCTTTCATGCTGTTCTGGAGTGCGGCGAGTTTCGTCCGGATCGACGTATCGATCATCCGAGAGCCGACCTTTACGATAAGGCCGCCGATGAGGCTTTCATCGACGACCGCATTCAGTTTGATGTCGCTACCAACGCTATCCTTCAGCGTCTTGGCAAGTTCGTCTTGCTGCGCCTGGCTCAGCGGGTGGGCCGAGGTGACCTCTGCCTCCACAACGCCCTTCTCGACGTCGATAAGGCGCTGCAGTTGCTGCACCAGTTGCGGCAGAACGAAAAGGCGGCGCTTGGAGGCCATGAGGGCGAGCGTATTCTTGATGATTTGCGACAGGCCCGCCTTATCGGCAATCTGTGCGACCACCGCCGCCTGATCTTCCCGCGTGACGACGGGCGATGCGATCATGTCGCGGAACTCCGGGCTGGCGTCCAGCGCGTCGTGCAGGGCCGTCACGTCGCTTTCCAGCGCTCCGATGGCGCCGTCGTCTTTCATCAGATCAAAAACCGCCGTCGCGTAGCGCGACGCAATGCCCGTGGAAATCGAGATCGGTTCAGACACGTCCACCCTTCCGTATTGAGCCTGTCCTTCGCCGCACAAGGATAGAGCGGCACAGGCGTTTTGGGAGGCTGACAGGCGTCTGCCTCGCAATCCGGCGTGCATGTAGCAGAGCCATTCGGCCCCCGCAACTCCCATCGGATTTTAGTGGTGTGGAGAAAAACATAATGAAATCAGAATTTTGTCCCGCATGCGACGGATTGTACGCCGCCCGGCACAGATATTTTCTCGCACCTGCGGCAACCGCGCTTCGATTCCACGCAGTTATGGGCGCGGTCCCAAAGCCAAGGTGGGCGGATTGCCACCCTACCGAATAGCAGAGCGCACGGTGAAGGGTGCGATAGGGTGGGCAATCTGCCCACCGTCGCCCGGCGGACGTTGGGTGACGTTTCGGCTAGTCGAACGGGTCACTGTTGTCCGAGCCGTTGCTGGAAAACGGATCGCTGCTTGTTGAGGGTTGGGTTTCCTCGGACACCGCGAGTTGGCAGCGGAGCATTTCGTCAGCCGCAGCAAAACTGCCCTTCAGCGAGAGCTTCAGGATTTCCTGCCCCTCGTAATTCACGGCAACCGTCGTCATCCGTTTGAACTCACCAATGAAGTTCTCGGCGACATCGTTTTCGAAGGGTAGCGACAACACCAGTGACTTGTCGCCGTCGCTCCAGATGAACACGCTGGCATTACCGGTCCAAGGCGAGAGGTTTCCGAACTTCACCTCAATCGGATAGAGCTTTCCCTCTTCCAGAGACTTCCAGTCGTCGTCTCCAACCATGACCCTGAAGACTTCGTCAGACGGAAAATAGCCCATCCTGAACAGGCTGCCGCCTTCGAAGATGGAGGACAGAAAGCACCCGTTGCCAACGGTTCGGTCGACACCGATGTACCAGCCCTTCACGTCGTCTTTCCAGGTGACGGTCTCCTGAGAAACCGCGGCTCCACACGATAAGGTGCATGCGAAGGCTGACGCGGTAACGCCATTCAACAGGTTTCGAAGCGGAATCATGGTCAGACCTCCCCCAGCGGTATCGTAGAGAGTTCATCCCGATCGGCCAAGTTCGTTCGGCCGTTGAGCCACCTGCATGTCGCCCTGTGAAACCGCCCGCTTATACGGGCTTCGGCACGGGGCTCGTGATCCCATCCAGCACCCGCAAGGGTTTCTTGACCGCTTCGGGGAGGCCGCGGTTGGGTGGGGCGGGGATGGTCTTCTTGACTTCGACCAGCAGGACGCCCCCGGCGATGGAGTTCGACAGACGCTGGCCCAACCGCTCCCACACGCGGCCTGTGCGTGTCCAGAACGGCGCGACCGAGGGCGGCTGGAACAGCGCCGCGGCGTGGCTGACCGCCTCAAACCCGTGGATCTTCAGTTGTGCCTCCAGTTGGCCGAGCGAGTAAGGGCGCCCGAAGCCCAGCGGCGTCGCGTCATTCTTGGCCCAGAGGCCGGCCCGGTTCGGGACGATGAACAAGGCCCGGCCCTCGGGGGCGAGGGTGCGGTAGGATTCCTCGATGACGGCGGGCGGGTTCTCGGACGTTTCCAGCCCATGCATCAGGATGAGGCGGTCAAGCGACTCCGCCTCCAGCGGCCAGTGCGTCTCATGACACAGGACCGAGATGTTCGGCTGCCCGGACGGCCAGGGCATTACGCCCTGCTGCCCCGGCATCAACGCCAGCAACCGCTCCGCCTCGCCCAGATAGGGACGAAGCAGGGGAACCGTGAACCCGAAGCCCGCGACGGTCATGCCCTTAACGTCAGGCCACACACTCCGGGCCTTTTCGCTGATCGCCCGCTGCGCCGACCGCCCGAGCTTCGTGCGATAGTAAAACGAACGTAGGTCAACCACGTCGAGATGCATTGCGACCCGGCCTCGGCTGCTGCACAGTTCCCGTCGACCCTATCCCGCCCGCGGAGGCACGCCATGTCAATCGAGATCGTCACCGTCCCCTGCCGGTCGGACAACTACGCGTTCCTGATCCACGCGGCGGGCAAGACCGCCTTGGTCGATGCGCCGGAAACGGCGCCTTTGGTTGCGGCTTTGGAGGGGCGGGGGTGGACGCTGGATGAGCTCTGGCTGACCCACCACCATGACGATCACGTCTCGGCCACCGCCGACCTCCGGGCGCGTTTTGGCTGTTCGGTGACCGGTGCGACCGCCGACGCGCACCGGCTGCCGCCGCTCGACCGGTCGGTGAACGACGGCGACACGTTCACTTTCGCGGGCGAGGACGTGCAGGTGATGGATGTCTCGGGTCACACCGTGGGCCACATTGCTTTCTACATACCCGCGGCCAGCACGGCCTTCACGGCGGACAGCCTCATGGCGCTTGGGTGTGGGCGGGTGTTTGAGGGGACGTTCGACCAGATGTGGGCGTCGCTGTCGAAGCTCGCCGTCTTGCCGCCCGACACCACTATATGTTCAGGTCACGAATACACCGCCGCCAACGCGGCGTTCGCTGTCACTATTGAACCCGACAACCCCGCCCTTATATCGAGGCAGTCCGCCGTCGCGGCGGCCCGTCAGCAAGGTACGCCAACCGTTCCGTCGCGACTATCCGAAGAACTGGAAACCAACCCGTTCCTCCGGGCCTCACGCCCCGAGGTGAAGGCCGCGCTCGGCATGTCCGGGGCGACTGACGCAGAGGTTTTCGCAGAAATCCGTCGTCGCAAGGATGCGTTCTGAGACCGCCCGAATCCCGGGCAGATCACAGACCATCACCCCACAGCGACACGAATTGTGAGCGCGCCAGCGCAAAAAAACCTTGAAGGTTCGGGATTCTCACCGAACTTTAATCGTAAGGAACTAGTGTACAGATAGGCTGAGGTGCCAATCTGGCCGATAAAAGAGAGGAGCGCGGAACCGTGCCGTCGTTTTCCAACACCCTCGAGCAAGCCATTCACGCTGCACTTGCGCTCGCAAATGCGCGTCGCCACGAACTCGCCACGCTGGAGCATTTGCTGCTGGCTTTGATTGATGAGCCCGACGCGGCAAAGGTCATGCAGGCCTGTTCTGTTGATCTGGACGCCCTTCGGAAAACCCTTCTGGACTTCATTGAAGACGACCTGTCGACGCTGGTAACCGACATCGACGGGTCGGAATCCGTTCCGACAGCCGCCTTCCAGCGGGTGATTCAGCGCGCGGCGATCCACGTGCAATCGTCGGGTCGGACAGAGGTGACGGGCGCCAACGTCCTTGTCGCGATCTTCGCCGAGCGCGAATCGAATGCGGCATATTTCCTGCAAGAGCAGGAGATGACGCGCTACGACGCCGTCAACTTTATCGCGCATGGGGTGGCCAAGAACCCGTCCTTCGGCGAATCCCGGCCGGTTACCGGCTCGCAAGAACTGGAGGACGAGGCGCAGCAGGCGGCCGAGGATGAGGGCAAGGAAAGCGCGCTCGCCAAGTATTGCGTGGATCTGAACACAAAGGCCCGCAAGGGCGACGTGGACCCGCTGATCGGGCGCGAG
>JBCCXY010000051.1:0-24008 GCA_039190895.1 Pseudomonadota bacterium | reverse complement strand
GTCCCACCTGTCGCTGCGGGTGATCCCGCTGACGCGGGCAAATCCCGCATCCTCCACGGGGGTCAGTGCGGGCGGTGGGTGCGCGCCCGGGGTCAGGCGGGGGCGCAGGAACGCCATGGGATGGGTGCGGAGCGTCAGGCGCATGGACACGTAGTCTTCCACCACCTGCTCCCCCTCGGTCATGGCGGGCAAGAGGGCGACGGGTTCTGTGATCCCCTCGCCGTCAATATCCCCGCCGAAGAGGGGGAGCGGCTTGTCCGACAGGATCGCTTTCGCCGCCCACAGCGCTTCGCGGCGGGCCAGGCCGACGCTTGCGAAAGCGTCCGCTTCGGCGAGGCGGTGCAGGGCCCGAGGCTCCACCCCCGCGCGGCGCCAGACGTCTTCGACGCCCTGAAAACCGTTGGCACGGGCGGCGGTGATCCAGGTCGCGTCCTCTTCCTTCATGCCCTTGATCTGCCGGAAGCCCAGCCGCAGGGCGAGGCCGCCCTCTTGCGCCGGCTCCATGGTGTTGTCCCAGAAGGAGGCGTTGATATCGACCGGGCGTACTTCGACCCCATGCTCCCGCGCGTCGCGGATAATCTGGGCCGGGGCGTAGAAGCCCATGGGCTGGGCGTTCAACAGCGAGCAGGCGTAGATCCCCGGGTGGTGCTTCTTGAGCCAGGCCGAGGCATAGACGAGCAGCGCGAAGGAGGCCGCGTGGCTTTCGGGGAAGCCGTAGCTGCCGAAGCCTTCGATCTGGGCGAAGCAACGCTCGGCGAACTCGGCCTCGTAGCCGTTTTCCGCCATGCCCTTCAGGAACCGGTTGCGGAATTCTGACACGTTGCCGTGTTTTTTGAAGGTCGCCAGCGAGCGGCGCAGCCGGTCGGATTCCTCTGGGCTGAACCCGGCGCCGACGATGGCGATTTGCATCGCCTGTTCCTGAAAGAGGGGCACGCCGAGCGTCTTTCCGAGGACTTCGCCCAGTTCATCAGAGGGGAATTGCACCACCTCTTCACCGTTGCGGCGGCGGAGGTAGGGGTGAACCATGTCGCCCTGAATCGGGCCGGGGCGGATGATCGCGACCTCGATGACCAGATCGTAGAAGCAGCGGGGGCGCATGCGGGGCAGGAAGTTCATCTGCGCCCGGCTCTCCACTTGAAACACCCCCAGCGAATCCGCGTCGCACAGCATGTCGTAGACCACCGGGTCCTCCGGCGGCAGGTTCGCGAGGTCGTAGCGGATGCCGTGATGGGTGCCGATCAGGTCGAACGCCTTGCGGATGCAGGTGAGCATGCCCAGCGCCAGGACGTCGACCTTCAGGATGCCGAGGGATTCGATGTCGTCCTTGTCCCACGGGATCACTGTGCGGTCGGCCATGGTGGCGTTTTCGATGGGGACCAGTTCATCCAGGCGGCCTTCCGTCATGATGAAGCCGCCCACGTGCTGCGACAGGTGGCGCGGGAAGCCCTGGATTTCATAGATCAGCTCCATCGTCTGGGCGAGGCGGCTGTCGTCTGGGTCGAGGCCGATCTCGCGCAGGCGGTGGTTCTCCAGCCCGTTGGTCGAGAAGAAGCCCCAAAGCTGGGAGGAGATCGCGCTGATCGTGTCTTCGGTCAGGCCCATGGCGCGGCCAACCTCGCGGATCGCGCGCTTGCCGCGATAGTGGATAACCGTTGCGCACAGCCCCGCGCGGTGGCGGCCGTAGCGGTCGTAGATGTGCTGGATCACCTCTTCGCGGCGTTCGTGTTCGAAATCCACGTCGATATCGGGGGGCTCGTTCCGCGCCTCGGAGACGAAGCGTTCGAAGACCATGGTGCCCACTTCGGGCGAGACCGAGGTGACGCCCAGCGCGTAGCAGACGACCGAATTTGCCGCCGAGCCACGGCCCTGGCAGAGGATATTGCGGGAGCGTGCGAAGCGGACGACGTCGCTGACGGTGAGGAAATAGGGTTCGTATTTCAGCTTGGCGATCAGCGTGAGTTCGTGCTGGGCGAGCTTTTCGACTTTCTCTGGTATTCCAGAGGGATAGCGCCACTGCAGGCCCTCGCGCGTGAGGCGCCTCAGGCGGTCGGCGGGGGCTTCGCCTTCGGCCACTTCCGAGGGGTATTCGTATTTCAGGTGGTCGAGTTTGAAGGTGAGCGCTTCGGCGATCTTTACCGTGCGCTCGATGGCGTCTTCGTGACCTTTGAACAGCGTGCGCATCTCGGCCTCGGACCGGAGGCGGGCTTCGGCATTGCAGAGCGCGGCTTTGCCGAGGTCGTCGACCTTTATGCCTTCGCGGATTGCGGTGACCACGTCGGCGAGCTTGCGACGGCGGCCGTGGTGCATCCGGGGGAGGGCCGTGGCGACGGTGGGGATGTTCAGCGTCTGGGCGAGCGCGGCCAGCCTGTCGAACCGCGCGCGGTCATGGCCGTTGTAGAGCGGGGTCATGAGCAGGTGGCTGTCTTCCGCAAAGCGGCGCGTCAGCCGTTGTGCGTCTTGCCACCAACCGCCCGCGCCGGGCTGCGACGGCAGTGCCTGTGGCGGGTGAAGGAGGAGCGTCTGGTGGCCGCCCCACTCCAACACATCGTCGAGGCCTAGGTCGCAATCGCCCTTCTCGGCCCGGCGGCGCCCGACGGTGAGCAGGCGGCAGAGATTGGCCCAGCCTTGCCGGTCTTTCGGCAGCGTGGTGACGGTGAAGCCTGTCCGCGTGACGATCTTCGCTGCGGGGAGCAGGTGGGGGGTGTTGTGGATGTCTGCCGACGGGGGCTTGGCGATGTGATCGGGCCGGGGCGGGCCGATCAGCGGGGCCTCTTGGCGGAGGCGGACGGCACGGGCGATCTCTTTCGCTTCGGTATGGGCTCGGACGATCCCGGCGACGGAGTTTTCGTCGGCAATGGCCACTGCGCGGATCCCCAGAAGCGCGGCACGGCGCATGTATTCCTCGGGGTGGGAGGCCCCGTGGAGGAACGAAAAGTTGGACGTGGCGCTTAGTTCGGCGAACATCCGGGCAGTATATTCACGTTTTGTTCTCGTGTGGAGTCTTTGAACGTCGCGCATTGAATCGTTCTGCGAACGGTGCCTCCGGCGGAGGTATTTTTCGCCAGATGAAGAGACCGGGTCCACCCCCGGCCCAAGCCGGGGGCTTCACCTGGCGCGGTCATCGGCTCCTAGCCTGTACCGCACCTCAAGGCTGGGTCGATTCTGGTTAACGAGGTGCTAAGCGATCTGCGAACTCGCCCAGCACCGCCTCGTAGACGGGGCGTTTGAACGGCACGATGTTCTCGATCACCTCTGCCGGGGGCATCCATGTCCAGCGGGCGAACTCGGGGTGCTCGGTTTCGATTGTGACATCGGCATCGGCGCCGCTGAACCTCAGCAGGAACCATTTCTGTTCCTGCCCCCGGTACCGGCCCTTCCAGACCTTCCCGACAAGGTCGTCCGGCAGGTCATAGCGGACCCAATCCCGGGTCTCGGCCTCAACATCAACCAGGCCAGCAGGCACGCCGGTTTCTTCTTCCAACTCCCGCAAGGCCGCCCGCTGCGGGGTTTCGGCTTCGTCGATCCCGCCCTGGGGCATTTGCCATGCCCCGGGTGCGTCGATCCTTTCGCCAGCGAACACCAGACCGTCGGCGCGGGCCAAGACCACGCCGACGCAGGGCCGGTAGGGCAGCATCACTCTGCGTCGTCGGAGAGTGCCGAAAGCCCCTTGAGGATGTCGATCGCATAGGCGAGCTGGTAGTCGTCTTCGCGCAACTGCGCCGCCTCTTCGGCCTTTTCGCGATCCGCCTCGATCTGGCGACGCTCATCCTCGGACAGGCTGTCATTGCCGAGGCTGCCGCGCAGGTCGCTTTCGAACCGGCTGCGGGCGGCTGCGCTGCCCTCGTCTTCGCTCTCAGCGGCGGGCTGACGGGGCGGCTGGGCCACCACGATGTCGGGCGAGATGCCCAGCGCCTGGATCGAGCGACCCGATGGCGTGTAGTATCGCGCCGTGGTCAGGCGCATGGCGCCGTCCTGCCGCAACGGCATGACCGTCTGGACAGACCCTTTGCCAAAGCTCTTGGTGCCCACGACAATCGCCCGGCGGTGGTCCTGAAGCGCGCCTGCGACAATTTCGGACGCGGAGGCGGAGCCGCCGTTGATCAGGACGACCATTGGCTTGCCTTCGATCAGGTCGCCTTCCGTGGCGTTGAAGCGCTCACCATCCTGCGGGTCACGGCCCCGGGTCGACACGATCTCCCCCGCTTCGAGGAAGGCATCCGAGATGCGGATGGATTGGGTCAGCAGGCCGCCCGGGTTGTTCCGAAGGTCGAGCACGACGCCGTTCACGTTGTCCAGACCGCCGGCCTCTTCGATCTGTTGTTCCAGCCCTTCTTTCAGGTTGGGGTAGGTCTGGTCGTTGAAGGTCGTCACGCGGAGGACCACCGTTTCGCCCAGCGTGCGGCTGCGGACGGCGGTCAGCTTGATCGTGTCGCGGATGATCGAGACGTCGAACGGGTCGTCAACGCCTTCGCGGACGACGGTAATGATAATCTCCGACCCCACCGGGCCGCGCATCATCTCGACCGCGTCGTCGAGCGTCAGGCCGAGGACGCTTTCGCCATCCACATGGGTGATGAAGTCACCGGCTTCGATGCCCGCATCGTCGGCGGGGGTGTCGTCGATGGGGGAGACGACTTTTACGAAGCCCTCTTCCTGCGTGACTTCGATGCCAAGGCCGCCGAACTCCCCCCGCGTCTGGACGCGCATGCGCTTGGCGTCGTCGGGCGACAGGTAGCTGGAATGCGGGTCGAGCGATGTGAGCATGCCGTCAATCGCGGCTTCGATCAGCTCTTCCTCATCGACCTGTTCGACATACTGGGCGCGGATCCGCTCAAAGATATCGCCGAAGAGGTCGAGCTGCTCGTAGACCGACGCCCGGCGGTCCGTTTCCTGCGCGATCAGGGGCCCGGCCACTTGTGTGGACAACAGGACCCCGGCCAGGGTGCCGCCCACGGCGGCGAAGATCATCTTTTTCATTATGGTTCCTCTGCTTCGGTCAGATCGTACCACTCAGCCGGATCGCTGTGGGCCTCTCCCTGCCGGATTTCTATATAAAGCGTTTCTCGGGGATCATGACCGGTTCCGTCGCGAGTTTCGATCAAAATCTGGTCAGCCCGCGTGTCCTCGCCACCCATGAACCCCAATGGGGCATCCGCCGACAGAATGTCGCCTGCCTGCCCGAACGCTTGTCCCAGACCTGCGTAAACGATCAGTGTGCCTTGTTCGGGTTCAAGAATGGCGACGTCGCCGAGGTCGAGAAGGGGCCCGGCATAACGCAGGGTCCCGGCGACAGGGGCGATCACGAGGGTCTGTGCGGGGACCGAGAGGGTCAGGCCGGGGCGTTGGTCGCGCAACAGCGTGGCGCCGTGAGGGAGTTGGAGCGTGCCCTTCAAGCCAGCGATGGAGGCGGTTTCGACAGCCTCGGACGACGCGAGAGATGAGGCGAAGCCGTCCAGAGTGTCGGCGCTGTTGACGAGGGCCTGCAGGGTGGCGTCGTCTGTGGCCGCCTCTCCCGCCGTTCGGTCGGCGATGGCAGCTGCGAGCTCTGCCCGGGCGGTGCGGACACCGTCGAGCCCCTCCCGCAGGGTGGCTTCGGCGCCGGATTGGAGGAGGCGGAGGCGCTCCAGCTCGTCCAGCCGGGCGCGCAGGCCGTCGGCCTCGTTCTGTAGGGCGGGCAGGATATCGGCCATGATCATCGAGGCGCGCGCGCTGGCGAGTGGCCCGTTCGGGTGGGTCGGATCGACCACGCGGGTTTGGGTTTCGGCTGACATGAGGGCGCCGAGCAGGCGGTGCACCTTGGCGTCTGTACCCGCGAGCTCTGCCTCAAGGGCGGTACGGGCCAGATGCACCTGCCGCATGCCGGAGCGGAGCGCGCCGAGGCCCGCCTCGAAAGCCTGCACAGTTTCGGTAAGCGCCGACACACGGTCCCGCGCGCCCTCGGCGCTGGTCAGCAGCGCCGCGGCTTGGGCGAGATCGGCGGCAGCAGCCTCGGCTGCTTGAGCGGCTGTTGGCTGAGCAAAGGCGGGGGACGACCCAAGAAGCAGACACAGACATGCCGCGAACCACCTCACTGGATCAGGCTCTCCCCGGTCATTTCGTCGGGTTTGTCGAGGTCCATGAGCTGCAACAGCGTCGGCGCGAGATCGGCCAGCCGCCCGTTCTTCAGCGCCGCCCCCTTCTTGCCGCCGAAGAGGATCACGGGGACGGGGTTGGTGGTGTGGGCCGTGTGCGGCTCCCCCGTTTTGGGGTCGACCATGGTTTCGCAATTGCCGTGGTCGGCAGTGATGATCATCGCCCCCTTGGCCTTCTTCACGGCCTCCACGGCCCGACCCAGACCCTGATCCACGGCCTCACACGCCTTCATCGCCGCGTGGAGATCGCCCGTGTGGCCGACCATATCGGGGTTGGCGAAGTTGACGACGATCAGGTCGAAATCCTTGCCGATGGCCTCGACCAGCTTATCCGCGACCTCGCCCGCCGACATCTCGGGCTGCAGGTCGTAGGTCGCGACCTTGGGTGAGTTCGGCATGCTGCGGCGTTCGTTCTTGTAGGGCTTCTCGACCCCGCCATTCAGGAAGAACGTGACATGGGGGTATTTCTCGGTCTCGGCGAGGCGGAACTGCTTGAGGCCCTTCTGCGCGACCCAATCGCCGAGGGTGTTCACAAGCTCTCGCTTCGGGAAGACGGCGGTCATGTATTCGTTGTGGGCGTCGGAATACTCCACCATCCCCAGGATCGCGGCCAGTTCGGGACGGTCGCTGATGTTGAACGCGTCAAACTCCGGATCGCCGATGGACTGCAGGATCTGGCGCGCGCGGTCGGCGCGGAAGTTGATGAAGAAGACGCCGTCGTCGTCCTGCATGCCTTCGTAGATGCCGAGGACGGTGGCCGGAATGAACTCATCGGTGATGTCGTCTTCGTGGTTCATTTCGACCACATCGACGGGGCTATCACCGCCCTCCCCTTCCCCGTCCACGATGGCGCGATAGGCGGTTTCCACCCGCTCCCACCGGTTGTCGCGATCCATGGCGTAGTAGCGCCCGGTGACCGTGACGATCTCGGCGCCTTCGGGCAGTTTTTCGACAAGCGACGCCAGGTCCTTGTCCGCCGATGTGGGCGGGACGTCGCGGCCATCGGTAAACACGTGGACGGCGACGGGGATGCCGTCTTCGGTCAGCACCTCGGCAGCGTGGATGATGTGATCCTGATGCGAATGCACGCCCCCGGGCGAGGCGAGGCCCATCAGATGCACCGCCCCCCCGGTCTGGCGCATGGTCGCCATGAAATCCTGCAGCGCGGGCTGATCGCGAAAGCTGTTGTTTTCAATGGCCAGATCGATCTGCCCAAGATCCATCGCCACAACCCGGCCCGCGCCGATATTGGTGTGCCCGACCTCCGAGTTCCCCATCTGCCCGGTGGGCAGACCCACATCCGGGCCGTGGGTAATCAGCTCTGCCGTCGGGCAGGTTTTCATCAATGTGTCGAAGGTCGGGGTGTTGGCCAGGGCAGGCGCATTCGCCTCGGTCTCGGCCCGCAGGCCCCAACCGTCCAGAATGCACAGAACAACGGGTTTCGGTGTCGCCATGCCCCGTAGCTACGCAACTCCAGCGCGATGTAAAGCGGCAATGCGTTTGGCGCCGCGTCATTGGAAAGAGCCGACCCGTTGCAAGGTCGGCACGCGGCAAGATCACTCGACCCGGATCAGGGGTTGCTGCAGCCCGACGGTCGGGCGGTTTTCGGGGTAGTAAAAGCCGGTGCCGTCGACGTGCTTCTCGCCCATGAAAAGCATGTTGGGCGCGTCCTCGCGCACGTAAAGGAGGTCATGATCGACGACGTACGGGTTGCCCTCGACGAAGCGCAGCAGGGCGCAAGGCTGGCCGAGGATGTCGCGCGTTTCCCCAACAACAAAGGCACCTTCGCCACAGGCGCCCTCGGGCAGTTGGTTCAACTGGTCGGCCATGGGGGGCGCGTGGACGGTCAGCTCCAGCTTCCGGTTCAGCACATAATCCTGCGACCAGGCGCCTGTCGCGGCCGGGTTGGCGTCGTGCCAGACGATATCGCCCGCAAAGTCATAGGACACGGCAGGGATCTCGCAGCCCTCGTCGGCGTACACGGTGATGACCGCCTGAAACCCGCCATCACTGTGATAGGTGAAATCGCGGGTCAGGTAGGTGGGCGACGGCGCAAGCTCTGGGTTCTGGGCGTTTGGCGAGGGGCGAAGCTCACAACTGATCGATGTCCACGAACCGACGATCCGCTCCTTCAGCCCATCCAGTGAAGTGTCTTGTGCGGCGGCAGGGCTCACGACGAGCGCGAGCAGGGATATGACGAGTAATTTCATGGGGTGTCTCCATCGATTGACGATGGCCCGACAAACTGCGCATAGATTCACACATGGCAACTAGTCATGATTTGAAGAGATTGTCATGAAAAACGAACTTAAGGCGCCCGAAACAGATAAGACCCGATGCCCCGTAACATTCTTCCTGTCGGTCATCGGCGGCAAGTGGAAGCCGGTGATCCTGTTCTGCATCGCCAACGGCGTGGACCGGTTCGGGGCCATGCAACGGGCAGTGCCGGGCATCACGAAGCAGATGCTGACCAAGCAACTGCGCGAGCTGGAGGGCGACGGCCTGATCTCGCGCACCGTGTTCGCGCAGGTGCCGCCGCGCGTGGACTATGCCCTGACCGACAGGGGCCGCTCGGTTCTGCCGGTCATTGAGCACATGGCAAAATGGGGCGAAGCCAACATGGCTTGATCCGGTCAGATGATCGATGCTTGGGCGTTGGTCGCCGCGACACTGATACCCGCGAGGCGCTTGAACGCCTCGGCATGGGCCGCGCGTTCCTTCAGCGGCAGCACCTCGTCCAGCTTGGCAAAATCGCCCTGACAGAGATCCTCCGCCATTTGCATGATCGCATCAGGGCCACCCCTGCCCCGGTTCGCGAGCGTGACGCCGTTCGCCTTGGGCCGCACCAGCGCCTCATAGGCCAGTGCGGCTTCAGGTGTTACCCCATGATCCCGTAACTTCGCCCCTAGAATGCGGGCATCGAGAATGGCCTGACTCGCCCCGCTTGACCCAACCGGATAGGTCGCATGTGCCGCGTCACCGATCAGTGTCGCGCGGCCATCGGTCCACCTGTCGACCGGCTCGCGATCCACCATGGGATACTCAAACACCGCATCGGCTCGGCTGATCAGGTCGGGGATGTTGATCCAGCCGAAGTCCCAATCCGCGAAGTCATGCGCAAACCGGTCTGCGGTGACTTGCCGGTTCCAGTCCCCTTTCTCGACATGCGTGTCGGGATCGACCGTGCGCTCGGCAATCCAGTTGATCAGGGCATGACCCGTGGCGGGATCGATGTCGGAAATCGGGTAAGTGACAAAGCGAATGTGATCGTTGCCCGCGAGGATCATCGACTTGCCCGACAGGATCGGTTCCGCCCGCGAGGTGCCGCGCCACATGATCGCCCCGCCCCAGACGGGCGCGCCCTCCTCCGGGTACATCTGGGAGCGGACCGCTGAATGAACCCCGTCGCAGCCGACCAGCATGTCGCCCTCGACCTCTTGCACGGCGTCTTGGGTGCGAACATGCGCCGAGACCTTTTTTTCGCCATTGCCATAGCCCTCAACGCGATGTCCGAACGAAATGCAGCCTTCGCCGCACCGTTCGACCAGAGCGTCGAGCAGCCCCATCTGCAAGCGACCGCGATGGACGGAGTATTGCGGCCAGTTGTACCCGGCATGGAGGCCGCGCGGCTCCGTCCAGATTTCCACCCCGGTTCTGGTGTAAAAGCCATAATCCTGGGTTTGGATCCCCACATCGTCCAGCATCTCGGCCAGACCAAGCGCATAGAGTTCGCGCACCGCTGGCGGCTGCAGGTTGATCCCGACGCCCAGCGGTTTCGGCGTTTTAACGCTTTCGAAAACGTGGAACGCAATGCCGATCTGATGCAGCGTCAGGCCCAGAGTCAGGCCCGCAATCCCGCCACCGGCAATCAGGATGGTCATTGATGGTTCACCCCTCGCGTCCCAGGTGACTATCACAAATGCCCGTTTTCGATGTCCATCCAAAAAAAGAGGCCCCGCTCGAAAGCGGGGCCAAGGTCAAGTGCCTGGGATGGCCACAGGCACAGGCGGTACTTCGCTACTCCATCTCGGCGCGGATCTGCTGGCGGAGCAGATCGATGGGGATCTCTTTCCCCTCGCGCCGAAACATCCAATACGTCCAGCCGTTGCAGGACGGCGCGCCTTCCAGCGCGGCGCCCACCTGGTGGATCGATCCCTTTACTTGATCGGCAATGAGCGTGCCATCGGCCCGCACCTTCGCCGTCTGCCCACGCGGGTTCACCAGAACCTCACCGGGTCTGAGCATGCCCCGCTCGACAAGTTGTCCGAACGGCACGCGAGGGGCGGCGCGTTTGGACTGGGTCACCTCCAGCGCATCGCGTTCGAACTTGCGGACCTTTGCAAGGCGCTTCTCAGCGGCCTCACGGTACGCTTCCTCGCGCTCGATCCCGATGAAGTTCCGACCCAGCATCTTCGCCACGGCGCCCGTCGTCCCCGTCCCGAAGAATGGGTCCAGCACCACGTCGCCCGCATTGGTCGAGCCCACCAGAACCCGGTGCAGCAAAGCCTCGGGCTTTTGCGTCGGGTGCGCCTTCTCTCCGTTCGCGTCCTTCAATCTCTCATGTCCCGTGCACAGCGGCAGAACCCAGTCCGAACGCATCTGAATGCCCTCGTTAAGCGCCTTCAGCGCCTCGTAGTTGAACGTGTATTTCGCGCCTTCGGACTTTGACGCCCAGATCATCGTCTCATGCGCGTTGGTGAACCGCTTGCCGCGGAAGTTGGGCATCGGGTTCGACTTGCGCCAGACCACGTCGTTGAGGATCCAGTACCCGGCATCCTGCAGCGCGGCGCCCACGCGGAAGATGTTGTGATACGACCCGATCACCCAGATCGCCCCGTCGGGCCTCAACAGGCGCCGCGCGGCAGCCAGCCAGTCGCGGGTGAAGCGGTCATACGCGCCAAAAGACGCGAAGCTGTCCCATTCGTCGTCCACCGCATCGACGCGCGAGTTGTCGGGGCGATGCAGGTCGCCGCGAAGCTGAAGGTTGTAGGGCGGATCGGCGAAGACGAGGTCAACCGAGCCTTCGGGAAGGCTTTGCATCACCTCGATGCAATCCCCAGCAAGGATCGTGTTGAGGGGGAGCTTGCAAGCCCCGCCCGCGTCGGTCTTCGTCATGTCTGCCTCTGTCCCGAGGGCCTCTAGCGGGCCCCTGTGTGCTGAGCCAAAACATGAGTCAAAGCCGATTCGCGGTCAAATTCTTTTTTGAATCAGGTACTTAGAGATTTATCTCGACACAAGATGTTGTGGACCGGTGCAAAGCTGCGTCTATGGTGTGGGGTTACACCGTGGCTTTCGAGTCCCTCTTTGTGGGCCTTCGTGCCGTAGCCTGCGTTTTTCTCCCAGCCGTACCCGGGGTGTTGTTGCGCCAAATCCACCATGATCCTGTCACGCGTCACTTTCGCGATGATCGAAGCGGCTGCGATGCTCAGGCAGCGCGCGTCGCCCTTCACGATCGCCTCAGCCGGATAGGTCAAATCGCGTGGAATTGCGTTACCATCTATCAACACGACGTCGACGGTCGCGAGGCCCTGAACGGCGCGCACCATGGCGAGGTGCGAGGCGTGGTAGATGTTCAGATCGTCGATCTCTTCAACGCTGGCGATGCCGACCGAGACCTCGGCGGATTTGCGGATCGCATCGTAGAGCGTGCCGCGTTTGGAGGCGCTGAGCGTCTTTGAATCCCCCAACCCGTCCGGAATGTCCTTCGGGTCAAGCACCGCTGCCGCCGCGACGACGGGCCCGGCAAGGGGCCCCCGCCCGGCCTCATCGACGCCCGCGATGCGGGCGTGGCCGCGTTTGCGCCAGGCGCGTTCGAAGCTGTCATTGGGGGCCGTCTTGAGCATGGCGCCAAGGAATCGAAGGCGCACGCGAACCGCAAGCGAAAAAGAGGCGCGGTGGGGAGCCGCGCCTCTGTGGCACTCGTTACCCAGCAATGTGGCCGAGGCTCGTGCCAGGCCTCGGCCAACCGGCGGCGGGCCGGAGATGTGCAGAAGACCCCACCGCCGGTAACTTAATCAGCGAATGGCGAAGCCCTGACGCTGCAGGCAGCGGGCCGCAAAGGCCGTGCCGAAGCCGCGACGGGTCTGAACCGTGCGTTCGCACCGATCCGGCAGGCGGGCGGTCCGCACACCGTTCCGCTCCAGGCACCGCGCGCGCAGGACGTTGCGGAACCCGCGATCGGTCTCCAACGTGCGCAGGCACTGGGACGGCAGCACCCGGCTTCTGTGCCGCGTGTGGTTGTTGTTGCGGATCACGACGCGGCTGCGCGCGCGGTTGTCCCGGTTGTTGTCAATCTCATTGGCGATGGCGGCCAGTGCGGCCAAGCCGACGATTACGCCAAGTACGTCCTTGGCGTCGCCTGCCTGCGCGGGCGCGCTGGCCATCGGGTTCAGCGCGAGGGCGCCGGCGATCATTGTCGTTGCAATCAGCTTTTTCATATCAATCATCCTCATTGATCCAGGTGTCGGTGTGAGGACACGGTGCGCCGGGGGCCCAAGCTACGCCATATCGGCGCCCTGATATGAGATATCGGCGCCCCAACCCCCTGCGGTTATTGAATTTCACGCCCGGGTAAGAGACGGTGCCCCCATGCTGTTCAAACGCTTCATAGCGGCGCTTGTCGTCTTCGTGGCCCTCAGCCAGGCCGCCCAAGCGGCGTGTTATGCCGACTATAAGGCCAAGAAGGATGGGCCCCTGCGCTTGCACTATGGTGTGATCGCATTGCCCGATCAGGCCTGTCGCAATCCAAGCCGCGTCGCGGGCCTTGTGCAGGGCCGGATCGCGGCGGGCGGTTGGACCTTGTTGAATGTGCTTTCGACCTTCGGGGATGAGGGCCTGAATGAAAGGCGCGCCAGTGCCGGCGACTTCTTCCTCCGTTTCTGACAGCCGCGCGACGGGGACCCGGATCGTTGCGATTGGGATCCTGGCGATTGTCGTCATCCTTGGGGCCGCGGCGGTGTTCCTGCTGCTGAGCCTGCCGGACGCAGGCGCGTTTGATGCACGGGTTGAGCGGTTGTTTGTCGAGAATGACGACCTGACCTCGGCAGCAGAGATCAAGCTGTTGGAGATCCTGGCGCAGTCCGGGCGGGCGTTTTCCGAGACGTTGGCGGGCTATCGCATGGTGATCTTCGTGCTGATGCTGTTTGCCACGGCGCTGCTTGTGGCCTCGCTGGTCTTCCTTGTGATGCTGGTATTGCTCAACCGCCGGATGGCAGAGATCGAGCGCCAAGGCCTGCGGGTATCACGACTGGAGATCAACCGCGAAGAGAACACGGTGGTGGTGAACACCATGGGCTTCAGCCTGACCGGCGCCATGGTCGAGACCTTGTCAGCCCTCGCCGAGGCGCGGATGGATGACGAGGTGCTGTCAGGGGCGGAGCTGGAGGGCGTGATCTCTGGCCGGGATGCTGCCGACTGCGAAGAGGCGGCGGGGGCCACGCGGGTCAAGCGGTTGCGCGATGCACTGGGCAACCAGATGGTGGCCGAACTGCTGGTAAAGACGGTGCCGAAGCAGGGCTATGTCCTGGGGATCGACAAGGGCGTCATTCAGATCGTTTGAGATCCTTGAGTCGGGGAAGGTGGGGTGAAACACCACCCTACCCAATTTTTCATGTCGTCTTACGCGAAGACGTCGGCCATGCTGTCGACCGAGATGCCCTCTTTGATCTCGCGCAGGCGGGCATAGACGAGCGCTGCCGGGATCGACAAAAGCCCGTACATCAGGCCGGACAAGACGGCCGTGAGCATCAGGAAGATCACAAGCGCGCCGGTGCTGATATTTGGCACCCCACCCCCGGCTGCATCGATGGATGCAAACACAACAACCCCGACGATCCCGCCGATGATGGCGAAAAAGATCAGGGCGATGATGATAAAGACCAGCCACAACCCGATGATCGGCCAGCGATAGCCCTTGGTGAGCGAGGCGCTGCGTCCGAGGGCGCCGAAGCCTGCATTCTCGACAACAATCGCGGGCACGATCACGCAGAACACGCCCATCAGCCAGAGGCCCGGCACGATAAGCAGCGCGAGGCCGAGATAGACGATGATGGCGACGATCAGCGTCAGGATCGCAATGGGCAGCAGGTTCTTGATGGCCGCGCTGAAATACGCGCCGAGCCGGGCGCTGCGCCCGAGCTTTGCGTCATAGGCCAAAAGCGTAAAGGCCCCGAACATGATGCCGGTGAACACCAGGCCGATCAGCGACGAGATGCCGGTCTTCGTCCAATAGGCGCCCGGATTGGTGATCGCCTCTTCGGCGGCCATGCCGGTCATGAATTCGGGGCCGAAGGCCACGAGGTTGATCAGTTGTGAGGCCAGCATCATCACGAAGCCGATGATCAGGATCTGAACGATCCGTTTGAAGAAGATGCTGAACGACTCGCTGATGATGTTCCCTACGCCGAGGGGTTCCGTAGCTGCCATGATCTCTGTCCCGATGTTGTTCCGGTTTAATGGTTTGGGTCTTTTTCGCGCTCGGATTTGGCGGAATCATGACAGGTTGTTACAAAACCGTCAAAATCGTTGCCGTAGGGTCACGGGCGCGCGGGTGGCTCATCGCGCTCTGGCGAGCGCGCCTCGCTATGGGGGGCGCGTCTAGGACGCGGTCTCGTCCTTCTTTTCGGCATGAAATTTGTCGGCGCGTTTGTCTCCGAAAAGCTGCCGGGCCTCCAGATGGCGGCGCTGGGCGGCGTAAAAGGCGCCCAGGAATTCTTCGTGGTCCTGATGCGGGACCGGGTCGGAGTAGCCGATTTTCTTGCGGATCGCCTCGACGATCTTGAGCATCTCCATTTCCTGCGCCTTGCGGTGCGTGGATTTGGTGTCTTTCAGCTTGCGGATGATGCCTTCGAGGGTCTGCAATTCGAACGCGCCATAGTGTTCTAGCTGATGCGTTTGGAAGGTGAACATGCCTTCGGCTACCGCCTCTTGCGCAGCCTCGGCCGCGTCGGGCAGAAGGACCGCCTCGGGCCGGTGGATGACGTAGGTACCGGCGATCATGTCGCCGAGGCGCTGGTTGCGCCTGTTGAAGACCGGGATGGCGAGGGCCATCAGGCACCACGCCCCGGCGATCAGGCCCGAGACCGGGTCTTCCCCCGAGATGGTAAAGACGAGGGCCATGGGCAGGAAAACCTCGGCCTCTTTCATCAGGTTTCGGGCCACGACGCCGTAGACACCGAGGCTGCGCCCGTTGGAGCTGACGACCCGCAGGCCGAGCATGCGCTTGCCCAGCGTCGCGCCGTTCCACATCAGTTCGGTCAGGATGTAGTAGGGCACACGCAGGAAGAAGAAGGTGAGGGCGGCAAAGCCTTCAAGCCAGCGCCCGCCAAGGCCCGCGAAGGCGAAGCCGATGACGATGGCCAGGATCAGAAGCATCGTCAGGATCACGTCGATCAACTGCGCGCCCAGTCGAACCCCGACCCCGGCCACGTTGAACCGGACGGGGACGCCTTCGGGCGGGATGATCGTTTCGTTCTTCATAGGCGGGTGTGCTTTTGCCGCCCACCGAGGACGAACCACGCGAGCCACAACAGGCCGATGCCCCAGCCGATGATATAGCGGGCGGTCATGTCCTGAATAAGCTGGCGCCCGTAACCTTCGAGGATCGCGGCGGCGACCAGCATGATCGCGGCGACGATGGCGAGTTTCACGGCGTCGCGTCCGGCGATCCACAGGGCATCGCGGCGGGTGTATTGACCGGGGAACAGCACCGCCTGACCAAGGCGGATGCCGCCACCGGCGGCGATGCAGATGGCCGAGATCTCGGTCACGCCGTGGATCGACAGCCAGCCACCGATGTCCCAGCCCAGTCCCCGATCCACATGCAGCGCCATGAACGCCCCAAGGACGGTGCCGTTATAGGCCGTCAGAAGGATCGCAGGCAGGGCCGCGAAGGCGCCGAGGCCGAAGACGAAGATCGCAATGCGGGTGTTGTGCGAGAACAGGAAGGACGCGAAGGAGCCGAGGCCCGCCCAGCCGTGTTCGTCGTAGATCACGCCGCGCAGGTATTCGGTGGAGGCACCCGGTCCGCGACCACCGGCGAGGCCGCCCGGCACGAACGTGTGGTACCACGCCGTGTCCTGGAAATAGAGGCCATAGCCCACCGCCGCGCCGAGGAACATGCACAGGAACCCGATGAGGATATGCGGCCAGCAGGCGCGCATGGCGCGCGGTGCGCTTTGGGTGAAGAAGCGGGCGAAGAGGCCGCCCAGCGTCTCTTGAGGGGCGTAAACGGCGAGGTAGGCACGGGCGACGAGCGCCTCCAGATACGTCAGCAGGCCCCGGTCGAGGGAGATCTCGCGGGCGACCGACAGCGAGTTCGACGCGTTCTGGTAGAGTTGGGCGAGGGATTGCGCCTCCGCCCAACTCAGCGAGTGCACGCCATTCTTTTCGGTGCGCGTCACAAGGTCGTCGAGGCGCTTCCAGTCGGCCTCGCGTTCCTGCCGGAAGCGGACGGAGCGGATCAGCGGGGGTCCGGAGAGGTCCATCAGATGATCTCCCGCGCTTTGAGGTCGAGATAGGCCGAGATCACCCGCGCCGTCACCGTCCCCGGCTTGCAGTCCAGCACCATGATGCCGAGCCGCGCGAGGTCTTCCATCACCCGGCGCCGCTCGGCCGCCGTCTGTGCGGCGACCACCGTCTGGGCCACATCGTCGAGCGTGTCGGGGGCATCCTCGGTGCGCTCGGCCTCGGGGTCGCGGATGGCGACAAAAACGATGGCGTGGCGTTTGGCGAGGATCGACAGGTTCTCGACCAGCAGTTCCGCCGTGGTGCTGTCGACGAAATCCGAAAAGAACACCAACAGGCTCCGCCGAGGCGTCCGCGCCGAAAGCTCCGCCAGCGCCAGCGTGTGGTTCGCCTCGACACTCGCATATTCCACCTGCGCCGACAGCGACCGGATACGGGCAAAGGCCAGCCGCCCCGGCTCGGGGGGCGAAAAGATCCGGGGCTTCGCGTCATAGCTGTAGAACCCGGTCAGATCGCCCCCGATGGCCGAGGCCCAGGCGATGGCCAGCGCGGCGTTGATGGCGTGGTCGATCTTCGGGTAGCCGCCGATCTCTTCCCGCATCAGACGCCCGCTATCGACGCAGACGATCAGGTGGTGGTTGCGCTCGGCCCGCATGTCCTTCGCGACCAGCGCCCGGTGCCGCGCCGACTGCTTCCAATCTATGGAACGGATGTCCATCCCCGGCACGAAATCGCGAAGCTGGTGAAACTCCGATCCTTCGCCGATCAGGTTGTTCTCCTTCACCCCGTAAAGCTCCGAGCGCACCTTGACCGTGATCTCGCCCGATTGAACCGGGCGAATGTCGGGAACGACGCCGATGGCAAGCTGCGGCTTCAGCTTAGGCACCATCTCGAACATACCCAAACGGCTGGGCCAGCGCATCCAGACGGCGGCCACCTCCCACGTGCCGCGCTGGATGGCGCTGAAGGGGATCAGGTACATGCCCTTGTCGGGATCGGCGTCGAGGTCGCCCGAGGGGCGCAGGCCTTCGGGCCAGTCGACGGCGACGTCAAGGCCGGGGATCTCGCGGTCGGTTTCCAGCGTGAGGTGGCCGTGTTCGCCCACAAAGACCTCCACCGGGCCGTCGACGCGCGCGGCGGGACGGTTGGAGAGCGAGGAGACGAAGTCCCACAGCGCCATAGCGCCCAACGCGCCCCAAACGATGGTCAGCGCCGGGATCGGTCCGTTGGAAGCGACCACGACGGCCGACAGCGCGAGGGCGCCCCCCGCGAGCCACAAAAGATATGTGGACGGGCGGATCAGCGCGGGGCCTCGATCTGGTTGAGGATGTTGTCCAGGACATCCCCGGGCGTGCGCCCCTCGATCTCCGCCGTGGGGCCAAGGACGATGCGGTGGGTCATCGTCGGGATGAACAGCCGCTTCACATCGTCGGGGATCGCGTAATCGCGCCCGTCGAGCGCCGCCGAGGCGCGAACGGCGCCGGCCATGGCGTCAGCGGCCCGGGTCGAGGCGCCATGGGCGATGTCGGCAGCGTCGCGCGTGGCGCGGACAAGGCTGACAATGTAGCTGACCATCTCGTCATTCAGGCGAATGCCGTCGATCAGTCCGCGTGCGGCGGCAAGCTGGTCGGGGCCGAGGACCTGGGTCACATCGTCGGTGCGGGCCGAGAAACCCAACGGCTTGTCGGTGTGACGGCGGAGGATTTCGACCTCTTCGGCTTCGGACGGGAAATCGACCACGAGCTTGAAGAGAAAGCGGTCAAGCTGCGCTTCGGGCAGAGGATAGGTGCCCTGCTGCTCGATGGGGTTTTGGGTGGCGATGACGAAGAAGTCGTTGCCGAGCGAATAGTCCGAGCCGTCAATGGTGACGGTCATCTCGTTCATCGCCTGCAGAAGCGCAGCCTGCGATTTGGGCGGGGCGCGGTTGATCTCGTCCGCCAGCAGGATGTCGCAGAAGACCGGACCTTTGGTCAGGCGGAACTCGTTGGTCTGGAAGTCGAACAGCGACGTCCCCAACACGTCCCCCGGCATCAGGTCGGGCGTGAACTGGATGCGCCCGAAATCCAGCGCCAGCGTCGACGACAGCGTGCGCGCCAGCAGCGTTTTCGCGGTGCCCGGCGGGCCTTCCAGCAACACGTGGCCGCGCGCAAAAAGCGCAGTCAGCAACAGGTCGATCAGGTCTTCCTGCCCGTGGACGGCCTTGCCAATTTCACCGCGTACGCGGTCGGCGGTTTCACGGAGTTCGCTCAAGTTCATGTCTGACCTGTCCGATTGCTTCTTCAAAATCGTCGATGGCGTACATGGGCGCGGGGCCCATGCCATGTTGTCTCAGGGTGGCCGCCTGCTCGCGCAGGGCCTTGCATGCGGCGGGTGCCCGGCGTTCCAGCACCTTCCAAAGCGCGGCCTCGGTGGCCTGCGCCTTTGTGCCGAAAACCTCGGCCGCCAGAGCCAGCAGGCGCGCGTCGGCATAGGCGCGCAGCAGCGCCCCGGTGTCTCCGCTGATCCGCAACAGGCGCGCTTGTGCGGCGGTGGACACGGCCCGGGCGGCGCCCGGCCCGGCGTCAAGGGACTTCGCGGCGGCGCCAAAGCGGGCCCAGCCGCGCCACAGCGCCAGCAGGAACGCCGCGATGACGCCGATCCAGAGCACGGTGAAGGGCGGCTTGAAGTAGTTCAGCAGGTCCGACCACTCGCGGGCTTCCGTCTCAAATGCACGGGCACGGCCTGTCCAGACGCGGGGGGCGTAGTCGATCAGGATGTCGCGGTCACCCGCGATCTCGGTCACCACAGCGGTGGCAATATTGGCGTTGTCGCCGAAGCGTAGGCCGTGGGAATTGATGAGGTCGGGATCCGAGAGGATGTAGACCTCCCGCTCGACCCCCTCCATCTCGCAGCGCCCGATCAGCATGCGGCGCGCGCTGCCGAAGACCGGTTCGCAGGCGGAGGCAGTGAAGGTGCGCATGGCGTAGATGTCGACACCGTCGAGCGTCGTGAAGCCCGAAGTATCCGTGGTGACTTCGGACACGCCAGAGGCCAGGAGGGTTTCCAGCAAGGTCTCAACCCGGCTTTCGGTGTTCAGGAAGTCGGGATGCGCCGCCTCGCCCAGCCGGACGCTGGAGCGCCATTTGGGCAAGACAAACAGGGTCGGGATCGCCTCGGCCTTTTCGCGCAGGTTGCGAAGCGAAAGGTCACGCTCATCCTCGCGGGTCAGAAGCTCTTCCGGGGAGGTCGGGCGCGCGCGGCGGCTGTCCGGCGACAAGTCGTAAAGCGGCATGACGCGCAGGCCGACACCGTTGGGGTCGATGGCGTAGCCCCCCGTGAACGAGCGGGCGGAGTGGCCCTTGGCGTTTAGCCAGACGCGGAAACCTTCAAACCCGGTGGCGGAGTTGATCAGGCGCGTCTCGGGGCGGCCGCTGAAAATGAGGACGGCCACGACAATGACGACAGCGACGCCGCCAATGATAAAAAGGTTGGTGTTTGACCCCTTCATGCCGCCGCCCCGCTATAGACGGGCGTCATGGCCTGAAGGTGATGCTCCAATGCTTCATCTGTGACCGGACGACCGCCGAAATGCGCCTTCTCGGCCTCGCCCGCGAGGTCGGCCAGCGCCGGGCGGAAGGGCCAGGATTTGGGGATCCGGCGAAGCGTGTCGCGGACCGTCCAGCTTGGGTGCAGGCGCATGCCTTGTTGTTGGGCCGCGATGGAGAGGGCCCCTGCAAGTAACAGGTTCAGCGCGGCGACCTTGTCGGTCATGGCGCGGATATGGGCGAGGGCCGGGATCTCTTCATCCCCATCGAGGTTTGTGGTTTTGCGGGTGCGGGTCTTACCGCTGCTGCCGTCGTCTTCTTTCTTCAGGGATGTGACGCTGAAGTTGCCGAAGACGCTGATGAGGATGACGATGCCGATGATGACGGCGAGCGCGATGAGGACACCGCCGATACGGATTTCGCCGGGTGTCACGTTGATCGGGTCGCGGTCCTGCTGCTCGGGTGGCACGTCGGCATTGGTGCTGATCTCGGGCGCGGGGCCGGTGGGGTCGAAATAGGTGACATCCGACTTGATGTTGTTCCATCGCGTCTGCGCGAGGTATTCGCGCCCGGTGTCGGAGGGCTCAACGCGCAAGGGCGTGGGCTCTGCCAATTGGGCAGAGGCCGAGAGGGTGGCACACAAGAACAGGCAACCGGCGATGGGGGCGGCTCGGAGCATTGCGCCTTGATTACGGTCCCGGGCGGTTCCGATCAACAAGACGTGAGTGCCCTGCGCGCATTTTGCACGATCCCCCATGCGGAAAGGTCACGACTGTAACCAAATTGAGCGCCTGCGGCGCATTCCTTTTGTTTGATTGGCGCTGTGTGTCGGGGCCGCGCCTTCTCTCAGGGGGCGGTTTGCGCTAAATCGTTGCTTGATGGATGCGCATGCGCTGAAAGCGGCCCTGGAATGGCAGATTGAACTCGGTGCGGACGAGGCGATTTGCGACGCGCCGATCAACCGGTTCGAGTTGGCGAAGCAGGCGCCCAAGTCGAAGGCGCCGCCCCCGCATCTGGCGCCTGTTGCGCCGGTGTCGGCGGATCCGATTGGGGATGCGCGCGCTGCGGCTGGGGCCGCTGGAACACTGGACGCGCTGCGGGAGGCGCTGGGCGCCTATCCCCATTGCGAGCTGAGGAAAGGCGCGCGGTCGCTGGTGTTTTCAGACGGCCAGCCAGAGGCGCGGTTGATGCTGGTGGGCGAGGCGCCGGGTCGGGACGAGGATATTCAGGGCAAACCGTTCGTCGGCCGGGCGGGGCAGCTTCTGGATCTGATGTTCGCCGAGATCGGCATTTCGCGGCATCCGCCCGCCCCCGAACAGGCATTCTATATCACCAACGTGCTGCCCTGGCGCCCGCCGCAGAACCGCGATCCGACGCCCGAGGAAATCGCGATGATTCTGCCATTTGTCGAGCGGCATATTGAGTTGGCGCAGCCGGATATCCTTGTTTTGATTGGCAATCATGCCTGTCAGGCCCTTCTCGGCCGCCGCGGCATCACCAAGCTGCGCGGGCAGTGGAATGAGGTGAAGGGCCGCCCCGCCTTGCCGATGCTGCACCCCGCCTACCTGCTGCGCAACGCCGCTGCCAAGCGGGAGGCCTGGGCCGACATGCTGGCCCTGCAGGCCCGGATGCGTGAGGGATGAGCCGGATCGACGACAGCCGCCCGTTTGAGCCCGTGCGGATCGCCGTCCTCACGGTCTCTGACACCCGCACCCCGGACGACGACCGCTCCGGCGACACGCTGGTCCAGCGGCTGACCGACGCGGGGCACACCCTCGCCGCCCGCACGATCCTGGCAGATGATCGCGCCGCCATCGCGGGCCAATTGCGCGCGTGGTGCGACGATCCAGAGATCGATGTGATCCTGTCGACCGGCGGCACGGGGCTGACCGGGCGCGATGTCACTGTCGAAGCCCACCGCGACGTCTACGAAAAGGAGATCGACGCCTTCGGCACCGTCTTCACCATCGTCTCGATGCAGAAAATCGGCACATCCGCCGTCCAATCCCGCGCGACGGGGGGCGTCGCCAACGGCACCTACCTCTTCGCGCTCCCCGGCTCCCCCGGCGCATGCAAGGACGCCTGGGACGAGATTCTGGTCAAGCAATTCGACTACCGCCACCGGCCCTGCAACTTCGTCGAAATCCTCCCGCGCCTTGATGAGCACATGCGCCGCAAATAAATTTGTGACGGAAAACGCGTCTACGCACGTATCAGGTATGGTTGGTGGAGTTATCCAAGGCACGGCCTAGGTCGAACCCAGGAAGCGAAGGACACGCGATGCGGTTTTTACGACGCAGCCTCATGGGGTTGTTCCTTTTGGCGGTCACGGTCAGCCTGTTGGGTCTGGCCGGAAACACCGTGCGCAGCGCGATCCAGGACCGGCTGTCGGAAGAGGCACCGAACCGGCCGCAGCGCGAACGCGTCTTCGCCGCCAACGTCGTCACGGTTGAGCCGCAGACCATCGCACCCGTCATCACCACCTTCGGGGAAATCGGCAGCCGCCGCACGCTGGAGCTTCGGGCCTCGGCGGCGGGGGAAATCGTCTGGCGCTCGGACATGTTCGAAAACGGGGCCGAGGTTTCGGCAGGCGATCCGCTGATCCGGATCGACGCGCAGGATGCCATGGGCCGCCGCGACAGCGCACAGGCCGACCTGTCGGAAGCCGAGGCCGATGTGCGGGATGCCCGCCGGGATATTGAGCTGTCAAAGGCCGAAGTTGAGGCCGCCGAAGATCAGGTTGCGCTGCGCCAGCGGGCCCTGACACGGCAGCTGGACCTGCAGGAACGGGGCGTTGGCTCGGCGGCCGCAGTGGAAGCGGCGGAGTTGGAGGCGCAATCGGCGCGCCAGGCGGTGCTGTCGCGGCGGCAGGCGCTGGCGCAGGCTGAAACGCGGGCGGATCAGGCCATGACAGGGCTCGAACGCCGCCGCATCGCGCTGGACGAAGCCGAGCGCCGCGTGGCCGAAACCGTGCTGGTCGCCGCGTTTGATGGCATTCTCGTGGATGTCTCCACCGTTGCCGGTGGCCTCGTCTCCCAGAACGAACGGGTCGCCGAGTTGATCGACCCCGATGCCCTTGAAGTGTCCTTTCGGGTCTCTGCCGGGCAATACGCCCGTCTGCTCGACGAGGCGGGGCGCCTGCCCGACGCCGAGGTGACCGTCTCGCTCGATGTGGCCGACGTGGATATCGTGGCCGAGGGCCGGATCACCCGCGAAAGCCCCGCCGTCGGCGAAGGGCAGACAGGGCGCGAACTGTTCGCCCGGCTCGACAGTGCGCCCGGGTTTCGCCCCGGCGACTTCGTGACCGTGCGCATCACCGAGCCGGAGCTTCCAAACGTGGCCGTTCTGCCCGCGACGGCGCTCGACGCGGCGGGGCGCGTTCTGGTGATCGGTGAGGACGACCGGCTTGAGGTCGGTGAAACTCGCCTGTTGCGGCGTCAGGGCGACGATGTGCTGGTCCGCGCCCGCGGCCTCGCTGGGCGCGAAGTGGTGGCCGAGCGCACGCCGTTCCTCGGCGCCGGGATCCGGGTCCGCCCGATCCGGCCCGGCGGCGAAGAGGCGCCGCAACAGCCATCGATGGTCGAGCTCGACGCAGACCGCCGCGCAGCGCTGATCGCCTTTGTCGAGGGCAACCAGCGCATGCCAGCGGACGCAAAAGAGCGCGTGCTTGCGGCGCTTCAGCAAGACAAGGTTCCGGCGCAGATGGTCGAGCGCATCGAATCCCGCATGGGGGGCTAACGCGTGAAACCCATCGGCATCCTTTCGTATTTTGTGCGGCATCGGACGGCGGCGAACCTGCTGCTTGCCGTCCTGATCCTCGCCGGGGTCGCTGCGATCCCGAATATGCGGGCGCAGTTCTTTCCCGATGTGATCACTGATGAGATCAACG
>JBCCXY010000050.1:0-24052 GCA_039190895.1 Pseudomonadota bacterium | reverse complement strand
GTCCGACGCGCGCCACGATTCGTCGACGCTTTGATCCGTCTGTTCCAAACGCGCGAAAGCCTGTGCCGCCTCGGCATGACGCCCTGCCGCGGACAGCGCGCGGGCACGCACCCGTAGAGCACTCATGGTCCTGGCGCGCTGTGTCAATCGCAACGCCGTCCCAGTGTCGCCCTGCAACAGCGCCACCTCTGCGGCGTACGAATTGTCGGCATCCGCGTCGCCCATCGTACCTGGGGGCGACACCTCGACCGCGCGGTCCGGAAAGCCCAGCGCGAGCAGGCGCTGCGCAACCATCCGGGCAAGGGGAGGGTCCACTCGCCGAAACAATCCATCGGAATACGGGTCAAGGCTCAGTCTAAGAAATTCGGCATCCACCGCCTTTTCAATGAGCGCTCGGGTGGCTTGACCCGACAGGACAAGGCCTGCGCCCTCGGGCAAGGCGTCTTCTTCCTCGGCCTGCGCGAAGGTCTGGATGGCAAGCTCAACCTCTCCGTTTGCAAGTCGCGATCTGATCTCAAGCGACTTGAGGCGCTGGGCCGCCGCGCTGCCCTGGCGCTCAAATGACAGAATCGCTGCATTCTCGATGAACTGCTCGGGCACAGTCTCCCCGCCCGCGAGCAACCGCTGGATGACCAAGGCAAGCGCCTCGGCCTCATCTGGCGCCCCTCCACTGGCGAGCGATTGCAGCGCCCTTTCGTTCTCCTCTGCAACCAGCGGATCATAGGCGCGGGAGAGGATCAGGTTCGGGTCGTCTTCACGCGACACACGCTCCACCGCCGCGCCGATGGTGGCCACGGCCTCGGTGTCCCCTGCATCTGCAAAGATCTGTGATAGGCGCGGTGCGAAATGGCGCCGCAAATGCGGCGGCAGCGTTGTGTACGCCAACAGAATCGAGCGCCGATCAACGGCCATGTCGTCCGGCAGGTATTGCAAGCTCAGCACGCCCCAGAGCGCGCTGGGCCCCTCACACTCAATCTGACTGGTCAATGCTTGCGACACGTTGGTCGAAAGATCCATCACATCTGCGAGGCCCAGAAGGATCTCGGCATCCTCGCCAGTCAGACCATTCACTTCGACAATCTGGCGTGCCTCAGCCCCGAAGGAGAGATGGATGTAGAGCCGCGCCAGCGCCGTCACCGCCTTCTCGTCTGGCCTGTCCTGACCATCAAGCAGCTTGAGCCGCAATTCACCAATCTGCGCCCCCGGGGGTCGTTCGCTATCGGCCCATGTGTCCACCGCAAAGTGCCGGGCCGCCCGGCAGGGGCCAAGCACCGGGGCGAGCAGACCGTCGTCATTCGATCGGCCAATTGCCCGGTCAACGGCGGACTCAATGTTGATATTCGCAATCGGCAAAGGGTCAGCGCCCTCATTGACCTTTACTTCATTGGGCTCAACCAGGCCCTGCGCCGCCGCGCGGGCCAGCTCTTGCGCGAGTATATCGGTCAGCCCGTCCGTGCGGACCACCGGGTTGTTTGGTTCCGACAACGACGGCAGCAGGCTGGACAGGGCAGGCGGCGTCTCACTTGTCAGGCCCAGCGGGGGCAAATCTTCCAGGGTTGCGCCCTGCAAAAGCCGCACCGGGCCGTCGAACATCGCATTGACCGACCGGCGCTGCGGCGGGCGTATGCGCTTCGGCTCCACCTTCGGATCGTGGATATCAACGACAAACCGGGTCCCGTTCGAATAGAATGTCCGCACCTCGCAATCGCAGCCCAATCGCAGAAACAATGCAGACGAACCCGGCACAGGCTCCACCGCGCGCAGCCGTGACCTCGGGATGAAATCAAACACCCGCGACAGGTCGTACCCGTCCAGCCAGTCGTTGATTTCTAGCCGGTAGCCCCCTGCAACCCTCTGTAAATCCGCTGTTTCCCGCCGCGAGAAGTCGAAGACAAGCCGCGTGAAGCTCGCATGCTCGCCAGAGCGGACCTTCACCGGATCGGCCGACACCGCCACCGGCCACAGCACGACCAGAATAAGGGGCCACAGCCGGATCACGCAGCCGCCTTCTTCACTTCCTGAAGCGCTTCCTCCAACTCGGTGAAGGACGGGCGCGCGTGGCCCGGGGTCTTCTGCCGCCCGACCTCGACACAGATGTTGATCGAGTGGTTGTGCAGGTTCGCCACCAGCACCTCCTGGATCAGCCGATAGAAATGCGCGTCCTCTTCCGCGATCCCCTTCAGACGGCCCGACATCGGGCCGACAAAGCCGTATGCGAGGAACACCCCGAGGAACGTGCCCACAAGCGCGCCCCCGATCAGCTTGCCGAGGATCTCCGGCGGCTGGTCGATGGACGACATCGTTTTGATCACGCCAAGCACAGCCGCCACGATCCCAAGCGCGGGCAGGCCGTCTGCCACAACCTGCAGCGCGTGGCTGGGATGCATCGCGTGATGCTCTGCCTCCGAAATGCGCTTGTCCAGCAGGTCTTCCACCTGATGCGGATCGTCATAGTTCATCGACGCCGAACGCATCGTGTCGCTGATCAGGTTAACCGCCTTTTTATCGGCCAGAATGCGCGGGTACTTCGCGAAGAGGTCGGAATTGTCCGGGTCCTCGATGTGCTGCTCCAGCAGAACCGGGTTGTCCTTCTGGATCCGAATCAACTCGAACAGCAGGCACAAGAGGTCGCGGTAATCGTCATGTTTCCAATGTGGGCCCTTAAAGACCTTCGCGATGGAGCCGCCGGTTTTCTTCACGGTGTCAAAGTCGTTGGCGATCAGGAAAGCGCCCGTCGCTGCGCCCATAATCATCATCATCTCATACGGCAGCGCCTTCACGATGATGCCAAACTTGCCCCCGGCAAGCGAATAGCCCCCGAAGACCATGCCCAGCACCACAAGAATTCCGATTAATCCAAACACGGGTTCACCCTGCCCTCACATCTGCGGATACGGTTTGTTTCGCAGAAAGCGATTAACAGGCCGTTTTGCCCGGCCCTATTCGATGGGCGCGCTGGCGTTTCGTCCAGCGAGCAACACACTGATCGTGTACGCCGTCTCGGGGTCGAGCCCTGAAAGAATCGCCGCCGCCGCGTCCGACCGCATGCGGCCCAGGAACCCGGCGGCAAACTCCGGGTCCATCTGGCTGAAGACCGGCGCGGCGTCCTTCGGCTTCATGTTTTCATAGACCGATGTGAGCCGGGCGAGGTCCTCCTCCACCGCCGTCTCGGACCGCGCCATGGTCGCGGCAAGCTTCTCTTCCGCCTCTTCCAAAGTGGCGAGTTTCGCCGAGATCGTCTGCTCCGCCGCCTCCAGTGCCAGCAAGCGATCCGACAGCGCCCGTTCGCGGGCGATCAGGCTCGTCTCGCGCGCCTGAATGGCCTCCAGCGCCGTCGCAAGGCCGTCATTGCCGATGCAGACCCCCGTCGCCTTCGCCGCCCGGTCTGCCGCCATCTCGTCTGCCGAGCCCTCGCGCGCCAGCGCAGCTCCCGCGCCATCCCAGGCACGCAGAACCCCCGAAAGCAGGAACATAGCGGCCAGCGCCGTCAAAGCGCCGGGTCCCCGCGTGAAGCGAAGGCGAAAACGCTTGATCATGCCGACTCTTTCTCTCTGGCCTTGCGAGAGCTTTGGAACACCGCGTCCTCTTCTGGCGCTACTGCGGGCGCCGGGGGCTTGGCAGCCATCGCCACGGCTTCGGGTTCTGGCTTTGGCTCGGATTCTGGCTCTGGCGCGGGTTCCGGTTCACGCGCAGGCGGCTCTGCCTCCGCCATCGGTTCGGACTCAGGTGCAGACTCCGGCTCCGGTTCGGCCTTCCCCTCAGGCTCAGCCTTCGGCTTCCGCTCCGCCGCGCTGTCGTCCGGCAGGTCATGCAGCGCCGCAACCAGCAGCTCCAGCCGCCGCGCCGCGTCCTCGGCCCGGCCCGTCAGACTGCCAAGTGACTCTGCCGATGCCGCCGCCGCGCCTTCGGCGTTGCGAACGGTGCTCGTCATGTCGTCCACTTGTTTGGACAGGGTCGCAATCGCCCCGCCAACCCCTTGTTCCAGGTCGGTAAACCGGCTCAGCCGACGCGAAAGAACCACGCAATAGAAGGTCGCCCCCAGCGCGGCTGCCACAAGAAGGATATCTGCGATAAAGCCCATCGTCCGTTCCTCAGTTCAGCACAAATTCAAGCACCAGAAGGTCGGTGATCTTGTCGTTGCCCACCACGATCTGCACCCGCCGCAGCATCTGCGCCCGGATCTGGACCAGCGCCGCCGGGTCGGCCACGTCCTCGATATCCACCGCACGGAGGTAGCCGTTCAGCACATCGGTAATCCGCGGCAGCAGATTGGTAACGTCATCCTCATACCCCGGCTTCACCTCAAGCTGCGCCTGAAACCGCAGATGCCGCTGCCCGTCCCGCCCGAATGACACAAGTATCGGCTCCAGCGGCACGAAGACCGCTTTCTTCATCTCGGCCTCGGACATGTCGCTGGCCTCTGCCGTCTCGCCGCCCCCGGCGATCAGGCCAGAGGAAACGGCAAAGAACCCACCGCCACCGCCGACCGCAGCCAGCACAACCCCAATCAGAAGCGGCATCATCATGCCTTTCTTCTTTGGTGGATCTTCTCCCTCCACAGATGCATCCGTCATGGACCGGGTTCCTCGCGCGCTACGCGTCGAAGGTCATAGCTGGCGGTAGCTAACCGATTCTTAAGCGGCCTCTGACACAACTGCACCGTTGCGGGAGAACCCGCAGGGGACCGGAGGGTGAAACTTGGAACGGCTCTCATCGGCGTTTAGCGGGCTCGATCCGTCGCGCCGGATCTTCGTGGCTCTGGCGACGGTGGCAGTGTTTGCCGCCGTTCTTATGCTTGCGCGGACGGCCAATACACCAAGGATGGACCTTCTGTACTCCGGCCTTGATCCAGCCGCCGCGGGGGAGGTGATTTCCGCCCTGGAGCAGCAGGGGGCAACCTATCAGGTGCGCGGGTCGGCGATCTACGTCGATTCGACTCAGCGCGATATGCTCCGCATGGCGCTCGCGGCGGAAGGGAAGCCTGCAACCGGCAGCGCCGGGTATGAAATTCTCGACAATTTGACCGGATTCGGCACCACGGCGCAGATGTTCGACGCCGCCTTCCGCCGCGCCATCGAGGGGGAGTTGTCGCGCACCATCGCCGCGTCCCCCGGCATCCGCTCCGCCCGCGTACACATCGCAGCGCCTGACACCCGGCCCTTCGCTCGCGATGTCTCGGCGTCCGCATCAGTGGTCGTGACGATGGATGGCGGGCGCCTGCCGCCTGCACAAGCCCGCGCCCTGCGGTTCCTCGTAGCGTCCGCCGTCGACGGACTGTCGCCCGAAGGCGTCACCGTGATCGACAGCGCAGGCGGCATCGTCGGCGGCGTCGAGGACGCGGCCCAGGGCATGGCGGGCACAGCCAACGACCGCGCCATGGCGATGCGCCAGAATGTCGAGCGCCTGCTGGAAGCCCGCGTCGGCGCAGGCCGCGCCATTGTCGAGGTGAACGTCGACACCGTGTTGGAGCGTGAACAGATCGTCGAACGCCGCTTCGACCCCGACGGGCGCGTGGCGATCTCGACCATGACAGAGGAAACCACCGGCAGCTCCCGCGATGCGCGCACCGGCGCTGTGACCGCTGGCGGGAATCTGCCCGACGGCGACGCCGGGGAGAACGGCGGCGAATCGTCCTCCACCGACAGCGGCACGCGCGAACAGATCAATTACGAGGTCTCCGAAACCCAACGCGAAGTCCTGCGCCTGCCCGGCGACATCCGGCGCCTGACGGTGGCGGTGCTGGTCGACGGTATCCGCGAAACGCAAGCCAACGGAACCACCACATGGACCCCGCGCCCGGCGGAAGAGATCGAGGCACTGCGCGAACTCGTCGCCTCCGCCGTGGGCTTTAACGAAGCACGCGGCGACCAGATCACCCTTCGCTCTATGGAGTTTCCGCCAGTCCCCGCAGATATCGGCACCGAGGTGCCGGGCCCCGGACTGATTCAGCAGCTTGGCATCGACGTAATGCGCATAGTCCAGATGGCCGTGCTCGCGGTCGTGGCACTGGTGCTGGGCCTGTTTGTGGTGCGCCCGATTCTGACCAACGCCCCCGCCCAGATCGCCGCGGCGGACGACTTCGTGGCCCTCCCCGGCGCCAGCGATGACGAAGACGATGGCATGCCACAGATGATGACCGCCGATTTCGGCGGCATGAACAACGCGCTCGACATGCCCATGAACGACGCCATGGGCGCGATCGAGGAAGACCCGGGCACCCGGCTTCAGCAGTTGACCGACGGGCGTTCGTCCGAAACGGCAGCGGTGATCCAGGACTGGATGGAAGATGAGGAGGCGCCTGCGTGAACCTCCCCCTCGAAGACTTCAGCGAAGGCATAAAACCCCCGCAAGAAGCGGACACCGGCCCGGATCCGGCCGAAACCGCCCGGGTCGAGGGGTATGAGGCCGGGTACAAAAGCGGATGGGACGACGCCGTCAAATCCCAGTCCGACGACCGGCAGGCCGTGGGCGCCGAACTCGCCAACAACCTGCGCGACCTCAGCTTCACCTATTTCGAGGCGCGCGACGAAATCATCTCGGCCCTGTCGCCGTTCCTGGAACAGCTCATCGACACCCTTTTCCCGGCTCTCCTTGCCGAAAGCACCGCCTCCTCGGTCTGCGCCGAGCTTACCAGCGAGGTTCACCTCGCCTGCGATGGCGGTGCCCGCCTTTACCTGTCGCCCGACGATATCGAGGTGGTCCGCAGCCTGCTTAACGATGCCCGCGTGGAAAATGTGACGGTGATCGAAGAAGAACTGCTGCTCTCCGGCCAGGCCCGTCTCTGCGCCGCCGCGCGCGAAGTGCATTTCGACGCCGACCGCCTGGTCAAACGCCTGCGCGCCTCGCTGAGCGCCGAGGGCGATCCGTACGACGATTTCCAAGACTACCGCGAGGACCCGACAGCGGAGGTGCAAGCCAATGGCTAGCGACAACCCGTCCGGGGGCCAGTTCTACGATGTCCCGGTGACCCTGACTATCTCGGTCGGCCACACCACGACCGACATCGGCAGCCTCCTCAACCTGGAAAAGGACGCCGTCCTGACGCTCGACCGCAAGGTCGAGGATCCGGTGACGCTCTACGCCGGCTCCCGAATGGTCGCCTATGGCGAACTGCAAGAGGACGAGAACGGCCAGCTCGCCGTCCGCATCACCGAGCTGGCCGAGGCCGACGGTGACTGACGCCCCCACCCCACGCGACGGCCGACCCCAGCGAGGCGAGCTCGCAAGAGCTCGACGAGCGGCTGTCAAAGGGCCCCGAAGCGAGGCGAGCCCGCACGGGCACGAAGAGCACCCCCCGCACCGCCCCCAAAAGCGAGGCGAGCCCGCAAGGGCTCAAAGAGCGGGCCTCCTAACTCTGACGCTGATCCTCCTGGCAACCGGCGCCGGGGCGCAAGAAATCTCGGTCGACCTCGGCACGGGCGGCGACCTCCTGTCCGAACGCATCGTTCAGATGATGATCCTCATCACAGTGCTCAGCCTCGTGCCGGGCCTCGCCGTGATGGTCACCTGTTTCCCGTTCATGGTCACCGTACTCGCCATCCTCCGCCAGGGGATCGGCCTGCAAACCTCGCCCCCCAACATCCTGATCATCTCGCTCGCGCTGTTCCTGACCTATTTCGTGATGGAGCCGGTGTTCCTCGAAGCCTGGGCCACCGGCATCTCCCCCATGGCCGATGGCGTCATCTCCACCGAAGAGGGCATCGTCCGCGCCATCGAACCCTTCCGCGGCTTCATGGCCACCCGCGTCGACCCGGACACCTTCGTCAACCTCGCCGACCTCCGCGGCGAGGCCCCCGACCAACCCATGGCCGACGCCCCCCTGTCGATCCTGATCCCGTCCTTCCTTCTCAGCGAAATCGAACGCGCCTTCCAGGTCGGGTTTCTGATCTTCCTGCCGTTCCTCGTGATCGACCTCGTCGTCGCGGCGATCCTGATGTCCATGGGCATGATGATGGTCCCCCCTGCCATCGTCTCCCTCCCCTTCAAACTCGCCTTCTTCGTCGTCGCCGACGGCTGGACCCTCGTCAGCGGCGCCCTCGTCCAAAGCTATTTCTAGCAGAATGCCGCGCCAGCGATGGGCCCAAGACCGGCGATCCAGACAGTTGTTCAGTGCGCTTATCGCGGGGTTCCGCCGTCGTTCCAAGCGAGGCGCTGACCCAAAACAATCGCCGGGCCAGGGGTGGGCCCTGCGATGAAGCGGCGGCCTACGGCCTTGATTCCGCGCCAGAAAACGTTCCATGGCTAACCGGAAACCGGCGGCCCCCGGAAAAAGAACCGCTCTTCCCCCGCATGGGCCAAAACATCATCCGGCAGGCAATCCGGCCCCTGCAAAAACACATTCGCCCCGAAATGCCGATGCATACGCGACAGGCGACCCATCCGGTCGCCGGTGATCTCTTCATAAAAGGCCGCATATTTCGGCGTCCCCAGCAACTCCGCGATCTTCGCCCGATGCGCCGCCACACAGGCCCCGTGCGCCGCAGCAATCTCCGGGTCCGCCATAAGCCGATCAAACTCCGCCTGCGCTGCCGGCAACCGCGCCTGGATCGACAGATCCTCCTCCGCGTTGTTGTTCATCCGAAACCAGTAATTCAGCCCCTGATCCCGCTCCACATGGTTCACCCGACCCCGGTCGCGCTTGACCAGAAAGCTCTCCGCCGATCGCACCGCATAGTGGTTTAGCGTCACCAGATCGTACCCGTACGTGTCCTGCGTCGACCGCCACGCCGACCGATACGCCGTCAGCGGCATCGCCCGGCCAGAGCCATTCACCCAGTTCAGCGCCCCCACCAACTGAGGCCGCAGCCCCTTGGGCCGATGCACCCCCAGCTTCCGAAACACCCCGGTGTTCCGCGCCAGCGTCTTGAACCCCCAAGCCTGATGCGGCTTGCGAATGAACTCCGGCGCGCAGCGCGTAAACTGCCGCGTCACGAACGCATCGGCAAACGCATCGATCCCCGCATTCCCGAACAGCCGCCACGTCATTGAGATCATGTTGGCCTCCGGCACCACCCCATACAGCGCCTCCAGCGTCCCGTCGCCCACATGGATGTTGATGAACTCGTCCACATCCATGCACACCACCCAGTCGAGCGCCTGCACCGCCGCATCCGCATCCGCCGCCTGCAACGCCGCATGCTGGGGCCGCCCCCCGGTCTCGCGAAACGGGTTCTCCCGGCGCCGCACCAGCCCCTTCCGCTCCAGCAGATCCAGCAGCGTGTCCGTGCCATCCGTGCAGTCGTTGGTGAACACCAGAAACTGCTCCACCCCGATCGCCCGGTGATACGCGAGCCACTCCAGAATGAACGGCCCCTCGTTTTTCATCGTCGTGACTATGCCCGTCCGGTTTGTCCGGCTCTCCACCCGCGCCTTCGCCGCCGGAGGCCGCCGCGCCTCCGGCCCCCCGAACCCGGCCACCAGCGCGCGCAGCCCGGCCTCCTCCACCAACGCCGCCTTCGGCACGATCTCAGCCACGTTCTCTGTCGGATGCCGCAACGCCATGCAGCGCCAATAGGGCAGCACCGGGCTCTTCTCCCCCGGCACTCCGATGATCCGCAGCATCCGCCAGATCACATCGGGCCGCGCCGTCCTGGGCGCGATGCACCAACGAGGGTTACTCGGGCGCCCATCGAACCGATGACACACATGATCCCTGAAATGCGCCGCCTGCCCCGGGCGCAAAGCCCACGGATACGCCCGCCTACCATCCAGTACCGCCACCCCGTGCGGGGCGCCCTCGGCGATGTCAAAGACATTTCCGGGCGGCAGCAGGTCGGACGGATCAAGGTTCAGAACCCCCCGCGCGGTCCCAAGCCACAGGTGCCGCAGCAACTCGTAAAGAACGATCTCGGCAAACGGCGCCCGCCACGGGTCCGGCTCCGGCGGCTGCATCCGGTCCTTTCCCGGCGCATCCGGCGCCAGAAAGGGCAGCACCTCCGCCCCCCGATCCGCGTGTCCTGTCGGCACATCCAGCGTCAAGACGACGACCCGCTTGATCCCGTCAACTTCCGGCAACGCCCTCGGAAACGACGACGGCCCCGGCGCAAGTCGGTCCACGATCAACGCCGCCTCCAGCCCGTGGTGCCTCTGATAATACCCCAGCCAGTCCCCGATGACCTCGGCGCTCTCGACCCCACGGAAAGCGACGACCGTGTTCAGCCCCTCGAACAGCCCCGTCGCCTGCGCCAATACAGGCGCCTGCTCCCCGCCCCGCAGCGGCAGCGGGATCACCCCGCCCTCGGCCCGCCCGACAACCACTAGCCCACTCCCGATGGACCGCGTCGCCTCGATGGTGAACCCGTCCACATCGGTCAGTTCATCCCGCGCAAACCCGGACTTGAACACGCAAATCGCCTGACCGTCACCGGCCCGAATGGCGGCCAGGAGCGTCCCGCCCCGGGTCTCAATCGTCGTCAGATGCCGCTCTTCGATCTGCACCGGCCGCCTCGCGTTTTGCGCCAGTTACCACGCCCCGCGACAGCCAGCCAGTTGTGGTCCCCCAGTTTCGCCGACATACGTGGCCTGAAGCACCAAAGGGGGCCCCACATGACCTTCACCACGCGACCGGAACTGCAGGGCACCTTCGGCATGGTCACCTCGACCCACTGGCTGGCCAGCGCCTCTGGCATGAAGATCCTCGAAGCCGGTGGCAATGCCTTCGACGCCGCCGTCGCCACGGGGTTCGTCCTGAACGTGGTGGAGCCGCAACTCGTCGGCCCCCTCGGCGACCTCCCCGCCCTGATCTGGCCTGCGGGCGACGACACGCCCCGCATGATCTGCGGCCAGGGCCCCGCCCCTGCAGGCGCAACTGTCGCGCATTACCGCGCCGAAGGTCTGACCCTGATCCCCGGCTCCGGCCTACTTGCCACCGTCATCCCGGGCGCGTTCGATGCGTGGATGCTGATGCTCCGCGACTGGGGCACCAAGCCCCTGCGCGAGGTGCTGGAGCCCGCGATCTATTACGCCGAACACGGCTATCCGATCCTGCCGATCACCGTCGACGCCATCGCCGGACAGGCCGAGGTCTTCCGCACCGAGTGGCCCACCTCCGCCGAGGTCTGGCTGCCCGGTGGCGCCGTCCCCAAGCCGGGCGACATCTTCCGCAACCCCCAACTCGCCGCCTTCTGGCGCCGCTTGCTTGACGAAGCCGAAGCGGTCGAAGGCCGCGAGGCCCAGATCGACGCAGCCCGCCGCATCTTCTCGCAGGGATTCGTGGCCGAGGCCATCGACACCTACCTGCGCGACGCCACCGTCCTCGATGGCGCAAGCGGGCACCGCAAGGGCGTGCTCACCGGGGTCGACATGGCCGGTTGGGAAGCCACCATCGAACCGGCACTGTGCGGCACCTACCACGGCTGGGACATCTGGAAAGGCGGGTTCTGGAGCCAGGGGCCGTCGCTTCTTCAAGCCCTCGGAATGCTCGGCCACAAGACTCTGGACCCGGGCGACGACGCCGACCTGATCCACCACGCCGTCGAGGCCCTCCAACTCGCCTTCGCCGACCGCGACACCTATTACGGCGACCCCGACCACAGCGCCATCCCGCCGGACCTCCTCTCCGACGCCTACGCCCAGGACCGCGCCGCACTGATCACGCCAACGGCCTCACGCGACCTCCGCCCGGGCCGCTTGGATGAGGTCCTCGCCGACGCCTTCCTCACCCGCGCCACCCGCACCGTCCCCGATGGCGCAGGCGCGGGCGGAGGCGAGCCCACCAACGCGCACCTGACGAAAAGGGAAGGCGACACCGTCCACCTCGACGTCGTGGACGGCGCGGGCAACATGGTCTCCGCCACCCCCTCCGGCGGCTGGCTGCAATCCAACCCCGTGGTGCCCGGCCTCGGCGTCCCGCTCAACACCCGCGCCCAGATGTTCTGGCTGGACGAAGGCCTACCCACGACCCTCGCCCCGGGTCGTCGCCCCCGCACGACGCTGTCGCCCTCAATGGCCCGCGCGCCCGACGGCACACGTCTGGCCTTCGGCACCCCGGGAGGCGATAGCCAGGACCAATGGCAGCTCATGATGCTCCTGCGACTGGTGCATCAGGGCATGAACCTACAAGAGGCAATCGACGCCCCTCTGGCGCTCTCCAGCCACCTGCAATCCAGCTTCTACCCCCGCACCGTGCGCCCCAATCACCTGCTTCTGGAACCCGCCTTCGGCCAAGAGGCAATCGCAGCCCTCCGCGCCCGCGGCCACGATATCGAGGTCACCGACCCCTGGGCCCTCGGCCGTCTCACCGCCGCCGCCCGGACCCCGACCGGCCTCCTGAAAGCTGCCGCTACACCGCGGCTGGTCCAAGCCTACGCCGCCGGACGCTAACGGTCAGCCGGGGCCGATTTCTGGAAGAAATCGTATCGGAAAATTCCATTTTCCGGCCCCATTGCATCACGCCCGCGCCCGTTCGAATTCTGGGTCATACGGACAAAACGGGATCACCTTACACGGCACCAACTCCCCGCACAGATCCAACTGCATCTGCGTCCCCTCCGCCGCATGTCCCGGCTGCACAAACGCATAGGCCAGGTTCTTCCCAACCCGGTGCCCCCAATCGCCAGACGTCACCGTCCCCACGACCCGCTCGCCCTCCATCAACGACGCTCCACCGTGGGCAGGCGCCCGCTGCGAGGCGACCTCCAGGCACACAATCAGCCGCTGCGGCCCAGCCTCCATCCGCTTCAGCAACGCCTCCCGCCCGACGAACGCCCCCTTCTCGGGCTTCACGAACCGATCCAGCCCCGTCTCGAACGGATCAAACTCCGTCAGCAGATCGGCCTTCCAATGCAGAAACCCTTTCTCCATCCGCATCGACTCCACCGCCCTTGCCCCGAACAGCGTCAGGCCATGGGCCTCACCCGCCGTCCGCAAGGCCAGATACGCCGCATAGAGCGACTCGTTCGGCACATGGATCTCGTACGCCAACTCGCCAGAGAAACTCACCCCCATCACCACCGAAGGTGCATAGCCCACAAAGCACTCTCGAACGCTCAACCAAGGAAACGCGTCCCTCGACCAATCCCCCCTCGCACACGCCGACAGAACCTCCCGCGATTTCGGCCCCGCTAGCACCATGATGGTCCACTGGTTCGTCAAAGACCGAAGCCGCACATCCTCCCCCGGCTCCAGATGCTGCGACAGCCAGTCGAAATCATGCAACTCCGCCGCCGCCGCCGACCCGAACCACACCCGCTCGCCCGGCAGATTGGCCACCGTCGCCTCCGCCTTGACCATCCCGTGGTGGTTCAGCAGATACCCCAGCCCGACCCGGCCTTCCCGCCGGGTCACGGTCCCGCACATCATCCGATCCAGAAAGCCGTGCCGATCCGCCCCCGTGATCTCGATCCGGTTGAACCCGTTCACCTCCGCCAACCCGACACCCGTCTGCACGGCCCGCACCTCGGCTGCCACCACGTCAAAGGCCTCGTCAAACCCGAACCCCAACGTCGGGTGAAAGTCGGGCGCGGGCTTGATGTACTCCACCCGCTCCCACCCGTTCACCACGGTGAACTCCGCCCCCTCCGCGGCCAGCACCGGCGTCAGCGGAGTCGTCTTACCCGGTCGCCCCGCAGGCCGATGCTCATGGGGGAAATGAAAGCGGAATTCGTTCTGGTAATCCTCCACCGCCTTCAGCGATGTCAGCTCCACATTCGTGTGCCCGGCAAACCGCCGGGGGTCGAGCACCCAGGTGTCATAGCACGCCTCGCCGTGGACAATCTGCTGTGCCAGCAGCCACCCATGGCCCCCGCCTTCTCCCAGCCCAGCCCGCAAGCCGATGATGCAGAACGCATTCCGCTTGCCCGGGATCGGCCCCACCAGCGGCGCCCCGTCGATCGTGTAGGTGATCGGCCCGTTGACGATGGTGTGCACCCCCACCTCCATCAACGCGGGCATCCGGGCAAACGCGCCCTCCAGCACATCGGTCACCCGATCCAGATCGTCGGGGCACAGCGCGTTGGTGAACTTTGGGTCGATCCCGTCCATCCCCCACGGCTTGCAATCCTGCTCGTAGAACCCGACGAGCAGCCCATACTTTTCCTGCCGCGAATAGTAATCACTGATCGGACAACGCAGCAGCGGCATGCGGTGGCCCGCGTCGCGAATGGCCGGGATCTCTTCGGTGACGAAATACTGATGCTCCATCGACGCCACCGGATGATGGACGCCCATCATCGCGCCCACCTCGTTCACGCGATAGCCGCAGGCATTCACCACGATCTCGGCTTGGACCTCGCCCTTCGGCGTCTCAACGATCCAACTGTGATCGGGCAACTGCCGCAGCCCCGTCACCGGCGTGTGCCGATGCACCTCCGCCCCCGCCTTCCGTGCCCGCCGCGCCAATGCCTGACACAACTGCGCCGGGTCAATATCCCCGTCCGCCGGGTCCCACAGCCCGCCCAGCAACTCGTCCGTCGAAATCAGCGGATGCCGCCGCGCGCACTCCTCCGCATCGATCACCTCAAACTCGACATCCATCCCCCGCGCCATCGAGGCGAAGTGCCGATAACCCTCCATCTGTGCCTCGGTATTCGCCAGCCGGATGCCGCCGTCGCCATGGTGGTAGTTGATCGGATAATCCGGGTCCGCCGCCAGCTCCTGATACAGCGCGATAGAATGGGACTTCAGCCCAACCATCGTCTGGTTCATCCCGAAATTCGTCACCTGCGCCGCCGAATGCCACGTCGTCCCCGACGTCAGCTCATCCCGCTCCAAGAGCATGACATCCGACCAGCCCTCCTGCGTCAGATGATAGAGCGTCGAGCATCCCGCGATCCCGCCCCCGATCACCACCACGCGCGCACTTGATTTCATCGCCCTGTCCTTTTTTCAGGACAGTCCCCGATTTTCTGTGCTTAGACTAGAGTGAATCGCCGTAAGCCTCAGAAAGGCATGACTTTTTGAAATCCTGCAAGTTCCCTTCAGGCAAGCCAAAATGACCGCCCCACGCCGCCGCCCGGGGGGCCGGAAGGAACGGCTCGCGCAGCGCAAGGTGGGGCCCGAGAACCCGTGCCCGCCGGGCCAGATCGGCGGGCGCTACGCCCCGCTGACCACGTCGGAAGTGGAGCGCATCGTTGACGTCGCCCTCGACCTGCTCGAACGGCTCGGGATGGGAGAAGTCCCCGACCGCCTCGCGCAAGACCTCGTCACCGCAGGCGCCATCCGGCAAGACGACCGCGTCCTCTTCCCCCGCACCCTCGTCCAGTCCGCCATCGCCGCCGCCGCCAAGAGCTTCCCCTTCCACGGTCGTGACCCGGCCCGCACGATCGATGTCGGCGGCGACAGGGTGTATTTCGGCACCGGCGGCGCGGCGGTGCAGACCCTCGACCTCGACACCGTGCTCTACCGCCCCTCGACCCTCGCCGATCTCCACGATTTCACCCGCCTGCAGGACACGCTGGAGAACGTGAGCTGGTTCACCCGCTGCTGCGTGGCCACCGATCTGGCGGACAATTTCGAACTCGATATCAACACCGCCTATGCCCTGATCCGCCACACGACCAAGCCGGTGGCCACGTCCTTCACGCTGGCCCACCACGTGGCCCCAATCGTCCAGATGCTCGACATCGCAGCGGGCGGAGACTTCGCGGCCCGCCCGTTCCTGAAGGCCCATATCAGCCCGGTCATCTCCCCCATGCGCTATGGCGAGGATGCCGTCGACGTCACCTACGCCTGCATCGACCACAACATCCCGCTGTCCTGCATCACCGCCGCCCAGTCGGGCGCCACCGCCCCCGCCACCCTCGCGGGGTTCCTCGCACAATCGCTGGCCGAAACGCTCGCTAGCCTTGTCATGGTCCACGCCATCAAGCCGGGCCATCCCATGGTCTTCGCGAATTGGCCCTTCGTCGTCGACCTCCGCACCGGCTCCTTCACCGGCGGCGGCGGGGAGGTCGCGGTGATGAACGCCGCCTCCGCCCAGATCTCCAACTGGCTCGGCCTGCCTTCGGGCGTGGCGAGTTCCATGACCGACGCAAAGGCGCTCGACGCGCAATACGGTGCCGAGAAGGCGCTGACCGCACTCGCCGCAGGACTGGCGGGCGGCAACCTCGTCTACGAAAGCTCCGGCATGACCGCCTCACTGCTGGGCGCCAGCTTTGAGGCCTTTGTCCTCGACAACGAAATGCACGGCGCGATCTACCGCGTCATGCGGGGGGTCGAGGTCAACGACGATACCCTCGCCTTCGACGCCATCCGCGACGTGGTGCTGGGCGAAGGCCACTTCCTCGGCGCCGCCGAAACCCACGCGGCGATGGAGCGGGATTATTTCTACCCCAAACTTGCCGACCGTGACCCGCCCCAGGCTTGGGCGGACAACGGCGCGCGCGACATGTGGGCCCGCGCGTCCGAGACAGCACGGCACATCCTTGACACCCACCGGCCCGACTACCTGACCCCCGAACAGGACGCCCGCATCCGGGATACGTTTCCAATCCGCTTGTAACGAGGCCGATTTCTGGAAGAAATCGTTCCGGAAAATCCCATTTTCCGGCGCCACAGCGGCGACGGGCTACTCTTCGTCGTGTTCGATCAGGATTCGGGCCGCGTGACCGTCGGGATCATCATACTGCCGCGCCTTCAGCGACCAGACGAAGGCGAGCAAGCCAAGACCCCCAAGGATCAGCGAAACCGGGATCAGGACGACAAGCACGTTCATCTGGCACCTCCGACACGCATGGCGTTCAACAGAACGCAGATGGAGCTTAGCGACATCGCCAGCGCCGCCGCAAGCGGTGTTGCAAAGCCAAGGATCGCCGTCGGCACCGCGACAGCGTTGTACGCAAGCGCAATCCCGAAGTTCTGTTTCGACAGCCGCACCGCCCGCCGTGCGATACGGAACAGCATTGGCACCTCTTTCAGCGTATCGCCGATCACCACCACATCCGCCGCACTCCGTGCCGCATCCAGCGCCGAGCCCGGCGCCACCGACGCATGCGCCGACGCCAGCGCGACCGTATCGTTCAACCCGTCGCCGACCATGCACGGCGCCTCGCCGCCGGCTTCCAGCTCGGCGATGTGGCGACTCTTTTCCTCCGGAGACATTCCCGACGCAAACCGTTCAATCCCGAAGGCCCGCGCAAGCGCCGCCGTCTTCGCGTCGGTATCGCCCGACACAACCTCCATCCGCAGGCCCGCGCCCGCCAGACCGCCGGTCATCTCGACCACCCCGTCCATCGGCGTCTCGCTATAGGGCAGCAGATGCACAGCTTCACCGATCTTCAGCGCCAGCCCGTCCCCAGCAACCCCAAGCCAGGACGCCCGCCCGAGCGCAACCTCCCTGCCACCGACCATCGCGGTGACACCCTTGGCCTTCGCCTCCCGCACATCGGTAAGATCCGCCGCTTCAACCTCACCCAGATACGAGCTCAGCGCCTTCGACAACGGGTGGGCTGAACTCTGCGACAGCGCCTTTGCAACGCTCTGCTCCTCGGCCCCAAGGCGCGTCAGATCAAACGTGAACCCCGGGCGCGTCAGCGTCCCGGTCTTGTCAAGCACGACCGTCTTCACCTCCGCCAACCGCTCCAGCGCCGACCCGGACTTAACCAGAAACCCATGCCGATAAAGCCGGCTGATGGCCGCCGTCGATACCGCAGGCACGGCAAGCCCCAGCGCACAGGGGCAGGTGATGATCAGCACCGAAATCGCAATATTCAGCGCCTGCCGCACGTCGCCGCCAACGACAAGCCACCCGACAAACGTCGCCGCTGAGATGATGTGAACCGCCGGCGTATAGATCCGCGCCGCCTTTTCGGCGAGCGTCGTGAACCGGTTGCGCGCCGACTCGGCGGTTTCCACCAGCCGCGCGATCTGATGCAGCCGCGTGTCCTGCCCTACGGCAGATGCGCGCATGTGGAACGGCGCGCCAAGATTGATCTCCCCTGCGTTCAGCGCCGCGCCTTCGAGATGGGTCACCGGCTCACTCTCGCCAGTCAGGAAGGCCCGATCCGTATGCGCCTCCGCCCCGATCAGGCGACCATCCACGGGCACCCGCACGCCCGTCGGCACCAGCACCGTGTCGCCCACCGCCAGCGATGCAAGCGGCACCGTCTCCACCGCGCCGCCCGTCACCCGCTCCGCCGTGTGGGATTCCAGCGCCGCAAGCTCCTTCGCCGCCGACCGCGCCGCCGCGCGTGTCCGATGTTCAAGATACCGCCCGATCAGCAGGAAGAACGTCAGCGACAGCGCCGCGTCGAAATACGCATGCGCACCACCATGGAGCGTCTCGTACAACGACATTGCCCCCGCCAGCAGGATCGCGAGCGAGATCGGCACGTCCATATTCAGCCGCCCGACCCGCAGCGCCGACATCGCGTTGCGGAAGAACGGCTGGCCTGCATACAACACCGTTGGCAGCGCAATCGCGGCCGAGATCAGGTGGAACAGATCCCGCGTCACCCCGCCCGCACCCGACCAGACGGCCACGGACAAGAGCATCACATTCATCATCGCGAACCCCGCCACGCCCAGGCGCATCAGCAGATCGCGCCCGGCAGGGTCCAGGTCAGTGGCTAGCACCGCGGCATCCAGCGGAAACGCCTCGTACCCGACCTCTTTCAGCGCATAGGCCAGCTCCGATGCGGAGCGGTCCGTGACGACATGCACCCGCTTCTGGCTGAGGTTCACTCGGGCGTCCTCGACCCCGCTCACCCGGGTCAGACAATCCTCAACCGCCGCAATACACGCAGCACAGCGCATCGACGGGACGGAAAGCTGCACGTTCCCCGGCGCTGCCTTGGGGGCGCTTTCGTCAGCCGGGGCTGCGATGCAGCCAGGGCAGGCCGTTGCGCTCATCCATCGGTCTCCACGATGACGCGCTGCTGAAAGCGCGTGCCGTTCTCGGTCAGTGCGACAAGGCGCAGGTTCCAGTTCCCGGCGCCCGCCTCAACCTTGGCCACAAAGGCGTCTCCATCAAAGACGAACTCCGGGCTCTGATCCGCCGCGACCGAGGTCGCCCGCCCGAACGTCGCGCGCTCAATCACCGGCTCCACCGGCGTCCCATCTTGCAGGATGGCAAGCGTCAGCGTGTCGCCCGACACCCGCGCCGACACGTCCCATCCCAGGGCATTCTGCGCGGCACGGTCCCGGTCAAACGACTGGCTCGCCACATACGAGTTCTTCACCTCCAGCCCCGGAAACGTGCGCACCGCGTTGACGGCGAGCGTCATGTTGACCGCGATGATCGTACCAAAGCCAACGACAAAGATGCCAAGGACGTGCCAACCCGTGATCTGTTTCATAACCCATTCCCGTTGAAGATCGTGTTCTTGTAGGCCCGTTCCCCGTTGGAGTGATCCTCCACCCAGAAACGGATCGCGCTTTCGCTCGCAGCGGCCGGGTCGCTGCCAGGCGGGGCGGTGACGTAGGCGCGAAGTCTCAGTGTTTCGTTCGCGGGGACCTCGATCGCCTGGTACGGCGTGCCCTCCAGCGACACATGCAAGGCGAGATCACCGCTCACATGCACACCGAACATCCTCGGCTCACCGTGCTTGTTCAGCAGGCGCAACTCATAGGTGTTGCGGATCGCCCCGTCCGACAGGGTGACGAAGGTCGGGTTCCGCACCGGCGCGACGGTCATCTCGATATCCGCCCGAATGAAAAGCGCATAGGTCATGGCGAGCCCGATGGACGCCCAGATAACCGTGTACAGGATCGTCCGCGGGCGCAGGATGTGCTGCCAGGCAGGGCGCGGCTTTGCGCCTGCCTCTTCGCGCGGCTGGTCGGACAGGGCGAGGTAGTCGATCAGGCCCCGCTCACGCCCGAGCTTGCCCATGATGTCGTCGCAGGCATCGATGCACAGGGCGCAGGTGATGCACTCCATCTGCTGGCCGTCGCGGATGTCGATTCCCATGGGGCAGACCGCAACGCAGGCGTTGCAGTCGACACAATCCCCGGCTTGTGCGTCGCGCTTCTTGCCCCGCGGCTCGCCCCGCCAGTCGCGGTAGGCGACGGTCAGCGTGTCGTCGTCCATCATCGCGGCCTGAATGCGGGGCCAGGGGCACATGTAAATGCAGACCTGTTCGCGCATGAAGCCACCGAAGACGAACGTCGTCGCCGTAAGCACGGCCACGGTGATCCATGCCACCGCCGGGGCAGACAGAGTTGCGAACTGCATCGCCAAGGTCGGCGCATCGGCGAAATAGAAGACCCAGGCGCCACCGGTCGCAAGCCCGATCAGCGCCCAGACCACCCACTTCGTGATCCGCAGCCGCGCCTTCTGGAACGACCACTTCGCACGGTGCAGTCGGATGCGCGCGTTGCGGTCGCCCTCGATCCAGCGCTCGACAAGGATGTACAGGTCGGTCCACACAGTCTGCGGGCAGGTATAGCCGCACCAGACGCGGCCCAGTGCCGAGGTAAACAGGAACAGGCCGAGCCCTGCCATGATCAGAAGGCCCGCCACGAAGTAGAATTCGTGGGGCCAGATCTCGATCCAGAAGAAATAGAACCGCCGCCCGGCCAGATCGACGAGCACCGCCTGATCGGGCAGGTTCGGCCCCCGATCCCAGCGGATCCATGGCGTGAGGTAGTAGATTCCCAGGGTGATCGCCATGACGATCCACTTGAGATTGCGGAATTTGCCGCTGACCCGTTTGGGAAAAATCGGCTCACGGGCGGCGTACAAGTTGCCGTTGTCGCTGTTGCTGGCGTCAGACATTGCTGGCGGATCCCCATGCCTTTCGGGAACGTTAGCCGCGGACAGGCCGGGCCGTCCTTGACTCAGATCAATCGTGCCCGCGCGGCTCAACCGCAGGCGGTGGGCAGATTGCCCACCCAACCGGCGCCAGAACTGTCTACGCAAAGGGGGGTAGGGTGGGCAATCTGCCCACCGTCCCCGGTCAGGCCGGCTTACTCCCCGCCGCCAAGCGCGTGCACATAGGTCGCGACGGCGCGGACGTCCTCTTCGCTCAAACGCTGGCCCCAGGCGGGCATCACACCGAAGCGCGAATACGTAATCGTCTCGATCAGGCTGTCGCGATCCCCGCCATACAGCCAAATGGCATCGGTCAGGTTGGGCGCCCCTTGATCGCGATCCCCGGCCCCCGTATCGCCATGACAGGCCGCGCAGTTGTCGGCATACAGGACGGCACCGGGGCTTTCATCCCCCTCTTCAACAGGCAGCGTCGGGATGAAATCAGCAAGGGTTTCAATGTCCTCCGATTCCAGAAGATCACCGAACGCGGGCATCTGGGACCAAAGCGCATCGCCGTCTGTCTCATTCCGGATGCCATGGCGGACCGTATAGGCGATCTGCTCCAGGTCGCCGCCCCAAAGCCAATCGTTGTCCAGCAAGTTGGGATACCCCAACGCCCCAGCCGCCCCGGACCCATGGCATTGACTGCACTGCGCTCGGAAAACCGAGGCGCCCCGGGCCGTTGCATATCGGTGAAGGTCCGACTGCGGGTCGAAGCTTGCAAGATCGACCTCCAGAAGCTCACTCACCAGGTCAGCATTCGCCGCCTCATGTTCGGCAATCTGCTCCACCACTTCGGCCCGGGTCGAGTAGCCCAGCAACCCCTCTGTCGCGCCCGAGATCAGGGGCCACGCGGGATACGCGATGGTATAGCCGATGCCCCACACAATCGTGGCATAGAAGGTCCACAGCCACCAACGCGGCATGGGGGTATTCAGCTCTTCGATCCCGTCGAAATCATGGCCCATCGTGGACTGGCCAGTCAGCTGGTCCACGCGCGGCTCATCGTGCGGTTCATCCATCCGCCTGCCCTTTCACAAAGTCTACGTTGCATGCACAGGCGTCGCAGTCGCCCGAACAGGCTGCGGTGTCGTCATCGCGCAGCGGGATATTCGCCGCGTCTTCCCTCGCACTGCGCAGGGACGGCCAGAAGGCAAAGATGCAGGCGCCGAGGAAGAACGCGAACATCCCGATCAGAAACCAGCTGTCGGCGAACTCCCGGAGGATTGAATAGGTATCCATATCAGCGCCCTCCTATCGGCTTGCATCCGGAACGAAGGTCGAGAAATCGACCAGCGTCCCAAGCATCTGCATGTAAGCGATCAGCGCATCCATCTCGGTCAGCTGCGGCTGACCGTCGAAATTGCCGATGGCCGCGCCGGGGTAGCGCTCCAGCATGTCGTCCCAATCGGAATCCGGATCGGCCTGCACGCGGAAGTCGACGCGTGCATTCTCGATCTGCTCATCGGTGTACGGGACCCCGACGAAGCGATGCGTGCGCATCAAGGCTTCGATGTCCGCTCCGTCGAGGTTCGCCTCCAGAAGGAAGCCGTATTTCGGCATGATACTTTCTGGCACGACCGACTGCGGGTCGATCAGGTGATCCAGATGCCACTCGTCCGAATAGCGTCCGCCGACCCGGGCCAGATCAGGCCCGGTGCGCTTGGAGCCCCACTGGAACGGGTGATCGTACATGCTCTCCGCCGCGAGTGAGTAGTGGCCGTAGCGCTCTACCTCGTCGCGCATCGGGCGGATCATCTGGCTGTGGCAGACATAGCAGCCTTCGCGGATGTAGATGTCGCGCCCAGCAAGCTCCAGAGGGCTGTAGGGGCGCATCCCCTCCACCTCTTCAATAGTGTTCTCCAGCCAGAACAGGGGCGCAATTTCCACGATCCCACCGACTGTGACCACCAGAAGCGAAGCGGACAGCAGAAGCGTCGGGCTGCGTTCGAAGATGACGTGTTTGTCGAGAACAGACATACTCCCGGCTCCTTATTCTGCAGGCATGGTGATTTGCGAGACGGGCTGACGCACCGGGGTATAGCCCCGGATCGTGCGCCACATGTTCCAGCACATGATCGCAGCCCCGGCGAGGTAGAGGACGCCGCCCAGCCCGCGCACGATGTACATCGGGAACTTGGCGCTCACCGTGTCGGCGAAGCTGTTGACGAGGAAGCCCTGGTCGTCGACCTCGCGCCACATCAGGCCTTCCATGATCCCTGTGACCCACATCGACGCGGCGTACAGAACGATCCCGATCATCGCGAGCCAGAAGTGCCAGGTCATCGCGGCGACCGAATACATCTGCCCCCGGTTCCACAACTTCGGCGTCAGGAAATAGAGCGTCCCGAAGATGATCATCCCGTTCCAGCCCAGCGCACCGGAATGCACGTGCCCGATGGTCCAGTCGGTATAGTGGCTCAACGAGTTCACCGCCCGGATCGACATCATCGGACCCTCGAATGTGGACATGCCATAGAAGGCGAGGCTCGCCACGAAGAAGCGGATGACCGGATCGGTGCGGATCTTGTCCCACGCGCCGTTCAGCGTCATCAGACCGTTGATCATCCCGCCCCAGCTCGGCATCCACAGAACGATGGAAAACACCATCCCCAGCGTCGACGCCCAGTCGGGCAAGGCGGTGTAATGCAGGTGGTGCGGACCCGCCCAGATATACAGAAAGATCAGCGCCCAGAAGTGGATGATTGAGAGCTTGTAGCTGTAGACCGGCCGCTGCGCCTGTTTCGGCACGAAGTAGTACATCATCCCCAGGAACCCGGCGGTCAGGAAGAATCCGACCGCGTTGTGGCCGTACCACCACTGCGTCATCGCATCCTGAACGCCGGCGAAAAGCTGCACCGACTTGCTGCCCCAGATACTGACCGGGATGGAGATGTTGTTGACGATGTGCAGCATCGCAACCGTCACGATGAACGCCAGAAAGAACCAGTTCGCGACATAGATGTGCCGCTCTCGCCGGACGAAGATCGTGCCGAGGAAGACCAGCAGGTACGCGACCCAGACGAGCGTCAGCCAGATATCCACGTACCACTCGGGCTCGGCATACTCCTTCGACTGCGTCGCGCCGAGTAGGTAGCCTGTGGCGGCCAGAACGATGAACAACTGATAGCCCCAGAACACGAACCAGCAGAGGTTACCGCCAAACAGGCGCACCCGGCTTGTGCGCTGGACAATGTAGAAGGACGAGGCGATCAGCGCGTTGCCGCCGAATGCGAAAATCACGGCCGAGGTGTGAAGCGGGCGAAGCCGCCCGAAATTGCCGAAAGGCTGCGCCCACTCGAAATTCAGGGCCGGGAAGGCAAGTTGGAACGCGATCAGCACGCCGACCGCAAGCCCCGCCATGCC
>JBCCXY010000049.1:0-24144 GCA_039190895.1 Pseudomonadota bacterium | reverse complement strand
GCGGCGGCCTAAAGGCCTTGATTCCGCGCAGGGATCCAGCTCCACCGTCAACTCGACCGAGGCGCAAACACCCGCACCGCGACGGGCGCCCCAAGGATCACCACAAAGATCCGCAGCACATGATGCGCCACCACAAACGCCGCGTCCGCCCCTACGATCAGCGCCAGCACCACCAGCTCTGCCTGCCCACCGGGCGCAAACGACAGCAGCACCTCCATCCCGGGCGCCAGCCCGGCCTGGTAGATCGCCTCCACAAACACCACCGTCAGCACGATCAGGATCACGCAGAACCCTAGCCCCGCCGCCACATCACGCCGCACCTCTTCGCCCGTGATCCCAGAGTACTTCGCCCCAATGGTCATCCCGATAAAGAATTGCGCCGCCCAGATCGCCTCCGCCGGCGGGCGGTAGTGCAGAAGCCCCACCATCGCTGCCGCCGCCGTCACGATCAGCGGGCCGAGGATCGACGCCCCGAACAGCCCGACCCACTTAGCCCCCTGCCAGCCCACCACGGCGCACACCACCATCAGCGCAAGCTCCTGCCACGGCACAGTCGCCGCCGGCACGCCGGGCGGGTTCGTCAGATCCGCGTCCCAGATCACTTGTAACAGCACCGGCAGCGCCACCACGATCACCAGCACCCGCGTCGCGTGGATTAGGCTCAACGTCCGGACATTCCCCCCGGCCTCCTCGCCGAAGATCAGCATGTCCTGCAGCCCTCCCGGCATCGTCGAGTAGTATGCCGTGGGGAAATCGTACCGCCACAGCCGCATGAAATACGGCACGCCGACCGCGCCGATACACGCCACCATGACCGGGATCAGCGCGAGCGTCGGCCACATCGCCGGAAACGTCGCGATCACCGCGGGCGTCATCGTCGCGCCTACTGCGACGCCGAGCACCGTGCGCATCGCCTCGTTCACCGGCTTGATCCCCTTCATCGGCACGCCCAAAAGCGCCGCCACGAGGCACGCCATGATCGGCCCCAACAGCCACGGCAACGGCAACCCGGTGAGCATGAACACACCCACCCCGGCAAGCCCCACGAGAAAGGAATAGACGACGGGCCTCACCCGCTCAAAGCCTTCAGCCGCTGTCGCAGGGACGTGGTCAGATGCACCTCCGCCGCCGCGCCCGCCGCCTCTTCGTCGCCGTTGCGCAGGGCGTCGACGATGGCCTGATGCTGCCGCACCACGACATCCACCCGGACCTCATCTGTGAACGTCGTCGGCCCCAGCAGCAGAAGCGAGTTATTCAGCGCCCGCGCCGCCTCCAGCAGGAACCGGTTACGGCAGGCGAGGTAAAGGCTGCGATGAAAATCCTGATTTATTGCAGCGGCTTGCGAGGCGTTGTTGCGCTCTTCTGCGATGGCCGCGTTGAGGTCATCCAGCGCATCAAACTCCGCCGCCGTGCCGTGCTTCGCCGCCATCTCTGCCGCCGTCCGCTCCAGCACGACGCGCATTTCGTACAGCTCTACTACCTCCGCATGGGCGAGCTGGCGGACCACTGCGCCCTGCCTCGGGCGATGCTCCACAATCCCGTCCGCCTCCAGTCGCCTCAGCGCCTCGCGAACAGGGGTGCGCGACAGGCTCAGCCGCTCTGCCACGTCTTCCTCCCGCAGGCGGTCGCCCGGGCGAAAGACCCCTTCGCGGATCGACGCGTGCAGGCGATCATAGGCCGACTCGCCGCTCGCTTTTTCCATTCAAACACCGTCGTTTTTGATCTTGCCAATATTGTATACACGTGGATACAAGATGTCCAGATCAAGGAGGCGGACAATGGCAAAGGTAATAGTCGTAGGCTCGGGAAACGCCGCGATGTCGGCAGGAATCGCGGCGCTGGAGGCGGGGGCCGAGGTGCTGATGTTGGAAAAGGCCGACGAACCGCTGGCGGGCGGCAACACCAAGTACACCGCCGGTGCCATGCGCTTTGCCTATGATGCTTCGGAAGACCTGCTGCCGCTCCTGTCGAACCCCGATGACGAGCGCATCCCGCGCACCGACTTCGGCAGCTACACGCGCGAGAAGTTCTCCGCCGACCTCTTAGGCTTCAACGAAGGCCGCCCGCTGTCGCCGGAACAGGAAACCCTTGTCGCCGAATCCTATGGCGCCGTCCGCTGGCTCGCGGGGCACGGCGTTACCTACGAACCCATCTACGCCCGCCAGAGCTTTGAAAAGGATGGGCGTTTCGTGTTCTGGGGCGGCCTGACCCTTGCCGCCAACAACGAAGGCGTGGGTCTATTCGACATGGAGCGCGCCGCCTTCGAACGGCTCGGCGGCACCCTTCGCTACGAATCCGCCGTGACCGACCTCATCCGCGATGGTGACCGCGTCACCGGCGTGATGGTGGGCGACGAGGCCATCCCCGCCGATGCCGTCATCCTCGCAAGCGGCGGTTTCGAGGCGAGCGACACAATGCGCGTCACCCACATGGGCCCCGATTGGTCCGTCGCGAAGGTCCGCGGCACGCCGCACAACACCGGCGACGGCTTGCGAATGGCACTCGCTTGCGGGGCACAGTCCTACGGCAAGTTCGATGGGTGCCACGCCACCCCCATGGACCTGCACATGAAGGACTTCGGCAACCTCGACCTGCCGCCGAAAGACCGAAAGAACTACCGCAAGATCTGCTATTTCCTTGGCGTGATGCTGAACGCGAATGGTGAACGGTTCGTTGACGAGGGCATCAACTTCCGCAACTACACCTACGCCCAATTCGGGCGCGCGGTGTTGGAGCAACCTGGCCATTTCGCCTGGCAGATCTTCGACGCGAAGGTGCTCGACCTCCTCTACGGTGAATACCATTTCCACGACGCCAGCTTCGTAGAGGCTGACACGCTGGACGACCTTGTTGCCAAGCTGAAAGGCGTGGATCCGAAGGCGGCATTGGCCACGCTCACCGCGTACAACGACGCCGTTGACGAAGACACGCCGTTCGACCCCACGGTGCTCGACGGGAAGGGCACCAAGGGCCTCCCGCTCGCCAAATCCAATTGGGCGCAGAAGCTCGACCAAGGGCCGTTCCGCGCATACCCGGTGACGGGTGGGATCACCTTCACCTACGGAGGCCTCAAGATCGACGGCGACGGGCGGGTGCTGCGCGAAGACGGCAGCGCGATCGACGGCCTGCATGCCTGCGGGGAACTCGTCGGCGGGGTCTTCTATAGCGGCTATCCGGGCGGCTCGGGCCTCACCTCCGGTACCGTCTTCGGCCAAAGGGCAGGGCGGGGCGCCGTCACGCACGCAACGTAAGCCGCGCGTCGGCGGGCCCAGGACCGGCGGTCCCGACCGGCGTTCAAAGCACTTTATCCTCGAAGTTCCGCCGTCGAATTGATCGACTCGCTTACGGCAACCAAATCGCCGGGCCTCGGGTGGGCCCGTCGATGCGCGGCGGCCTTCGGCCTTGATTCCGCGCAGGGAAGCGTTCCAACTGCATATCTGTGAATACGCATTCAGAATTCCCTTGAATACGCATTCAGTTTCCGCTTACCCTAGCGTCAAAACGCAAAATGGGAGGACAATATGCGCAAAAGAACGTTTCTGAAGGCGAGCGCCCTCGCCGCGAGCCTTGTGCTTGCACCGATGGCCTCGTGGGCCGAAGACCTGCCCTACAACCTGACCCCGGGCAAACCGTTTGAGGGCACCACGCTGAACATTCTCAGCGTCGTCACCCCGCAGTTCGACGGCCTGATGCTGCGCGATGACGAGTTCACCGAACTCACCGGCATCGAAACCGAATGGACGTTCATCCCCTTCGGCAGCCTGCAGGAAAAGATCAACGCCGAGGGCATCGCCGCCAACGGCACCTTCGACGTCGTCAACTACCTTGATAGCTGGGGCCCGCCGAACGCGCACTGGCTGATGGCCATCGACGAGAAGATGGCCGCGGACGGCATCTCCATGGATCGCTACCCCGCCGCCTTCGCCCGCTCCGCGCAGTACGAGGGTGAGACGCTGGGCTTCCCGCTGCGCGCGCATCCGCAGCTGATGTTCTACCGCAAGGACCTCATCCCCGAGCCGCCGACGACCTGGGAAGAAGTCGTTGAAATCGGCAAGCAACTCAAGGAAACCAACCCTGACATCGCGCCGCTCGCGCTGTACTACAACAACGACGGCAACCGGCAGAACCTGTTCATCTGGCTGAACTTCGTCTGGGCCGCCGGGGGCGACATCTTCAATGAAGACGGCACCCCGGCCTGGACCTCGGAAGCCGCGCTGCAGGCCACCGAAGACTACATCGCGCTCCACACGACGCACGAGGTCACGAACCCCAACAGCCTCGCCTTTGTCGAGCAGGACGCGCGCCAGTCCTTCATGCAGGGCAACTCGGCGATGATCCCCGTTTGGTGGTGGGCCTATTCGGGCTTCTACAACCCCGAAACCAGCACGCTGTCGAAGGATCAGGTGGGCTTCACCGGGATGCCGTCCTACCAGGGCACGACCAAGACCTACGCCATCTCGATGCCGTTCTCGATCTCGGAGTATTCCGACAACAAGGACGCCGCGTGGGAGTTCCTGAAGTGGCTCTCCAACCCCGAGATGGACAAGGCCAATGCCATCGAGCGTAAGGTCGGCGACAAGGACATCGTCAACAACGTCGTCACCCACATCTCGTCCTTGCAGGACCCGGAGGTGAACGCCGCCAACGACGGTATTCAGGCCGCTGCGTGGGAGTCGCTCAAAGAGTCCGACATAATTCCGCAGATACCGGAATGGCCGGAGGTGGGTGATATCCTCTCCGCCGCCATCGCCGAAGCGGCGGCGGGGGGTGACACTCGCCAGCTCATGATCGACGCCGCCGACCAGGCGACCCGTGTTCTGCGCCGCGCTGGCCGGATCGAGTAAACCCATTCGGCCCGGGCGATCCCGCCCGGGCCTTCACGCCAATCGGCGGACCTGAACAATGCGCGACAACACGCTGAAATACCTGCTGGTTCTTCCGGCGGTGCTGGTCGTATTCGCCACCGCGATCTGGCCCCTGATCGAAAGCCTGAGGCTGTCGTTCACCGTCGGGCGCCTAAATCGCCCCGGCTCGCTTGACCAGTATCTGGGGTTCGAGAACTATACCTGGGCGTTTCTCTACGAACCCGCGTTCTGGAACTCGGTCATCGTCACGGCGGTCTACACCGTCCTGACCGTGGCGCTTACGACGCTCCTCGCCCTCGGCCTTGCGCTGCTGCTGGCGCCGGGCGGGCGGCTGCGATCCGGCGTGCAAACGCTCCTGATCCTGCCCTTCGCCATGTCCCCCGCGCTCATTGGCGTCAGCTTCCGCTTCATGTTCAACCCGGAGTTCGGCCTGTTCGACGCCTTCTTCGGCGTCGTCATCCCGCCGCTCGCGGACGTCAGCTGGCTCGCCGACCCGATCCTCGCCTTCGCCGTCTGTGTCATGGCCGACGTCTGGGGCTGGATCCCGTTCCTGACCCTCGTCCTCATCGGCGGCCTCGCCAGCGTCCCGCAAGACACGACCGAAGCCGCGCAGGTGGACGGCGCCAGCGGATGGCGCGTCTTCCGCGATATCACGTTACCGCAACTCGCGCCCGTCCTGGCGGTGGTCATCATCCTAAAGTCGATTTTCAGCCTGAAGACATTCGACCAGATCTTCATGCTCACCAACGGCGGCCCGGGGACGGCGACGCAAACGCTCAGCCACTATATCTACTTCAACGGCATGAAATACGGCCAGATCGGCTATGCCGCGTCGGTCGCCTGGCTGATGGTGATCCCGATGATCTTCCTCACTTACGCCTACGCCAAATACGTGTTCCGGAAGGACTGACCCATGACCAGCACGTCCATGCACGACGCGGCAGACGCACCAGCCAAAGGCCTTTCCGGTCGCCAAAAGAGGCAGTTGGTCGGCGTTCTTCAAGTGGCCCTGATCCTGATCGCCATCTTCATCATGCTGGTCCCCATCGTCTGGATCTTCATGGCCGCGTTCAAAACCCACGTGGATGTCTACCAACTGAAGCTGTTCTTCACTCCGACGTTTGAAAACTTTGGCACCGTCTTCGACGCCCCGTATTTCCTGGGCGAAAAGCTCTGGAACTCCACCATCGTCGCCTTCGTGACAGTCGTCTTTGCAATCCCCATCGCCACGATGGCCGCCTACAGCTTCAGCCGCTTCCGCCTGAAGGGTGAGACGCTGATGCTGGTGACGATCCTCGCCACCCAATTCGTCCCCGCCGTCGTCATCATCCTTCCGTTCTTCGTGATGTTCCGCGATATCGGCCTGCTCGATACCCGCGTCGGCCTAATCCTCGTGAACCTCGCCATCGTGATGCCCTTCGCGATCTGGATGATTAAAGGCTTTATCGACGGCATTCCCATGGACACCGAAGAGGCCGCGATGGTCGACGGATCCTCCCGCATTCAGGTCATCCGAAACATCGTCCTGCCGATGGCTGCGCCTGGGCTGCTGACGGCGGGGATCTTCTGCTTCATCATCGCGTGGAACGAATTCCTGTTCGCGCTGATCCTGACCAACAAAGACGCGGTGACGCTCCCCATCGGCCTTGCGCTCTTCAAGGGGGAGGAGGGCGACCTTTGGAACCTCCTCAGCGCCGCCGGGATCATCATCATGCTGCCGATGTTCGTCCTCGCGCTGCTGATCCGGAAGTACTTTGTGCAAGGCATGACGATGGGGGCCGTCAGATGACCGTTCGCCCCATTAACGGCACCGGTTTCGGTTCTGAATACCGACGCGATACCGACGCAATACCGTCGCGATACCGCACGCTGTTTTCCCCCGTTAACCAAGGCAAACCAGCCCGATTCGCTCCCTCCGCCGCGCAAAGCCGCAACCCCTCGTTAACCAAAGGCGCCCCATGGCCGAAGTGACCCTCACCAACCTCACCAAGCGGTGGGGTGACTTCATCGGTGTCGACAACCAGTCGCTCGCCATCAAGGACAAAGAGTTCCTCGTCCTCCTCGGCCCATCCGGCTGCGGCAAGACAACGACCATGCGGATGATCGCGGGGCTGGAGGACCCGACGTCGGGAGAGATCTGGATCGGCGACGACATGGTCAACGACCACCTGCCGAAGGACCGTGACGTGGCCATGGTCTTCCAGAACTACGGCCTCTACCCGCACATGACGATCTTCGACAACATCGCCTATCCGCTGAAGGTGCGTGGCACGCCGAAGTCAGAGATTGAGCCGAGGGTGAAGAAAGCCGCGGAACAGGTTGAACTGACGGACTTTCTTCACCGAAAGCCCAAGGCACTTTCGGGTGGTCAACGTCAGCGGGTGGCGCTCGCACGGGCCATCGTGCGGACGCCCAAGGTCTTTCTGATGGACGAACCGCTGTCCAACCTCGACGCCAAGCTGCGCGTCACCATGCGGGCGGAGCTCAAGCACCTGTCGAAGGAGCTTCAGATCACCACCGTCTACGTCACCCACGACCAGATCGAGGCCATGACACTGGCCGACCGCGTCGCCGTCATGAAGCACGGCGTCATCCAACAGCTTGGAACGCCTGACGAAATCTACAACGACCCCGCCAATCTGTTTGTCGCGGGCTTCATCGGCTCCCCCGCCATGAACCTGATCGAAGGCGCCATCAACGGCGGCATGTTCGTCACCACCGGCGGCACGCGGCTGGTAGCCATCGACGCCCCCGACCGGGCCAACGTCGTCCTCGGCGTCCGCGCCGACGACATGACCGTCTCCGAACCCGGACAGGGCGACATCGACGTCCCCATCTATGCCTTCGAGAATACCGGTGAGGCGACGCTGCTGACTGTTCAATGGGGCAAGCAGCGCGTCATCGCCAAGGGCGACCGTCACCTGCGGAAAGAGCAGGACGACGTCGTCTCCATCACCGTAAACCCCCAGCATACCTACATTTTCGACCCGGACACGGGCGACCGCATCAAGGGATAATCGCCATGGCAATCGAATACCTCAAACGCTCCAAACCCGCCGCCGAGATAGCCGAGGACGATGCCAAGGTCCGCGAGGCCGTCGGGGCCACACTCGCCGATATAGAGGCGCGCGGGGATGTCGCCGTGCGCGAGTTGGCCAAAAAGTTCGACGGCTATGACCGTGAAAGCTATCGCCTGTCACAGGACGAGATCGATGCGATCATCGTCAAGGTCTCAGACCGTGACATGGCCGACCTGAAGTTCGCGCAAGAGCAGGTGGTGAACTTCGCCAAGGCCCAACGCGCCAGCATGACCGACATCGAGGTTGAGACACTCCCGGGAGTCATCCTCGGCCACAAGAACATCCCCGTGCAATCCGTGGGCTGCTACGTCCCCGGCGGCAAGTTCCCCATGGTCGCCTCCGCCCACATGTCCGTCGCCACTGCCAAGGTCGCCGGCGTCCCCCGCATCATCGCCTGCACACCGCCGTTCAAGGGCGAGCCCAACCCCGCCGTGATCGCCGCCATGCACCTCGGCGGCGCGGATGAGATCTATGTGCTCGGCGGCATTCAGGCCGTCGGTGCCATGGCGCTAGGCACCGAAACCATTGATCCGGTTCACCTTCTCGTCGGCCCCGGCAACGCCTTCGTCGCCGAAGCGAAGCGCCAGCTCTTCGGCCGCGTCGGCATCGACCTGTTCGCAGGCCCCACCGAAACCATGGTCATCGCCGACGACACCGTGGACGCGGAGCTTTGCGCGACCGACCTCCTCGGGCAGGCCGAGCACGGCTACAATTCGCCCGCCGTCCTGCTGACGAACAGCCGCAAACTCGCCGAGGCCACGATGGTCGAAGTGGACCGCCTGCTGCAAATCCTCCCCACCGCCGAGACCGCCGGAAAGAGCTGGGCGGATTACGGCGAGGTGATCCTCTGCGATACCTATGACGAGATGCTCGAAGTCGCCGATGACATCGCCTCGGAGCATGTCCAGGTGATGACCGAACGCGACGATTGGTTCTTGGAAAACATGACCTGCTACGGTGCGCTTTTCCTCGGTCCGCGCACCAATGTCGCGAACGGGGATAAGGTGATCGGCACGAACCATACGCTGCCAACGAAAAAAGCGGGGCGGTATACAGGCGGTCTTTGGGTGGGCAAGTACCTGAAAACCCACTCCTATCAGCGCATCCTCACCGATGAGGCGGCGACGATGGTGGGTGAATACGGCTCGCGCCTATGCATGCTGGAAGGCTTCGCGGGCCATGCCGAGCAATGCAACGTCCGCGTCCGCCGCTATGGCGGGCTCAACGTAGACTACGCCACCGCCGCGCCCTACCGCGACGCTGCTGAGTAGTGGCGAAGGTCACCGCATACGAGGTCGCCAAGCGCGCCGGGGTCAGCCAGCCGACGGTGAGCCGGGTCTTCACGCCCGGCACACAGGTGTCGCCTGACAAGGTTGCGCGCGTAAAGGACGCGGCTCGGCAGTTGGGATACCTGCCTAACACGCTTGCCCGGTCGCTGAACTCTGGGCGGTCCTACACAATCGGCATCGTGCTCGCATACTTGAAGAACCCCTTCTATCCCGAAGCCCTGCAACGACTTTCCGAGAAACTCAGCGAGCAGGGCTACCACGTGATGGTCTTCTTCGCCGACAACCTGACGACCGACGTAGACGAGGTCGTGGAAGGCCTCATGGCCCACCAGGTCGACGGCATCATCCTCGCCTCCGTCAGCACGTCCAACGACCTGACCCAGCGTCTCCGCGACCTCAAGATGCCTTTCGTCCTGTTCAATCGCGGGCAAGATGACCCAACGATCCCCGCCGTCACCGCCGCGAATTTCGAAGGTGGCCGCACCGCCGCCCGCTTCCTTGCCGCAGGCGGGCATACACGGATTGCACATATCGCTGGTTGGCAGGGTTCGCTGAATGGCCGCGACCGCCAGGCCGGGTTCGTCGCAGGCCTCAACGAGCAAGGGTTAGAGCCGTTCGCGATCCACGACAGCCGCTACCACCGAAACAACGCCATCCGAGACACGCTTACACTTTTCGATCAACCAGAGACACCCGACGCCATCTTCTGCGGCAACGACCACATGGCTTTCGCCGTGTTGGAAGCGCTTCGCAGCACCCTCGGCCTGCGCGTCCCCGAAGACGTCTCGGTCGTCGGCTACGATGACGTCGCCATGGCCGCGTGGAAGGTGTTCGACCTCACGACCCTTCGCCAGCCCGCCAACCGCATGGTGGAGGAATGCGTCGCCATGCTCACGGGCATGATCGACAAGACCACCGCCCCCAAAGGCCGCATTGAGATCGAGAGCGATCTCATCATCCGCGGCAGCGCCCGAGTGCCAGACCACTGGCCAGCCCAGAAAGGAGACCGGCCATGACACGCCAAGATGTCATCGAGACGACCCAACACGACATGAACGCCCGCATCGTCCGCTACGGCGAACTCGTCCCCTGCAAGACCGCGTTCATCGACGCCCACACGCCGGGGTCCGACCAGAAAGAGAACTTTACGATCATCGGAGGCGGCGTCAGCGAAAGTCCCGACCAGCACGTCCACATCCGCGAAACGCCCGGCTTCAACATCGGAGCGGCGGGTCAGCCGCCCCGGGTGCGGAACTCGCTGCACGATCATAATACGGCAGAGGTGTTCTTTGTGCTGAAGGGCCGCTGGCGGTTCTTCTGGGGCCGCTGGGGCGACGCGGGGGAGGTGACGCTGGAGGAGGGCGACATCTTCAACATCCCCACCGGCATCTTTCGGGGGTTCGAGAACATTGGCACCGACTATGGGATGATCATGGCCATCCTCGGCGGCGACGATGCCGGGGGCGGCGTCCACTGGGCACCGCAGGTGATCGAAGAGGCAACGGCCCACGGGCTAGTGCTGGGGGAAAACGGCAAGCTCTATGACAGCAAGAAGGGGCAGGCGCTGCCTGACGGCATCGCGCCGATGCCGCTGATGGGCGACGCCGACCTGGCCAAGCGCGGTGAGCCCACGACTGCCGATGTCGTGCCCCACTACGTCGCCCGGTATTGGGACATGATGGCCCTTGCCGACAAGCAGCCGGCCAAGGTGATCGGTCCCGACGCCAAGCTTCGCGACCGCCCGGGGTTCGAGGTGGATTTCATCTCACGCGGCTCACTCGACGCCACACCGTACACCTGCAATGTGCAGGAGGTACTGATGCCCGTCCGCGGCACGTGGCGCGTGGGTTGGGGCGGCGCGCAGACGGTTCTGAACGCTGGCGACACCTGCCTTGTGCCTGAGGGCGTCGAGCGCAGTTTAGAGCCCGCGATGGCGGGCGAGGCGAGCCTGTACCGCGTGCGTCGAACCGATGACCCTGCGGGCAAGACGATGCCGCTGTGACGGGGTTGTCGGACGATCTGCTGACGCTGTTGCGGTCGGTCGATACGCCGACCGTCTGCAACGCCATCGAGGTCGCTCAGGGCAAGCGCGGCTTCAACCGCTTCACGCGCGGGACGATGCAGTACTCGCGGCCCGGGGAGGTGGTGGTGGGCTTTGCGCGGACCGCGCGGATCTCGGGCCTCGCGCCGCCGACTGAGGCGCCGGAGGTGATCCGCGCGCGGCGGATGGACTACTTTCGCACGATGGCGGCGGGGGAGGGGCCGACGGCGGCGGTGGTGGAGGACGTCGACTACCCCAACTGTATCGCGGGCTGGTGGGGTGAGGTGCACGTTGCCGTCCACAAGGGCCTTGGGCTTGCTGGGGCGGTGACGAACGGGGTGATGCGCGACCTTGATGTGATGGACGATGGGTTTCCGGTGCTGGCGGGGTCCATCGGGCCGAGCCACGGGTTCGTCCATGTCGTCGATATTGGAGAGCCGGTGAGTGTGATGGGGCTTCGGGTGGCTCAGGGGGACTTGATCCACGCCGACCGCCACGGTGCCCTCGCAGTCCCGATTGAGGTGCTACCGGAGCTTAAGGCGGCTATTGAGAGCGTCATCGCTAACGAAGCGATTGTTCTTGGTCCTGCGCGGGAGCCTGGGTTTGATATCCACAAGCTGGAGGAGGCCTGGGCTGCCTTCGAAAAGGCCCGCACTTGACGGCTATCCTACCCCATTTTTTGACGGTCCCCATGGGGACCGTCTGTAATGTGCTGAAATATATAATTTATTTCGGTTGGTCCGCAGTTGGCAGAAGATCATTCCACGTCACTTCGGGCGAAACTGGTTAATTCGGGGCCGGTGAACCGATAGTATACTTTCTGTTCAACACGCGCGGCGCCAATCCTGTCGTAGAATTCGAGGGCCCGTTCATTGTCGGTCTCCGCCGTCCAATCGAACCGCTGGCAGCCCAGATCGACGGCGTGGCGAGCAAGATACTTCATGAAGACCTCTCCCAGGCCGGTTCCGCGAGCGGCCTTGGAAACAAAGAGATCCTTCATGAACAGCGTACCTGCCTCGTTCAAAGCGGGGTGTAGAACGCTGATCGTCGCGAACCCGGCGGGAGCGTCGGCGACAAAGGCAAGAACTGCGCGGCATCCGGAGCGACCGCTGATCATCGCATCGGCCGATGCCGCCGTCATGTCGACGGCATTGTCGTCCTCACCCCAATAGTGACGATTGGATTCAAGCATCAGGGCCGCAAGCACGTCCTGATCTTCTGCTGTTGCGAAGCGGAACCGGATGTCGTTGCTGTTCACGATCCAAGTCTCTTTGCCAAAATGTTGGCCCAGGCCGACGCCACATTGGCGCTGCGGGCTTACTGGGAATTGCCCTCCTCAAGCACCTTTCGAGCGACGCGGAAGCATTCGAGGGCCTGGGGGACGCCGCAGTAGATGCCGACGACATGGATGATGGCGCGGATTTCGTCTTTGGTGACGCCGTTGTTGACGGCGCCGCGGCAGTGGATTTCCCATTCGTGCATTTTGCCGAGGGCGCCGATCATGGAGAGGTTCATCATCGACCGCGTCTTGGCGTCGATCACATCGTCCCCCCAGCCGAAGCCCCAGCACCAAGCCGTCATCGCCTCTTGAAAGGGGCGGGTGAAGTCGTCGGCGTTGGCGAGGTTTTTCTCGACGTATTCCGCGCCGAGGATGGCCTTGCGTTGCTCCAGCCCCGTCAGGAACAGGTCTTCGTCGAAAGTGCTCATGCGGTTACCTCAGTCTGATGGCCACGTTTTTGGTTTGGACGTAATTCCACAGGGCCTCGCGGCCCTTTTCGCGGCCGTAGCCCGATTTGCCGAAGCCGCCGAAAGGGGTTTCCACGCCGCCTGCGTACCATTCGTTGACGAAGACCTGCCCGGCGCGGAGCTGGCGGGCGGCGGTGGTGGCGCGGTCCAGATTGCGGGTGAAGACGCCGCCGACGAGGCCGTAGGGCGTGCCGTTGGCGATCTCTAGTGCTTCGTCGTCGGAGGAGAAGCGGAGGACGGAGAGGACGGGGCCGAAGACTTCCTCTTGCGCGACGGTCATGTCGGGGCGGACGTCGGTGAGGATCGTGGGTTCCAGGAACGCGCCGGGTATGTTCATGCGCCGTCCGCCGGTGGCGACGGTGGCGCCCTGGGCGCTGGCGGCTTCGACCATGCCTGCCGCGCGGTCGCGTTGTGCGTCTGAGACCATGGCGCCCATGGTGGGGCCGAACTCCGGCTGTTCGATTCCCGGTTTGATGGTGAGCGATTTGGCGACGCGGACCATGCGGTCCACCAGGTCGTCGTGCAGGCTGTCGTGGACGACAACGCGGCTCATGGCGGAGCAGACCTGACCGGCGTTGAAGTAGATGCCCCAGCGGACGTCGGTTTCAAACGCGTCGAGGTCGGCGTCGTCATGGACGATGGCCGCCGATTTGCCGCCGAGTTCCAGGACGCAGGGTACGACGTTTTGCGCGGCGGCAGTGGCAATGGCGATGCCGGTCGGGACGGAGCCGGTGAAGACGATCTGGTTGACGTGGGGGTGTGCCGCGAGGGCGGCACCGGCGTCTGGACCGAGGCCGCAGAGGATGTTGACCGCGCCGGTCGGCACCCCGGCGGCTTCGGCGGCGTGGGCGAACCACGCGTTGCTGAGGGGGGTCAGTTCGGGCGTTTTGATCACGCAGGCGTTGCCGGTGGCCAGCGCGGCGGACAGGGAGCGTGCCGTCATCTCGACCGGGTAGTTCCAGGGGATGATCTGGGCCGAGACGCCGTAGGGTTCGTTGGTGGTGAAGTCGAAGTAGTCCTTCCCGAGGGGGATGGAGCGGCCTTCGACGGTCTCGGCCTGGTTGCCGTAGTATTCGAAGTAGCGGGCGGCGCCTTCGACCTCAATCCGCGCTTCCCAGAGGGGTTTGCCTTGTTCGAGGGTCAGGGTTTCGGCGATCTCGTCGATGTGGTCCAGCAGGTAGCGGCCCATGGCCTGCACCATGCGGCCCCGCGCGACCGGGCGGAGGTCGGACAGGGCGCCGCTTAGGTGCACCCGGCGCGCGGCCTGCACGGCGCGGTCAACGTCGGCGGCGTCGGCGAGGGCGTGTTCGGCGAGTTTTTCGCCCGTGCCCGGGTTGATCACGTCGATCCGGCCTGCGCCGCCATCAACCCACGCGCCGTCGATGTAATTCTGCCAGTAGGTCTTCATTCACGCTCCATCCGACGATTGCCCAAAGCGCGGCAGGCCGTCTGCCATGTGCAGCCATCCCAACTGCTCGTCCGTGTAGCAATGCGATTGCGGTGCGTAGGCCTCGGGGGAGTCGAGGCTGACGCCGTATAGGTGGATTTCGCCGGGCCAGCGCGTGCTTTCGAACGACATCTGGGAGCCGCAGGTGGGGCAGAAGCTGCGTTTGGCGTGGGGGGAGGAGCGGTATTCTGTCCGCTCCCCGGTCCATGTCACGTGATCGGGGTGGAAACCCATCCAAGGCACCAGCGGCGCGGAGGCTGCGCGGCGGCAGCTGTCGCAGTGGCACATCGCGGTCCACTTGGGCGGTGCGGACAGCGTGTAGCGCACCGCGCCGCACAAGCACCCGCCCGTCTGCCAGATGTCAGCCATCAATCGCCTCGCGCATCCACCGTTGCAGGTGCATGACCGGATGTTCCGAATTCACGCCGCCCTTCGGGTCCACCACGAGCGGCCCTGGGCGGTACCCGCGCGAGCGTAGGCCCCGCTGGACGGATTCCACAAGGTGGATGTCTTCCTCGACTGTCGTTTCCCGGTCCTGCACCGCGAGTTGCCGTACGCGCGCATCCTCGACGCCGTCGACGGAGTACCATCCGCGCCAGACCACCACGCGGTCGGGGCCGAGCGCGCGCCAGTGGTACGTGTTCAGGACGTTGCCCGGGTAGACCTGGAACGAGAACATGGGCCACAGGAACCAGCTTGAGTACTCATCGAAATGGGGAAAGCCGGAGTGGATGTCGTAGGTCATGCTCTCCAGGCTCTGGCATTCGGTCGTGTGGCGCAGGCACATGCCCTGGGGCTGGATGTCGTAGGTGCTGGGCTTCACCACGCCCTTGGCGAAGGTGGGGTGGTTGAGGGTGCAGTGATAACACTCGGAGTAGTTCTCGACCGACACCTTCCAGTTGCAGCTTTCGGGGATCTCCACCCACTCCAGCGGTTTGAGGTCGGCCCAATTGGGGACCCATTCCTCTAGCTCGGTGCGGGCGTTCGGAAACCACTCGTCCATCGGCGCGGCGTCCGGGTCGAGGTTGACGAACACGAAGCCGAGGAATTGTTCGGAGCGGACTTCGGTCAGGTTGACGCCTGATTTGTCGAAGCCTTCGACCGACTTGATGTTCGGCCCCGCCCGCAACCCGCCGGTCAGTTCGTAGGTCCACGCGTGGTAGGGACAGACGACGACGCGGGTGTTGCCGTTGCCCTGCACCAACTGGTGCGCGCGGTGCTGGCAGACGTTGTAGAACACGCGGACTGCGCCGTCGCGCCCGCGGATCGCGAACAGGCTTTCGCCTGCGATTTCGAAGGTCGCGAAGTCGCCAGAGTTGGGGATGTCGGACGCGTGGCATCCGAATTGCCAGGTGCGGGCGAGGAGACCGTCGGTCTCCAACCGGAACACCTCGGGGTCCGTGTAATAGCGCGCGGCGAGGGAGCGGATGGGCTCGGTCACGGCTCGTCCGCCTGATAGAGGCCAAGCTGGTGGCGGCGTTTGTGGAAGGTCTCCACCCGTTCGACGATCTCGTCGCTGGCGACGGAGATGACGAAGGACAGCAGGGTTTCCAGCAGCGCGATGATGCTGACCGACGTGGGGAAGAACTGCGGCGTGTCCACCGAAACGAGGAAGCTGTGGTCGGCGCCGAGGACGATGGGGCTTGCCGGGCTGTCAGAAAGGGCGACGATGGTCATGCCCTGTTCGCGGGCGATTTCAACGGTTTCCACGACCTCGGACCGGTAGGGTTTGCAGGTGATTGCGATCAGCACGTCGCGGCTGTCGGCCCAGGCGAGGTCGTCGACGGGCGTCGAGCCGGGGCGGGGGATGGCGTAGAATTCGGTCATCCCGGTGGACGCAAGGTACGTGAAGTTGCGCGCGACGGAGTGATTGACGCCGACGCCCAGGGTGAAGACGCGGCGCGCGCTCCAGATCGTTTCGGCGGCGGCCTTTAGGTCTTCGGTGGCGATGCCTGCGAAGGTTTCTTCCACGTTGGAAAGTACGTCGCGGACCACGTCGGCGTAGAGCGCGCCAAGCTCACCCGACTTGCGCACGTCCTGCAGCCAGCGGGCACGGTCGGGGAAGTCTGCCGCGCCGCGCCGGATGGCGTCGCGGAAGGGGGTGCGGAAATCCTCATACCCCTCAAAGCCGATCTGGCGGGCCATGCGGACGACGGTGTTGGGCTTCACCTTCGCCGCCTCGGCGATCTCGCGGACGGTGGAGACGCCGACGTCGCGCGGGTTCTCCAGCACGTAGGTCGCGGCCTTGCGGGCTTCGGGCGTGAGGTCTGTCAGTTCGTCTGCCAGACGCTCCAGGATCGTATTTGATACATTTGTCCCATTCATGATTGACGATGGTACTAATGTCCGCTTAGCGTGTCGAGCGAAAATCTGCGTCCGAGAAGGAGTCACCCCGTGGATAAAGCGCTGCCTTCCCATGCCCGTGTCGTCATTGTCGGCGGCGGGATCATGGGCGTCGGTCTGGCCTATCATCTGGGGCACGAAGGGTGGGGGGCCGAGACGGTGCTGCTGGAGAAGGCAGAGCTGACCTCGGGCAGCACATGGCATGCAGCGGGGCAGATCACGCATTCGACGTCGAGCTTCGGCTTGGGGAAGTGCGTGGATTACAACATTGGCCTCTATTCCAAGGGGTTGGAGGCCGAGACGGGGCAGCCGGTGACGTGGCACGGCTGCGGGTCGTTCCGGTTGGCCTATACCGAGGACGAGATGGACTGGCTGCGGCACACGCTGTCGGTCGGGCGGTCGCTGGGGTTCAATATCGAGCTTGTGGGGCCCGACGAGGTCGCCCGGCTGCATCCGTTCTACAACCTCGACGGGGTGCTGGGGGCGCTGCATACGCCGGATGACGGGCATGTCGATCCGACCAATGTGACGATGGCGATGGCCGCCAGGGCGCGGCAAAAGGGCGTGCGCATCGTGCGGCAGTGCCGGGCGACAAACATCACGCAGGCGGCGAGCGGCGAGTGGGTTGTTGAGACTGAGCAGGGGACGATTACCTGCGAGCATGTCGTCAATGCGGGTGGGACCTATGCGCGGCAGATGGGCGAGTGGTCCGGCCTGCAATTGCCGATGACGTCGATGACGCACCATTACTTCGTGACGGAGCCGGTGCCGGAGTTTGAGGTGCTGTCGGACGAGCTGCCGGTAATCCGGGATGACCGGAAGGTCTCCGGCTATATCCGGATGGAGCAGAAGCGCGGGTTGATCGGGATCTATGAGAAGGAGAACCCGAACTCGGTCTGGCATGATCATTGCCCGTGGGATTACGAGAACTGGCTGTTCGATGCGGATTACGACCGGGTGATGCCGTATCTGGAAGAGAGCCTGAACCGGATGCCGATCTTCGCGGAGTTGGGCATTCAGCGGGAGGTTCACGGGGCGATCAGCCACCCGCCCGATGGCAACCCGCTGATTGGTCCTGCGCCGGGGGTGCGGAACTATTGGTGCTGCTGCGGGACGCAGATCGGGATCGGCTGGGGGCCGGGGCTCACTCGGGAACTGGCGCGGTGGATGGTGCAGGGGGCGGCGGATATCTCGATGCGGGAGTATGATCCGCGACGGTTTGGGTCTTATGCCACGAAGGCATGGCAGGTGGTGAAGGCGGAGGAGGATTACTGCCTCCGCCACGAGATCCCGTTTCCGCATTTCAACCGGCTGGCGGGGCGGCCGATCAAACCGTCACCGCTGCACGAGGTGCTGAAGGCGAAGGGTGCGGTGCACGAAGAGGTGTACGGGTTCGAGCGCCCGCGCTGGTTCGCGAGGGGCGGCGTGGCGCAGCGTGACCACTATTCGTTCCGCCGCACTGTCGTGGACGACATCGTTGCGGCGGAGGTGAAGGCCGTTCGCGAGGCGGTAGGGATCATGGATGTCACGGCGTTCACAAAGGTTCTCGTCGAGGGGCTGGATGCTTATGCGTTGCTTGATCGGCTGACGGCGAACCGGATGCCGCAGAAGGTGGGGTCGATCACGCTGACGCACATGCTCAACCGCCGGGGACGGATTGAGCTGGAGACGACCATTGTGCGGATGGCCGAAGACCGCTTCTACCTCGTCTGCGCGGCGTTCTTTGAGCAACGCCTGCTGGATCATCTGGCGCAGCAGCGTGGGGATGAGGATGTGGCGGTGACTGCGCTGTCTTCGGATTGGTCGGCGCTGGCGCTGAACGGCCCGAAGGCGAGGGACGTTCTGGGTGCGTGCACGGCGGCGGACCTGAGCAATGCCGGGTTCCGGTGGCTGTCGGCGCAGCAGATCAGAGTGGCGGGTCATTCGGTCTGGGCGTTCCGGATGTCGTATGCGGGGGAGCTTGGGTGGGAGCTGCACATGCCGAACGCCGCCTGCCGCGATGTCTACGCCGCGCATTGGGCGGCGGGGGAGGCGCATGGGATTGTGGATTATGGGTCGTTCGCGATGAACGTGATGCGGATGGAGAAGGGGTTCAAAGGGGCGGGGGAGTTGACGAACGAGGTGACGCTCGCCGAGGCGGATGTGCTGCGGTTTGCGCGGACGGATAAGGCATATCTCGGGCGGGATGCGACGCTGAACACGGATCTGCCGTGGGTCTGTGCGTATCTGGCGATTGAGCCGGGCGGTGTGGCGGATGGCCATGGTGGCGAGGCGGTCTTGTGGAACGGCGAGGTTGTGGGATCTACGGCGTCGGTCGCCTATGGGCCGACGGTGGGCAAGGTGTTGGCGTTTGCGTATATCTCCCCCGCTGCTGCGGAGCCGGGCACGGCGCTGGAGGTTGTGATCCACGGTGAGCCTCGCGCGGCCCGGGTGTTGGGCGAGCCTGCGTATGATCCGCAAAGCTTGAAGCCGCGCGCCGACGCCCGGGTCCCCGTGGACGCGTCGTGAAGATCACGCGCATCCGCGTCTTCAAGATGGGGCTACCCTATGTCGGGGGCGCCTATGTCTGGGGGGCGGGGAATGCGATCGAGGTGGCGCAGGCGAGTGTCGTTGTGCTGGATACTGACGCCGGGCTGCAGGGCTGTGGGGAGTTCACGCCGTGTGGTGAGAACTACATGGTCGCGCATTCCGAGGGGGTGGAGGCGTTGGCTCGTCTGGTGGCGCCGGTGTTGTTTGGGGAGGACCCGCGGCAGGTTGGGCGGATTGAGCAGTTGATGGACCATGCCGTGCAGGGGCATGGCTACGCCAAGGCACCGTTTGATGCGGCGTGTTGGGATCTGCTGGGGCAGGCGTGTGTGCAGCCGGTGTGGATGCTTTTGGGTGGCAAGCTGACCGACGGGGCGCCGATGTACCGCGTCACGCCACAGAAGGCGACGGAGGAGACGCTGGCCGAGATGCGCCGGTACCGCGAGGCGGGGTATCGGCAGTATCAGATCAAGGTTGGTGGCGATTGGGCGAGTGATATTGAGCGCATCCGGGCCGGGGTTGCTCTGCTGGAACCCGGCGAAAAGGCGATGGCGGATGCCAATCAGGGTTGGCGGGTGGATGACGCGATCCGGGTGGCGCGGGCAACGGGGGACCTGGAGTATATCCTGGAACAGCCGTGCCGGACGTATGAGGAATGCCAGCAGGTGCGCCGCGTCGCGCAGCAGCCGATGAAGCTGGACGAATGCATCACCGATCTGGCTGCGGCGCAGCGTGTTGTGGCGGATCGGGGGGCGGAGGTGTGCTGTCTTAAGGTCTCGAACCTTGGGGGGCTCAGCAAGGCGCGGAGGGTGCGGGATTTTCTGGTTGAGAACCGGATTCCCGTGGTTGCGGAAGACACTTGGGGTGGAGAGATTGCGAGCACGGTGGTGTCCCATTTCGCGGCCTCGACCCCGGCGGAGTACCTGCAGAACACGACGGATCTGATGAACTACAATACCCGCTCGACTGGTGTGGGCGGGGCGTGGGCTGAGGGTGGCAGGCTTTATGCTCCGGACGCGCCGGGTCTTGGGGTTGTGCCGGACTTTGACAGTCTGGGTGACCCGGTGGCGGATTATGCGGAATGATCTGGCTGTTTCGCGAAGACCGGTGCGCGCAGAGCGCACACCCTACGGCGGCGGGTATAGGGTGCCCACGTTCGAATGGTTCCTGGCACGGCTTGTTTCGAAGGAAGGGTGCATGAAGATCACCCAGCTCTCCGTCTACCAGACCGATCTGCCGTTGGAGCATCCGTATTGGCTCTCGGGTGGGCGGCTGAAGTTTGAGGTGCTCGACGCGACGCTGGTGAAGGTCGAGACCGACTCCGGGCTCGTCGGATGGGGCGAGGGGACGCCGTGGGGGCATACCTATGTGCCCGCGCATGGGCCGGGTATTCGCGCGGGGCTACAGACGATGGCGCCGTTCCTCCTCGGGCTGGACCCGAGGAAAGTGTTGGAGGTGGAGCGGGCGATGGACCTCGCGCTGCCCGGGCATTTGTATGCCAAGAGCCCGGTCGACATGGCCTGTTGGGACATCATCGGACAGGCGGTGGGCCTGCCGATTGCCGATGCGATGGGGGGCGGGTCGCGGACGCCCCGGCGGATTGCGTCGTCCGTGGGCGCGAAGACGATTGAGGACACGCGCGCCGTCATTCAGCGCTATCGCGATCGGGGATACGTTGCGCATTCCGTTAAGATCGGCGGCGATGTGGAGCGTGACATCGCCCGTATTCGCGATGTGGAGGGGCTGCGGCGCGAGGGGGAGATCATCCTGTACGACGTCAACCGAGGCTGGACGCGACAACAGGCGCTTCGGGTGATGTCGGCGACGGAGGACCTAAGCGTGATGTTTGAACAGCCGTGCGAGACGCTTGCCGATATCGCGGCGATCAGCGGCAAGCACGCGGCGCCGGTAAGCGTCGATGAGGCGCTTGTCACCCTTCAGGACGCGACGCGGATCGCGCGGGAGGATATTGCGGAAGTGTTTGGCATCAAGCTCAACCGGGTCGGCGGGCTGACCAAGGCGGCGCGGATGCGGGATGTGGCGTTGGCGCATGGGATCGACATGTTTGTCATGGCGACGGGCGGCAGCGTTCTGGCGGATGCCGAGGCGCTGCATCTTGCGGCGACCATCCCGGACGCCAATTGCCACGCGGTTTGGGCGTGTCAGGACATGATCACGGTCGACATCGCCGGGGGGCGGGGCCCGCGCAACCGGGACGGGCACCTGCATCTGCCAGAGGCGCCGGGGCTTGGGGTGCATCCGGATGAGGATGCGCTGGGCGATCCGGTGGCGGTGTACGGATGAGGGTGGCGCGCCTCACGCTGTGGGCCGTCGATCTGACGAGCCACGCGACCTACTACATGGCCGAGGGCAAGACCTGCGCGACGGTGAAGACGCATGTGCTTTGCCTGGAGACCGACACCGGGCTGAAAGGGTGGGGCGAGGTGTGCCCGATCCCACACTACCTCCCAGCGTATGCGGATGGGGTGCCGAGTGGGGTTGCGGAGCTTGCGCCGCACATCCTCGGTGTATCGCCGTTCGGCGTGGACGCTCCGATGCGCAAGCTTGACGGGGTTCTGCCGGGGCACGAGTACGTTAAGACAATCGTGGATATCGCGCTGTGGGACCTGTTTGGGCAGGCGACGGGTCAGCCTCTTTATGCGCTGCTCGGCGGGCGGACGCGGGCGGACATGCCGCTGTATCACTCGATCACCTGTGTGGCACCGGATGAGATGGCGCGGATCGCGGCGGAGGCCTATACGACGGGCATCCGCCAGTTTCAGGCCAAGCTCGGCGCCGATGCGAGCTGGGAGGCGGATGCGGAGCGGTTGCTGAAGGTGCGCGAGGCCGTGGGGCCGGGGCCGTTGGTCTATGGCGACTGGAACTGCGGCGCGACCAAGCTGCACGCGACGCGGACAGGGCGGGCGGTGGCGCAGGCGGACGTGATGCTGGAGCAGCCGTGCAAGACGCTGGAGGATTGCGCGGCGGTTCGTCAGGCGACCGGTCTGCCGATGAAGATTGACGAGACTGCGCATGATTTGGCGAGCCTTCTGCGTGCTGCGGAACTGGGCTGTCTGGATGCCGTGGCGTTGAAGCTGTCGAAGTTCGGTGGCTTGTCGGCGATGCGCCGCGCCAGGGATCTGACGGTGCATCTGGGGGCGGAGATTTGCGCGGAATGCACCTGGGGCTCGGACATTGTGACGGCAGCGGCGCTGCATTTCGCAGCGTCCACGCCGAATGGATCGTTGCTGAACACCTGCGATTTGTCGGGTTACGTTGCCCCGCGCCTCTGCCCCGACGCGCCCACCCGAGACAACGGTCGCATTGCACCGCCCGAGGGGCCCGGTCTTGGCGTTACGCCGGATTTGGATACCCTCGGCCCGCCCGTATTGGAGATCGCCTGATGCAAAAGATCAGCACGCAATCCGAATGGATCGCCCGCGCGACGGAGGTGCTCCCCGCCGCTGGGTTCGGAAACTTCGACCCGGGTATCGTCATCGGGCGGGGTGAGGGCAGCCGGGTGTGGGATGAGGATGGCAACGAGTATGTCGACTACCTGATCGGGTCGGGCCCCATGCTGCTGGGTCACGGTCATCCGGAGGTGATGGAGGCGGTGCTGGAGCAGCTTCCCAACGGCATGACCTTCTTCGCCAACAACGCGAAGGGGATCGAACTGGCGGAGGCTATTGTCGATGCGGTGCCGTGCTGCGAGCAGGTGCGCTTTGTGGCCTCGGGTGGAGAGGCGGATATGTACGCGCTGCGCCTTGCGAGGGCGTATACCGGGCGCGACAAGATCCTGAAGTTCGAGGGCGGCTATCACGGGATGAGCGCCGAGGCGCAGATGAGCCTCGCCCCGGAGCGGCGCGTAAACTTTCCGCAGGCGGTGCCGGACAGCGCCGGTATTCCGCAGGGCGTGGCGGATCAGATGCTGATCGCGCCGTTCAATGATCTGGGCGCGGTTGAGGCGCTTTTGGCTGAGCACAGCGATGTGGCGGCGATCATTGTCGAGCCGTTGCAGCGGATCATCCCCGCTGAGCCGGGGTTTCTGCAGGGGCTTCGTGATCTGTGCGACCGGCATGCTGTGCTGCTGATCTTTGACGAGATCGTCACGGGGTTCCGCCTTGCCTATGGCGGCGCGCAGGAGCGGTATGGCGTGACGCCGGATATCTGCACGCTGGGCAAGATCATCGGCGGGGGTTTTGCGCTGGCCGCCGTGGGGGCGAGTGCCGAGGTGATGCAGCATTTCGACAAGGCGCGCGTCGGGGCGGAGGGCTGGCTCATGCAGCTTGGCACGCTGTCGGGGAATCCGGTGGCGGCGGCGGCGGGGCTGAAGACGATGGAGGTTCTGCAGCGGGACCGGAGCTATGATCGCTTGCGGCAGATCGGCGGGGCATTGCAGGCGATGCAGTCCGAGACGCTTAATGCTGAGGGGATTGCGCATCGGGTTTGCGGGGATGAGACCCTGTTCGACATCTATTTTACCAGCTCGACTTGCCGCGATTACCGCTCAGCCCGTCATGACGATCCGGGCCGGAACGTCGACTACAATGCGGCGCTGCGAGCCGGGGGCGTGTTCAAGTCGCCGGGTAAGCTGTATCCGTCGCTGGCGATCACGAAGGCGGATTTAGAACTGAGTCGCGCCGCGTTTCAGGCAGCCGCACGGTCGCTCGCGGAGCACTGAGCCGCGCCATCGACGGGCCCTGGACTGGCGAGACCGACATCGCTGCATCGTGGTTTATTTCAGTCGTACCGCGCTCGATCAGGTCGACCGCGCGTTGAGACTAATCCCGGGCCGTGGGAGGGCCCG
>JBCCXY010000048.1:0-24173 GCA_039190895.1 Pseudomonadota bacterium | reverse complement strand
GGGGGGCCAGCCCCCCAGACCCCCCGGGATACTTATGAAAAAGAAGAAGGGATGGGGTCTTGCTATATTTCTAATATTGTAGAAATATAGAATCATGACACCTCAGCATCCGCTCAAAACCGCTCAACCGATTGAAGAGATTGCCTCGACGTTTGCCGCCCTCGGCTCCGAGCAGCGGCTGACCGTGCTTCTGACATTGGTGCGGGCGGGGCCGGACGGGCTGACGATTGGCGCTTTGGGCGAGCGGTCGGGGGTGACCGGGTCGACGCTGACCCATCACATGCGGCTTCTGGTTCAGGCCGGTCTCGTCCGGCAGGCGAAGCAGGGGCGCAAGATCATCTGCGTCGGCGCGGCCTACGACAAGGTCGAGGCGTTGTCACAGTTTCTGCTGTCACAGTGTTGTGCCGATCTGGGCGGATGCGCGGATGACTGACGCCTCACTCACCTCGACGCCCGGGCTTTGGCAACGCCTCGATAAGGTTTGGCTTCTCGTTTTGGCGATCCTGCTGGCGCTTCTGGTGCTTGACCCACCCGCCGTGTGGCCGACCGTCACCGGCGCACTGCGCGCGTTCGGCAGTACCCTGCCGTTCATCCTCATCGCCGTCGGCGCCATCGGATACCTAAAGGCAACCGGCGCCGAAGCCATGCTGACACGCGCGTTTCAGGGCAACACGGCCCGGATGGTGATCGTCGCCGCACTGGCCGGGGGGCTGTCGCCGTTCTGCTCTTGCGAGGTCATCCCCTTCATCGCCGCCCTCCTCGCCGCCGGAACGCCGCTTTCGGCGGTCATGGCGTTCTGGTTGGCCTCTCCTCTGATGGACCCCGCGATGTTCGCGATCACCGCCGGCGGAATTTCCACAGAGTTCGCCATCGCCAAGACCATCGCCGCCGTGGCGCTCGGCTTGTTCGGCGGGTTCGCCACGATGGCCCTGGCCCAAACCGCCCTCTTCACTGACCCGCTGCGGCCAGTTGAGAAACAGGGCTGCGGCTGCGGCCCCTCCCCGTTCAAGGGCACACCGGTCTGGAGGTTCTGGAGCGAACCGGCCCGGGTCGACAGCTTTCGCACCGCCGCGTGGTCAAACCTGATCTTCCTCGGCAAGTGGCTGATGCTGGCCTACACTCTTGAAATGCTGATGATCCGCTACATCCCGGCCGGCCTCATCGCCGACCTGCTGGGCGGAACCGGCCCGGCCCCGGTGATCCTTGGCGGGCTCGTCGGCGCCCCGGCCTACCTCAACGGATATGCGGCGGTACCGCTCGTCGCGGGCCTTCTCGATCAGGGGATGGTCCCGGGCGCTGCGATGTCCTTCGTCATCGCCGGAGGCGTCACAAGCATCCCGGCCGCCATCGCCGTTTGGGCCCTGGTGAAGCCGCGCGTCTTCTTTGCCTACCTCTGCTTTGCCAGCATCGGCGCGATCATCGCTGGCCTGATCTGGAACCTGATCGCCTGAACGCGCCCCTGACGAACAGAGTTGCCCCGCCCCGGCCACTCCGCTACCCCGGATGGAAACCAAGAGGGGCAGCGGCAAATGTACCGTGTCTGGAATTTCGTCACCAACTACTCGCTACTTCTGATCATGGGCGCGATCATCGCGCTGATCTGGGCGAATACAGACGCACACAGCTATCACCACTTTGTTGAATACGAACTGTTCCACGACTTCATCATCGGCCACCCACACTATAACGAGGCAGGCCAGGTCGATTACCGCTCTCTGACCCTGCACTACCTCGTGAATGACGTCCTCATGGCGTTCTTCTTCGCCATCGCCGCGAAGGAAGTGTGGGAGGCGGTGATCCTCAAAAACGGCTCCCTTCGCGGGAAAAAGGCGGCCACCCCCCTCGTCGCCACGGCAGGCGGCATGTTCGGGCCGATCGCGGTGTACCTCGGCCTCGCGGCCATCCTGGGCTCTGACACGTACGACGCAGTGGCGCGCGGCTGGGCCATCCCAACCGCCACCGACATCGCGTTCTCATACCTCGTGGGCCGCCTCGTCTTCGGCGCGGGCCACCCCGCCGTTCGGTTCCTTCTGCTGCTCGCCATTGCCGACGACGCCGCAGGGCTGATCATCCTGGCCGTATTCTACCCGTCCGGGGAGCTTGCCCCTGAATGGCTGCTGCTGTCTCTTGGCTCCGCCATCGCGGTGTTCGTGCTGTTCAACTGGCTGCCGCGGCGCCTTGATCGGGGCGACCAGTTGCGCCCCCGCTCGACCTGGATGCGCAAGAAACTGTCGTTCTGGCCCTACCTCATCGCAGGGGCGCTCAGCTGGTACGGCTTCCAAGAGGCGGGCCTGCACCCAGCCCTCGGCCTTCTGCCGGTTGTTCCGACCATCCCCCACGCCGACCGCGCCTTCGGCATCTTCGCCGAAGCCGAGCAATACCTGCATGACCTGCTCAACCACAGCGAACACCTGCTCAAGCACCCGGTTGAGATCATCCTGTTCTTCTTCGGCCTGATGAACGCGGGGGTGGAGTTCTCGTCCATCGGCGACCCGACCTGGCTGGTGCTCGCTGGTCTGATCATCGGCAAACCGTTCGGCATCTTGCTATTCGGTTGGCTGGCCGCGGGGCCGATGAAGCTGGGGCTGCCGCAGGGCATGCGAACCATCGACCTCTTTGTGATCGGCTGTGTGGCGGCCATCGGATTCACCGTGTCGCTCTTTATCGCCACCGTCGCGTTCGACGCCGGACCGGTGCAGGATGCCGCCAAAATGGGCGCCCTGTTCAGTTTCGTCGCCGCCATCATCTCGTTCATCGCAGGCTGGGTGACCCGTGTTGAAAAGCAACCCGGCTAACCTCACGGCGCAAAACCCTTTTTAGGCGGAGCCTTGCTCTAATTCGTTCGGTTAATGGTTCTTGCCGCATTCCTGCTATAGTTTGGCGCTATTCAGCCTCTGTTGACGCAAAAATGGGGCCCGGGCAGGTCCAACGATGATCGAGTTTCGCAACGTGTCGAAGTCCTATTGGACCGGCAAACAACGCAAAGTGATCCTGGAAAAGGCGTCCTTCCGAGTGACGCCCGGGAACTCGCTTGGCATCCTTGCGCGCAACGGCACCGGCAAGACGACCGTCGTTAACATGATGGCCGGGCTGGAAAAACCTGATGAAGGCGAGATCTTTCGATCCTCCCGCGTGTCTTTCCCGCTGGGCTTCATGGGCGGCGTGATCGGCAAGCTGACCGGCAAGGAAAACGCGCGCTTCATCGCCGGGCTCTACGACATCGACCCCGACTATCTAGAGGCCTACGCCCGCTGGATCTGCGGCCTCGAAGAATACTTCGACATGCCCGTCGGCACCTACTCCACCGGTATGCGCGCGCGGCTCTGCTTTGCGCTGCTTCTGGCGCTGGAGTTCGACATCTACCTCATCGACGAGGGCATGCCCGCCTCCACGGATGTGGAGTTCAACCGAAAGGCCGGTACAATCCTGCGTGAGCGCCTTGAGCGGGCCACCGTGATCGTTGTATCGCATCAAGCGGAAACGCTTGAAAAGTTTTGCAAATCCGCCGCCGTCTTGAGGGATGGCAAGATCCACATGTTCGATACGTTGGAAGAAGCGAAGCACCTGTATGACTACGAAACCCAAAGCTAAGCGATTCCGCATCCGTCGCGGGGGAACCGTCACCCCCGTGCCAAACTCCGACACGCCCGCGGAATCCTTCGGCGACGCCGAGGCCCCGAAGGCCGCTGCCCGCAAGCCCGAGCCTGCCGCAGCCGCACCCGACCCGGCGCCCCAGCCCAAGCCGCGCGCCGCCCCCCAGCAAGCGGCGGCGGGGACGGACGGCCGCAAGATGTCGACCGAGATCGACGCAATCCGCAAAGAGGGTCTGACCGGGCGCCAGCTTCGCATGGCCCGCCGCCTTGCGCACAAGCACGGCCTCGCGCCGACGTCGGATTACGATGCCGTTCGCCTGCTCCGCCAGGCCGGGATCGATCCGTTCCAACGGGCAAACATGCTCGAACTGGTCGTCGCCGAACCCGGCGAGAAAAAGCCACAAGCCGACAGCCCGCCCCCGAACCTGCCGCAAATCGCTCCTCAGCCAACAACCGGCACCGCCGTCTCGACCGAGGTCGCCGATCCCGCCACCATCCGCTCCCGCGAAGTGTTGGAGATCCAGCGCGACATCGCCCGCCGTCGTCGCCGCAATCTGATCACCCTGGCCCTCCGCCTCGGTGCCTTCATCGTGCTGCCGACGCTGGCCTGCGCGTGGTACTACTTCGTCATGGCGACCCCGATGTACGCTACAAAGTCGGAATTCGTGATCCAGCAAGCCGACGGCGGCAACGCGGGCCCGGCAGGCGGCCTCTTCGCGGGCATGGGCATGGCGACAAGCCAGGACTCGATCACCGTTCAAGGATATCTCGAAAGCCGTGAGGCGATGCTGCGCCTCGACGAAGACCTGGGCTTCAAAGCCCATTTCCAGGGCGACGACATTGACGCGATCCAGCGCCTCGATCCCGACGCCACCAACGAAGAGGCATACAAGACGTTCAGCAAGAACGTGAAGATCGGATACGATCCGACCGAGGGCCTGATCCGGATGGAGGTTATCGCCGCCGACCCCGAAACCTCAGCCGCCTTCTCGCGCGCCCTGATCGGCTACGCGGAAGAGCAGGTCGACAACCTGACCCAACGCCTCCGTGAGGATCAGATGCAGGGCGCCAACACGGTCTTCGCCGACGCGGAAACCAAGATGGAAGCGGCCCAGGCGCGGGTGTTGGAACTGCAGGAACAGCTCGGTGTCCTCGACCCGGTGTCCGAGACATCCTCGCTGATGGGCCAGATCTCAAACTTCGAGGTCCAACTCGCCGAAAAGCGCCTCGCCCTCGAACAGCTCCTCGACAACACGCGCCCCAACCAGGCCCGCGTCGACGGTACACGCGGCGACATCGAACGCCTCGAAGGCCTCATTGCCGACCTCCGCTCCCAGCTCACGGTCAGCACCCAGGGCTCCGGCTCGCTCGCCTCCGTATCGGGCCAACTGCGCATGGCCGAGGTAGACCTCGAAACCCGCACCCTGATGATGCAGGAAGCGCTGCAACAACTCGAACGCGCCCGGACAGAGGCCGACCGTCAGGTGCGCTACCTCTCCACCTCGGTCAACCCGGTCCCTCCGGACGAACCGACCTACCCCCGCGCCTTCGAGAACACGATCCTCGCGATGCTCATCTTCTCCGGCATCTACCTGATGATCTCACTCACCGTCTCGATCCTCCGGGAGCAGGTCAGCGGCTAGCCAGCCCGACTAGATCTGAAAAAACAAACAAATACAGATAGTTAAAAACGGTCCCCATGGGGACCGTACTTAATGGGCGCTCACACTGGTTGAAGCATCCGCCCCAGAGGCCGCCCCCCAAGAATATGCAGATGATAATGCGGCACCTCCTGCACCGGATGCTCCCCCGCGTTCGAGATCGCCCGAAATCCCTTCGTCCCCGGCCCCACACCCTCCATCTCGCACACCTTCGCCGAGGCGCGCATAAAGTCGACCAGTTCCGCCTCCGACGCCTCCGCCGCGAAATGATCATGCGTGACGTACGGCCCCTTGGGGATCACCAGCACATGCACCGGCGCCTGCGGATTGATGTCGCGAAACGCCAGCGTGTGCTCCGTCTCAAGCACCGTATCGTTCGGGATCTCCCCCCGTAGGATCTTCGCAAAGATGTTCTGATCGTCATACGTATAGGCCATCCGCCTGCCCCCTAGTCGATGAAGATTTCGTGGTTTCTCGCAATCGCTTCCGCCCGGTCGTTCGGGATCGAAAAGAACCGCGCCAACGGCTCAATATTCTCCTCCGGCGCCGCATGCTCCCGGATCCGATAGTACTCCGGAAACCCCGCATCCCGCAGCCGATCTCCCTCGCTCAACAAGTCGTTCCGCAGCGCCGGTAGCAGCGCCTGAAGCGTGCCCTCAGGCGTATCCGGCCCGGCAAGCCCCACCCGCCGCGCATGCCCCTTCAGAAAGTCGTCGGTATACACACACTCGACCTCCAGAAGCCGCGTCATGCTCCGATCCGCATAGAAATCGCGCAGCAGATCCAGACTGGCCGGGTCAATGCAAATGACCAGCCGATCCGTCTCATAATGATCGAACAGCATCCGCAACATCGCGCGCCGATGTCGGCTTCGCTTCTCCAGACTGTCCTGCAGCCCGCCAAGATCCGGCAGCGGCACCGCCTCCTCATCGAACACATACTCCACTGCCGGCACGTTGGAATGTGTCGCCAGCGCCCTCAACAGCCGCTTCCCCACATGCCACTTCTTGCACGCGACAACCATCAACTCTTGCTCGCGTCCGAGCGTCGACTCAACCTCCCAGAACCGCGGTCCATACCGCTGCCCGGACCGACCCCGGTTTGCCAGAAACGTGTAAAGCCGCTTCCCCTCATCCGACACCCGGATCTGCACGTCCTTCGTGGCGTAAAGCCGCCCCAACCGCTGCCGCAACTCGTTGGCCTCCGGAGAAATCTTCCTCGCGAACAGCGCATCCTGCGTGATCAGAAGCCCGTAGTGGTCGTTGTAAAACGTCACCGGCTTCCCGTAGTCCGAGAACAGATGAAACGTCAGCCCCCTCGAACGGATCTGCTCTGACGGAACAAGATGCGGCACCAGCGTCTGAAAAAACGTCTCATCCGGGATCCAAGTCGTCCGGAAAAAGCGCAGAATATCCGGGCGCTCCTTCGTAAAGCTCAGGATCCGCTCCATCGTGTTTCGCCGCAGACACCACCATTGACTGCCAATCCGCATCGCCAGGTCTTTCGGCACGGCCCGCGCCAGCCCAAGGCGTTTCTGCAACTCAAGCGAACGGTAAAACAGACGTGGCCGCGACCGCTCGTTGAAGAAATGCCGATACGCCAGCCTGTCTTCGGTCAGGCCGGTTTGAATCCAGTCGCTCTCGAAGAAATCCTCGCACTCAATGAAATCCATGTCGTGCTCGTCGAGATACGCATGCGCGTACTCGGCAGGTTTGATCGGCATACAATCGCCGGACAAAAGAAACAGATGCGTGGCCTCGGGAAATGCCTCCAACGCCGTTTCAGTGGCGGATAGCGTGGCTGCCACAAGGCTCCACTCCCCCCAACCGCAACGCATCCGCCGCTTGGAAAGCACGACGTTCGGAAGCGACGAAACGGCACCCTTGATTGCTTGAAACGCCTCTTTCGGCGCCTTCGCGTCAAAATGGATGGCCACGCCATCCCCTGCCCGTGACAACCGCCGCGCCTGCTCAATGACCGCGGACGGATCTTTGTGGCACAAGAGAATGTATGCAATCTGCGCCATGTCTCAGAGCGGGGATCCACATTTCACAACCACACTCTTATTGTGGTTCCCCATTGATTAAACCCCCAATTCTTGATTTTTTGCTCGTATTGATCGGGCAGATTTTGGGACGAGTTCATGGGGTTTCCGGGCACCTGGATGACGCAGAGTGAAAGCATGGTCTACCGGGTCGTGCCGAAATGTGCCTGCTCAACCATCGGCCAGATCATGTACTTCTCGGACCATGGCACGTTCTACGACGGCGACATTCACGACGCCCAAACCGGCCTCCACAAATGGGCGATGGAAGACAGCCAACCCCGGATCGCCGAAAACGTTCGGGCGCACAAAAGCTTTGCCTTCACCTGCGTTCGCAACCCGTATGCACGCATCCTGTCGTCCTTCTTCGACAAGATCTGCGGCATCCAGCGCAACGGGCGGCGCTATCGCGGCAACATGATTCCGATGCTCGCTCAGAAATACGGCATCCAGGTCGACGGCGATTTCGACCAGATCGCCAGCTTCCGGCGCTTTCTCTTGTTCGCGCGCGACAGCATCCGTTTCAAAAAACCGATGGACCCGGACATTCATTGGTCCGCGATGTCGAGCCACATTTCGACCTTCATCGTCAACGGCGGCACCTACGACCGGATCTTCTGGACCGAGACGTTCAACGACGGAATGGCCGACGTTCTCGGCGCCGTGGAAACGCCCGTTCCGGTCAGCCTCGACTCCGTGCCCCGGTTCAACGAAAGCGAAGGGCACGGACCGAAGAGGGCGCATCCGGTTGAGGATTATTTCGACGATCTTTCGATGCACCTGGTCTACGAGATCTATAAGCAGGACTTTGACCTGTTCCGCTACGATGTCGACAATCCGGCGCGGAAACTGCCGATGGGTGAGATCGACCTCGACGAAGTGCACGCAAAACTTGGAGATTAGGTTTGGTGGGCAAACCTGCCCACCAGTAGACTCAGTAATAGATGTTGAGCCGGGGCGGCGCGCCGAGTGCCGGCAACCCCACATCTTCTCGCAAGTAGTCCGGCAAACCCTCCGCCCGGCACGTCGGCGGGCGGGGCAGCCGGGACTGGATGAGGCTCAGCGCGGCAGCCGTAAGAACCGGCCATGCGCCGTACCGCCGGATCACGGTTTCAATCTGGGGCTCGGGTCCGAAGACCACATTACTTCCATAGGTCATGGTATAATCCGGGAGTGTGCAGACACTCCGGCTCCTTCAAATCTAGGATTTTGGTCGCAGGTCAAGCGCCGCTAACTGCGGTACTCAGGCTGCCGATACTGGGGAGGGGTGTGCCCTTAGGCCGCTCGCGCTCGCACGAGGAACCAAAGCATAGGCGAGCGTACATCGATGATCATGTCACGTCCTCCTTGCTACTAACGGACTGATACGAGACGTACATGCGTTGCTCCACGGAACCAACGAAAAAGTGAGTGCACCGCAATAGGTGCCCGGCGTTGTCGGCGTTCCGTCTGGAAACAGAAAAAGGCCGGGCAATTTGCCCGGCCGCTCGATCAGTTTGCCTGTATGTCAGCCATTCGGCGTGATTGTAATGTCCACGCGGCGGTTCTGCGCCCGGCCTTCTGGCGTCAGGTTTGAGGCTATCGGTTGATCCTCGCCCGCGCCAATCGCCACGATCCGGTTCGCTGCAACGCCAGACCCCACGAGGATCGCGCGCACCGATCCAGCACGCCGCTCGCTCAGATCCTGATTATACGCGGCATCGCCGGTGTTGTCGGTGTGGCCGACAATCGACACAATGGAATCGGGGTAAGAGTTCAGACTGTTCGCCAGCGTGACCAGATCCGATTGCAGACCGGGCCGGACAACAGCGCTGTCGACCGCAAACAGGATATCCTGCGGCATCCGCACAATCAGCGCACTGCCGGTGTTGATCACCCCGATATCGCTGTCGAGCGACTCTCGAAGCTCCGCAGCCTGCCGATCAAGCGCCGATCCAATCCCCGCGCCAATCAAACCGCCAACCGCCGCGCCGACCGCCGCATTCCGCACCCGGTCGTTGCCGCTTTCCCGCGTTCCGCCAATCAGCGCGCCTATCCCGGCCCCGATGGCCGCGCCTTGGCCCGTTCGCTGCCGCTCACCCCCTTGCTGGAACGCCGGGTCCGTACACGCGCTCAGCGCAAACAGCGCCACGACGGCGCCCAAAAGTGTAACTCTCGATGTCATGCCCATACCCTTAAGTCGTCTTTGTTCTCGCCCCGCACATCTCGCGAAACTCGGCGGGACTTTGCGCCTGCTGCAGGTGATAGGCAATATCACCCCCAAAAATAGGCCCGCTACGGCGGATTCCCCCGCTGCCAAAAAGTCGCTTCTTCTGGCCGAAATTACTCCGGGGAGCGCGAGGGGCGGCGCCCTTCGCCAAACAGAAAAGGAATGCGCCGCAGGCGCTCAATCAGATCACGCCGTCTCCGCGGCCTCCCACGCCAGCATCGCGCGCTTCACCGGCAGCCCCCAGTGGTACCCGCCCAGCCCGCCGGACTTTCGCAGCGCACGATGACACGGGATCAGCCAACTCACCGGGTTCCGCCCAACTGCCGTTCCAACCGCCCGCACCGCCTTCGGGTTACCGATCACGCGCGCGATGTCGGAATACGTCGTGACATACCCGGTTGGAATCGTCAGCAACGCCTCCCAAACCTTGATCTGAAACGGCGCCCCGATCAGGTACAGCGGCACCTCATCATCCGATTGCCGAAACGCGGCGGCGACCATGGGCTTCAACTGCGCGACATCCTCGACATATGTTGCCTCCGGCCAACGAGACCGCATGTCTGCCATAGCAGGCTCGGGCCCCGTCTCTGCCGCAAACGCCATCCCGCACAGGCCCTTCTTCGTCCCCATAACCAGCGCGGGGCCAAACGGGCTCTCAAACCAGCCCCAGCTAATCTCTAACCCGCGCCCGCCCGAGGCATACTCACCCGGGCTCATCGCCTCCCACCGCAGAAACAGATCGTGCAACCGCCCCGACCCCGACAGGCCGACCTCGTCCGCCGTCTCAAGCGTCGTGTATCGGTCTGCCAAAAGCTGCTTCGCGTGATCCAGCGTCAGCCACTGCTGAAACCGCTTGGGTGAGATCCCGGCCCAACGCGAGAAGACTCTCTGAAAGTGCGAGGGAGATAGGTTCATCTCCTTCGCAATCTCTTCCAAAGACAGCTCCCGCCCACCATCGGCGTCGATCCGGTCAATCGCCCTCCGCATGAGCTGGTAGTAATAGCTGTCTTCCGTTGCCTTGGTCTGAGCATTCATCGGGGCACCTCCATCTGCGGGCCCCGTGAGTTCTAAGGGCTCTACTGCGCCGCCGCGACCCGGTTCCTGCGCTTTCCTGCGGCCCGGCAGCGCTGGTCAAAGATCCAACCCGCCATCAGCCGCGCTTCCCAGGCGGCCAGCCGTGGTTTGGGCATCTTCCCGTCCCCGGCAGCGTCAAGCCACAAGCCATGCGCAAGCACAGCGTCCGGCTCGGGCAGCAGAAGCCGGAACAGCACCGGCGCGCGCCCCGTGACCGGGTGAAAGTCAATCGCCCCGGCACGCTGCAATTCCGACACCTCAGCCAGAACCTCGTCGCTGCCAAAGTACATCGCTGCCGCCGTATGGGACACTACGACAAGCTGGCCCGGTGGCAGCTTGATCTCACGCTCCGGCATCCCGGCACCCAGCGCCCCCGCCTGAATCGAAAACAGCGTTCCGGCAAGCGACCCACCCTCCATCCTGGCGATATCGACAACAGGTTTCGGCCCATCGCGCGTGGTCACCTCCTGCCCCTTTTGCAGGGCCTCGACGGGGACCGACCCCACTGGCGTCTGGATCAAGGTGCCCTCAGGAATGCCAGCGCCAACGCCGAGGGTTGTGGTTATTGCCCTGAAGGGCTCGATAAAAGGCTCTTGCCGACTCATTCAAACTTTTCCCGTCGAAGATTGCTCGTGATTTGAACTATTTCGGGCCCCAGCAAATCTATGGTTAACGTCGAAAATTTAGTCAGACTCTCTAAGCTAAATCGCTGTTATTTAGACGAAGTTTTTCGAATTCTACTCACGAATCAGCAGGTGCTTGCCCCCTGCCGTTGCTTCCGCCACAAGGGCGCGAATGGCCAAGCAACTGCCCTACCAGACGATCCATAAGATCTTTTCCCGCTTCCGTGAGGCAGAGGCCGAACCGAAGGGCGAACTCGACCACGTTAACGCCTTTACTCTGGTGGTCGCGGTAGCGCTATCTGCACAGGCGACCGACAAAGGCGTGAACAAGGCCACACGCACGCTATTCCAAATTGCCGACACGCCCGAGAAGATGCTCGCGCTCGGCGAAGAGGGCGTGATCGAGCACATCAAGACCATCGGTCTCTACCGGAACAAGGCGAAGAACGTCATCAAGCTGTGCAAGATCCTGATCGACGAATACGACGGAGAAGTGCCGACCTCCCGCGCCGCGCTCCAATCGCTGCCGGGGGTCGGGCGCAAGACGGCGAACGTCGTTCTGAACATGTGGTACCGCTTCCCGGCGCAGGCCGTGGACACCCACATCTTCCGCGTCGGTAACCGCACCGGGATCGCCCCAGGCAAAGACGTCGTCGCGGTCGAGCGGGCCATCGAAGACAACATCCCGGTGGAGTTCCAGCAGCATGCGCATCATTGGCTCATCCTGCACGGCCGCTACCACTGCAAGGCGCGCAAGCCCATGTGCCCGACCTGCCTGATCAATGACCTTTGCGACTACGAGGATAAAGTAACGATATGACCACCCAGATCATCGGCATCGGCAATGCGATTGTCGACGTTATCGCCCAGGCGCCAGATATGTTTCTTGACCATATGGGGATCGAAAAAGGCATCATGCAGTTGGTGGATCGTGACCGTGCCGAACTGCTGTACGCCGCCATGAAGGACCGGACAGAGGTGCCAGGCGGCTCTGTCGCCAACACCATAGCGGGGCTTGGTCTGCTTGGCCTTCCGACGACGTTCATCGGCAAAGTGAAGGACGACGCACTAGGGCGTTTCTACGCACAAAGCCTGGCCGATGCCGGAACTAGCTTTCCCAACGCACCGGTACCGGACAGCGACGACCCAACATCTCGCTCGATGATCTTCGTCTCTCCGGATGGGGAGCGCTCGATGAACACCTATCTTGGCGCCGGCGCCGACTTGGGCGAAGGTGACGTTCCGGCAGACGCGTTCACCGGCGGAGGGGTCCTGTTTTTAGAGGGCTATCTTTATGACAAGCCGGAAGGGAAAACCGCCTTCGTGGCCGCCGCTGAAGCAATGCGGGCGGCTGGCGGGCGCACGGGGATCTCACTTTCCGATCCGTTCTGCGTGAACCGGCATCGGGATGACTTCCAGCGCCTCGTGGCAGAGCAGTTGGACTTTGTGATCGGGAACGAGCACGAGTGGGAATCGCTCTACGAAACAGACCTCGCCACAGGCCTCGACCGCGCAGCGCAGGTCTGCGAAACGATCGTGTGCACCCGCTCCAGCAAGCCCGTCGTCCTCCGCAGCGGCGCTGAAACGGCGGAGGCGCCAGTGACGCCAGTCACGCCCGTGGACGCGACTGGCGCAGGCGATCAGTTCGCAGCAGGGTTCCTCTACGGCTATGCCACTGGCCGCGATCTTGAAACATGCGGCCGCATGGGCAACGTCGCAGCAGCCGAGGTCATCTCGCACATCGGTCCCCGTCCCGAGGCAGACCTTATGGCGCTCTTCAAACAAAACGGCCTGGCGTAGGCCGGGGTTGCTCCGCCGCAATAAAACGGCCCGCGAGGTGTCTCGCGGGCCGTTCGTGTCCCCTGTCGGACTTGGGCTGCCTTAGTGCAGCTTTTGCTTCACAGTTCCAATGGCGTCATCGACAAGCCGTCCGCGCTCGGCATCCGTCATCTGCCCCCGGATCACGTCAGAAGCCGCGGCAACGGCAACCTCGGCGGCACGGTTCTTGACGTCGCGAATTGCAGCGGCCTCCGCCGAGGCGATACGATCCTTGGCCCCCTGGAGGCGACGCTCAATCGTTGCAGCAATCTCGGCTTTCGCGGCGTCTGCAGCTTCTTCGGCTTCGAGCTTTGCATGGTCCACGATCTTCGCAGCCTGCTCCTCAACCTCGCGGGCCTTCCGCTCATACGACGCCAGCAAGGACTGTGCCTCTTCGCGAAGACGACGCGCTTCATCAAGTTCGGACTTGATGGTTTCGGCGCGTTTATCAAGCGCCCCGGTCACGATCCCGGGCACCTTGAAATACACAAGGACCCCAATGAACAGGATGAACGAAATGAGGACGATGAAGTCGGTGTTGGCGAGCGAGAAGAACGGCTTATCGCTGGCCGCCAACGCAGGCGTCGCAATGACCGCGAGAGGTAGATACTTCCACATACCACTCACCCCTTCATTCGCGCGTCAATCGCCGCTTCGATAGCGGACGCGTCGGCTGACGACCCAAGCGCTTTCACGATCTCTGCCGCGGCCTCCTGGCTGACCTGACGGACGGCCTGTACGGCACCCGCCTGAACCTCGGCAATCCTCGCTTCGCTCTTCGCCGTCTCTTCGGCGATCTGCGCATCTGCCTTGGCAATCTCTTCGTCGAGTTGCGCCTGCATCTCGGCCTTGGTCTGACCCGCAATCTTCTGCGCCTCGGCCCGCGCATCCGCGAGCGCCTTCTCATAGGCTGCTTCGGCCTCTTCGGCTTTCTTCTTCAGCTCTTCCGCTTGCGCGATGTCGTTGGTGATTGACCCCTGCCGGTCAGCAATAACGCCGCCAATGCGCGGCAACGCCACCTTCGTCAGGATCAGGTAGATCGCGACAAGTGCTACGACCAACCAGAAAATCTGGTTCGTAAAGGTCGAGAATTCGAGCTGCGGAAGGCCTACGGCTTCTTCGGCTCTGGCTGGTGTGTCCGCCATGGGCTGTCCCCTGTGAATGGTCCGTCACCGGGGCAGTGAGCCCCGGCGGTGAAGATCACAAGAAGATCAGACGGCGAACATCAGCAAGAGAGCGACGAGGAACGCAAAGATCCCCAGCGCTTCGGCAAACGCGATGCCGATAAACAGCGTCGCTGTCTGGCCACCGGCCGCCGACGGGTTGCGCAGGGCGCCCGCAAGGAAGTTCCCGGCCACGTGGCCCACACCGATAGCTGCCGCGCCCGAGCCGATGGCTGCGAGGCCTGCGCCAACAAACTTACCCAGTTCTGCGATATCGCCTTCCATATCCGTGATCTCCTATCTGGAATTGGCTGATGTGCTGTCTCGTCTGCGCCTAGTGGTGCGGATGCAGGGCATCCTTCAGGTAGACACAGGTGAGAATGGTGAAAACGTAGGCCTGGATCGCTGACACCAGCACCTCCAGCCCGTAAACCGCCATGACCGCGATGACCGCGATCGGTGCAATGGCCGCGACCTGCGCAAAGCCCGCGAAAACCTTCAGAACCGCGTGACCCGCCATCATGTTGCCCGCAAGACGGATGGAGTGGCTGACCGGGCGCACGAAGTACGAAATAACCTCGATAATCGCGAGGATCGGCCGCAGCGGCAGGGGCGCGGCGGACACCCAGAACAGGCTCAGAAACCCGGCGCCGTTCTTGACGAAGCCCACAATCGTGACAGTGATGAACACCGCGAGCGCCAGCACCGCCGTCACAGCAATATGAGACGTCGTTGTGAACGACATCGGGATCAGGCCCAGAAAGTTTGCCGTGAAGATGAACAGAAACAGCGTCATCACATAGGGGAAGAACGGCGCGGCATCCTTGCCAGCCACATCCTCAACCATCTTGTAGATGAAACCATAGGCGAGCTCGGCGACCGACTGCGCCCGCCCCGGAACAACGTTGCGTCCGCGTGTCCCGACAACCATCAACAGCGCAATCGCGACAACCGCTAAAGCAAGCCACAGCGTTACGTTGGTCGGCGTGTACCACGAGACGGCGCCGTCCCCGAAGAGCGGCTTGACGAGAAACTGGTCCATCGGAGCAAACTCCAGCGTCTTGCCGGCAATCTCGTCTTCAAGGCCCTCGGTCTCAGCCATCAACGTTCCTCATCGTCTGCGCCGTCGGGCGCGTTCTGCCGCTCTTGGATTTCCTGCGCCGTCCGCACCATGACGCGGACCCCGGCGATGAAACCCAGCAATGTGAACAGGATCAGGAAAATCGGCAGCGTACCCAGCAGCACATCCAACCCGTATCCGATCCCAAAGCCGATCAACAAACCCGCGACCAGCTCGGTAACCATGCGCCAGCCCTGTTGGGCCTGGCTGTAGTGTTCGTCCAATTGGGGCGGCGGCGCTTGCCTCGCCTTTGCCGCCTCGATCCGCTTCGACAACTCGTCCAGCGTCTCGTCGTTTTCGTCGGCCATGCCGGTGGCACCACCTCTGTCGGACGCGCGGACGCTAGGGTTGCTGCGCCGCAGAGTCAAGCTGCCGATGGCGCGCCATAGTCATCTGTTTTAATTGAGTATTTTTGCCGAGATTAAGCGGCAGGTCGCGCCCGGAAGCCTGCAGGCATCCTCAACCAATCGGTTGACTATTGGACGCACGACCGGCAGGGAACCGCGATGCCGAATGACCTTGACGCCGTGTTCCATGCGCTCTCCGACCCCACCCGGCGCGAGATCCTGCGCATGCTGCTTGAGGATGACATGGCCGTCACCGACGTCGCCGCGCCGTTCTCGATCTCGCTGGCTGCAATCTCCAAGCATCTCGGCGTCCTCACCCGCGCGGGCCTCATCCGGCAAGAGAAGCGCGGCCGGGTCACCTGGTGCGGCCTCGACCCCGACGCCCTTCGCGAAGCGAGCGTCTGGATCCAGGGCTTCGGCCAGTTTGAACCCGTAAACCTCGACGCGTTCGAGCGCTTCCTCGAGACCGAGCTGAAGGACGATCCGGCCTGACGCCAAAAATCCGCCGCAATCCTTTGCTAGGCGTGCCGCAAATTGTGGAGACTTTTCATGCGGTTCACCCTTGCCTCCCTCGCCACAGGCTTTTGCGCCTGGCTTAGCTACAGCATCTACACCGGTGCCTTTGCCGACGCGAGCCGCGAAGGCGAAACGGTCGAAGCCGTCCAGGCCGCCATTTTCCGAAGCGCCGACGCTTACGGCGTGAACGTCTCGGCCCTCGCCATCCTCGGCTTCGGCGCCTTCTTCGCCTTCATGGTCATCGCCATCGGCCCCCGGTCAGACGACCCCTAAAGGCCGATCTCCCAGGATTTCGCTTCTTCCTTCAGGAACTTGAGGAACGTCTGAACCTTTGTGGTTCGATGCAGGTCCACGTGCGTCACAAGCCAGAACGGGGCGCACCATTCGTCCCTTGGCGCTGCGATCTCCACCAGTTGCGGAACCCGCTTCGCATCCCACTTCGCCATGAACCCGATGCCTCCACCCGAAAGGATCGCATCGCGGTAATGCAGGATGTCCGAGCACCGGAACACGATCCGATCCGACGGGACAGTCTGATGCATCCAACGGCTGAAGGGCGCCCGGCTCGCTTCGTCGTCAGACCCGATGAAGAAATGCTGGCCGTAGTCCGCTTCCCCCTGCGGCTGCCCGTGCTTGTCCACATAGTCCTTTGACGCGTACAGCCCGATGGCCAACTTGCCGAAAGGCTGCACAACGTTGTCCGGCTGCTCGGGCGGGTTGCCCGCGCGGATCGCCACATGCGCTTCGCCATATTCCAGACGGAACACCCGGTCGCCGGTAAGGTAGCGCACGATAAGGTCCGGATATTTCTGCTGAAACCGCACCAGCGTCGGCGACACCAGCGGCGAGATCGAGGTCAGCGACGTCACCCTCAACTCGCCCGACACCTCGTCACCGCGCCCCTGCAACCGACCGGCAAGTTGCGTCAGTTGATCGTCCGTCGCCTGCGCCACCTGCATCAGGTCGGCACCAGCCTCGGTCGCCGTGTACCCGCGCGCGTGGCGCTGAAACAGCTTCACGCCAAGGCGCCCTTCAAGCGCATCGATATGGCGGATCACAGTCGCATGATGCACGCCTAGATCCTCGGCCGCACCGCTAACCGTCCCGGCCCGAGCGACATGATAGGCGGTTCGAATTTCATCCCAGTTGTCCATTCGGCATTCTGTGCAAATCCGAACAGATGCTGTCAAGAGAAGTCGGTTGAGTTCGCCAGCGCAAAGTTCATCTTGATGCAAATCAGTTCACTGGAAAGGAACACCCGCATGTCCTCCACCGTCCTTCGCATCGACTCCTCCGCCCGCCGCACCGGCTCCGTCACGCGTGAGCTTGCGTCAAAGATCATCGCACGCCTCAACCCGTCGCAAACGATCACTCGCGATGTCTCCCACGGCATCCCGCAGATCAATGAGGGCTGGATCGAGGCCAACTTCACCCCCGCCGCCGACCGCTCGGACACGCAGAAAGGGGCGCTCGCCCTGTCCGACGAGTTGGTGGATGAACTGAAGGCCGCCGACACGATCGTCATCGGCCTCCCGATCTACAATTTCGGCGTCCCTGCCGCGCTGAAGGCGTGGATCGATCAGGTCGCCCGCGCCGGATTGACGTTCAAATACACAGAAACCGGCCCGCAGGGTCTTCTGGAAGGCAAGCGCGCCATCGTCGCCGTCGCCTCTGGCGGGACGCAGGCCGGATCGGACATCGACTTTGCCACCGGGTACATCCGCCACGTCCTTGGCTTCATCGGCATCACAGAAGTGGAGTTCGTCAATGCCGACCGCCTGATGGTCGACGCCGATGCCTCGCTGCAAGCCGCCGAAGCCCAGGTCAACGCCATCGCCGCCTAGGCGCAGGCCACTTCGGTCTCATAGGCCGCCAGCCACGCCGCATCGATCGCGCGCAGCTTTGCCGGGTCGATGCGGTCGGGCTCTTCCCAGTACCGTCCCGAAGACACTCGGCACCCGGCGACCTCCTCCATCCGCAGCGCCTGCGCCACCGCATGCGCACCTCCATAATGAGGCACCCCCGCATCGCCCAGCGCCCCGCGCGGAAACGTCAGCCGTGACGGACCATCCGACAAATTGATCAAGGCACAGCCCTCACGCGCGGCAAGCGCCTGCAGACGACACGCCTTCGCTTCTAGATTCTGAAGCGTCGGATCAGCCCGCAACGGATCCGCCGTGCCCGCCCCATAGAAGTGCGTCGGACCGGCCTTCGCATAGACCATGTCGCAGCCGTAATAGTAGATGCACGACGGCTTCAGCGCATCCAACGCCCAGTACGACGCGGTGAACGCCATCGTCCCGCCGATGTATACCACGCCCCCAAAGCGGTTCTGCGACGGGATGTAGTCACTCGCCTGCACCACCCGACGGCCATCCCTTGGGGGATGCCGGTCCTCAGGGAAATCTTCGGGAAAGATCGAGACGGTCCAGTCCGACCGCACCCGCCAGGCGTTATTGATCGCGACGATTTCGTCGATGCCGGTCAGGTCCCAGTCACGGCACTTGACCACATCGGGCCCGCTTCCAAGGAGCAATACTGTCGTCATCCCGGCCTCCCCTGCCGCTTCAAGTGCGGAGAGGTAGCATTCGTTACCAAAATGAAAAGATCGCAACACGAATCCCCCTTAAGACGCTCGGCCCGGCCCGCTAAAATGCGCCCATGAAAATCACGCAAAACACCTCGGACACACTGGTCGTCGACAACACGCCTTGGATCTTCGCCGCGATCCTCATTGCGGCGGTGCTGTTCAGCACGGCCATGGGTTTCTTCGTCTTCGCTCCACTTGGCGAAGGGCTTGTGTTCACACTGATGCCCGCCATTGGCGGCGTTCTGTGCTTCGTCTTCCTCGTGCGCCGCACCCAGCTTGTGCTTGACCGCCGCACCGACAGTGCCGAGGTCCGCCGCCGCACCGTCTTTGGCTACGCCGTCGACGAATTCCGCCTGTCCGCCCTGCAAGGCGCTACGCTGTACACCGAGGGCGCGGGCAAATCCCGCCGCTACCGCGTGGTGCTGGATGTCGACGGCTCGGAACGCCCGTTCACAATGGTCTACACCGGCTTCGGCCCGAAAGACGCGGTGGACGCGATCAACGCATGGGTCGGCGCGTCACCGTCCCGGGCTTGACACACCCGCCCTGAACGCCCTATCCCGCCGCCACTTACCGGAGGCGCGAGTCTTCCGGTCCCGGCGCGTGCCGGGATCGCCCCCCACCAGCGAGGTTTCGCCCGTGGGGGCGATTGGCGTTTGGCGCGTCCGACCCCATGTCGGGCTAATGGAAACCGGCGAAGGAGCCTGATGATGTTTGAAAACCTGTCCGAACGTCTCGGCGGAGTCTTCGACCGCCTGACCAAGCAGGGCGCGCTGTCCGAAGATGACGTCAAAACCGCCCTGCGTGAGGTTCGCGTGGCGCTGCTGGAGGCGGACGTCTCGCTCCCTGTCGCGCGCGACTTCGTTAAAGCGGTGCAGGAAAAGGCCACAGGCCAAGCCGTCACCAAGTCGGTCACGCCCGGACAGCAGGTCGTCAAGATCGTCCACGACGAACTCGTCCACGTCCTAGCGGGCGACAACGAAGACCCGGGCGAACTCAAGATCGACAGCCCCCCGGCCCCAATCCTGATGGTCGGCCTCCAAGGCGGCGGTAAAACGACCAGCACCGCCAAACTCGCCAAGCGCCTGACCGAGAAGAACGGCAAGCGCGTCCTCATGGCCTCCCTCGACACCAACCGCCCCGCGGCGATGGAGCAACTCGCCATCCTCGGCATGCAGATCGGCGTCGACACCCTGCCCATCGTGCCGGGCGAAACCCCCGTCCAGATCGCCAAACGCACCAAGCAACAGGCGACGCTGGGGGGCTATGACGTCTACATGCTCGACACCGCCGGGCGCCTGTCCATCGACGAAGAGCTGATGAGCCAGGTCGAAGACGTCCGCGACATCACAACCCCGCGCGAAACGCTGCTGGTGGTCGATGGCCTGACAGGTCAGGACGCCGTCCAGACGGCCCAGAACTTCGACGACCGCATTGGCATTTCTGGCGTGATCCTCACCCGAATGGACGGCGACGGGCGCGGCGGCGCCGCCCTGTCCATGCGCGCTGTCACCGGGCAGCCGATCAAGTTCGTCGGCCTCGGCGAGAAGATGGACGCGCTTGAGACGTTCGAGCCAGACCGCGTCGCAGGCCGCATCCTGGGCATGGGCGACATCGTCGCCCTCGTCGAGAAGGCCCAGGAAACTATAGAAATCGAACAAGCCGAGCGCATGATGAAGCGCTTCCAAAAGGGTCAGTTCAACATGAACGACCTTCGGCAACAGCTTGAACAGATGATGAAAATGGGCGGTATGGAAGGCCTCATGGGAATGCTGCCGGGCATGGGCAAGATGAAGTCCCAGATGTCAGAAGCCGGCATTGACGACAAAATACTCAAACGCCAGATTGCCCTCATCCAATCGATGACAAAGCGCGAGCGGGCGAACCCGGGCGTTCTCCAGGCCTCCCGCAAAAAGCGCATCGCGGCGGGCGCGGGCATGGAAGTGTCCGAGCTGAATAAGCTGTTGAAGATGCACCGCCAAATGTCTGACATGATGAAGAAACTCGGAAAGGGCGGCAAAAAGGGCATGATGCGCCAGATGGCCGGCATGTTCGGCGGCAAAGGCGGCGCGATGCCCGCCATGCCGGGCGGCGGCGGCAAGATGCCGTCCGAGGCCGAAATGGAAGCCGCCCGCAAGCAACTCGGTGGCCTCCCCGGCCTTGGTGGAGGCATGGGCGGCCTGCCTCCGGGTCTCTCTGGCTTCGGGAAGAAGAAGTGACGACCACCGTGGAAATCCCCACGCTCGAAACCAAACGGCTGCGCCTCCGCGCCGCCGAATGGTCGGACTTTGAGGCCTTCGCCGCCTTCCGCGCCTCCCCCCGCTCCAAAGGGGTCGGCGGCCCCTACACCCGCGATCAGGCCTTCGATCAACTGGCCGAACTCATCGGCCATTGGCACCTTCGCGGCTACGGTCGCTGGATCGTCGCCGACAAGGCCACCGACGCGCCTCTGGGCGTCGTCGGCCCCTACTACCCCGAGGATTGGCCGGAACCCGAAATCGCCTGGGCCGTCTTCGGCGAGACCGAGGGCAAGGGCATCGCCCACGAGGCAGCCCTCGCCTCACGCACCTACGCCTACGACACCCTCGGCTGGAGCACCGCCATCAGCTGCATCTTTCCGGACAACGCTCGCTCCATCGCGCTTGCTGAACGCATGGGCGCCCGACGCGACGGCACGTTGAATCACGCCACACTCGGCCAGCTCGGCATCTGGCGCCACCCCGCACCGGAGGCCGCGTGATCCCCGAAATCGCCCCCATCCGGACAGAAAACCTGCTGCTCCGCGCCTTCCGGGTCGAGGATTTCCCCGGCTACCTCGCCTATTACACCGGCGAGCGCACGGGTGGCGTCGGCGGGCCCCTTCCAGCACACCGGGTCTTCGAACGCTTCTGCTCGATGATCGGCCACTGGGCCATGCGCGGTTATGTCCGCTACGCGATCAGCGACCACGCCGCAGGGCCCGCCTTCGGCCATGTGGGCCCGATGAAGCTGACCGATGACGCGCCGCCGGAAATGACCTGGACGATCTGGGACGGTGCCCGCACCGGCAAAGGCCTCGCGACTGAGGCGGCAGGCGCCGTGCTTGACCACCTCTTCGCCAACGGCTGGACCGAGATCGTTGCCCATATCGACGTCGGAAACGAAGCCTCGCTCCGCATGGCCCGTCGCCTCGGCGCGGTCGAAGACACCGAAACCCCGGGGCCCGATTGGTTACCCGACGCCCGCCGCTTCGTCCTGAGGCCCTGGTCATGACACCGCACCTCGCCGATACCCCGGTCATCCAGACCGCGCGCCTGACCCTTCGCGCCCCTCGGATCGACGACTATCCGGTGTGGGAGGCATTCTATGCGTCCGACCGCGCCCGCTTCATCGGCGGCCCCGGGACGCCCCGCGACGCGTGGCGCGCGTATGGGCACATCGTCGGCATGTGGGCGCTCTGCGGGTGCGGGTCGTTTGTGATCGCCGATGCCTCCGATGCGCCGCGGGGGATGGCCGGGCCGTGGGTGCCGCCCTACTACCGCGAAAAGGAAATCGGCTGGACGATCTGGTCGGACGACGCCGAAGGCCGGGGCATTGCGTTCGAAGCCGCCACCGCTGCCCGCCGCTTCGCGTACGCGGAACTCGGCTGGACCACGGCGGTCAGCTACATTGACGACGGCAACGACCGCTCCGTCGCGCTGGCCGATCGCCTGGGGGCCCGGCGGGATGACAGCGCGTGGACACCGAAGGACGACGCCCGCACCTACCGACACCCGAGACCAGAGGTGGTGCTATCGGACCCCGCCAATCCACCTACGGAGTACCGACGCAATACCGACGTAATACCGACGTCCCAAAAAGGCCCTTCCGATGCCCGATAACACGACCCGCGCGGCCGAAATACTGGCCGATCATCGCGCCTCTATCGACCGCCTCGATGCGATCCTCGTCTACACTTTGGGCGAGCGCTTCAAGCACACGCAGGCCGTCGGTCAACTGAAGGCAGAGCACGATCTGCCGCCCTCTGATCCGACACGCGAAGACACGCAGATCGCCCGGCTCGAAGACCTCGCCCGGCGGGCCGACCTCGACCCCGAATTCGCCAAAAAGTTCCTCCGCTTCGTCATCGACGAGGTGATCCGTCACCACCAACAACACCAATCGTAGGGTGGGCAATCTGCCCACCAACCCCCGGCTATCAAAGGAGAAAACCACATGGCCATGAAGATCCGACTCGCCCGCGGCGGGTCTAAAAAACGCCCCTTCTATTCCATCGTCGCGGCAGACTCGCGGATGCCCCGCGACGGACGCTTCATCGAGAAGCTGGGCACCTACAACCCGCTCCTTCCCAAGGACTCCGAAGAGCGCGTGAAGATGAATATGGAGCGTGTGGAGTACTGGCTCGGCAAGGGCGCCCAGCCGACCGACCGCATCTCGCGCATGCTGGAAGCCGCTGGAAAGATTGAGAAAAAAGAGCGGAACAACCCCCAGAAGGCAGAGCCCGGCAAGAAGGCGCAAGAGCGCGCGGAAGAGAAAGCCGCAAAGGCCGCCAACGCCGAAGAGGCCGCCAACGCTCCGGCCGAAGAGCCCGCCGTCGAAGAGGCGCCTGCGGAAGAAGCCCCCGCCGAAGAGGCACCCGCAGAGGAAGAGAAATCCGAGTGATCCGACGCGCGTCCCCTGCCCCGATTTCTGGGGGCAGGGTCAGTAGGGTGTCCGCCCCATGATGCGTCTCTTCGGCCTTCTGGGCTTCGGCGTCCTGCGCCGACCGGTGACAATCGTCCTTTGCGGGGTTGCCTTCTGGGCGGGGACCGAGATCCAGTTCTCGGCCCTCAAGGCCCGCTGCCTCGAGGCGGGCGGCACCGTTGACTCGCGCGGCGTCTGCAGGGGGCTGCCATGACCAACACTCGCGTCTGCGTGGGCGCCATCGCGGGCGCTTTTGGCGTCCGTGGCGAGGTGCGCCTGAAGTCATTCTGCGCCGAACCTGAGGCCATCGGCACCTACAGCCCGCTCTGGACAGAGAACGGCGCACGGTCCTTCGACGTGACGTTAACGGGTACGATCAAGAATGGCCTCTCTGCACGCCTTTCGGGAATCAAAAACAAGGAAGCCGCCGACCAACTGAAAGGCATCCGCCTTTACGTCGACCGCGAAAAACTCCCTGCGCCTGACGAGGATGAGTTTTACCACGCCGATCTCATCGGCCTCGACGTTGTCGATACGGGCGGCACGCCTTTGGGCCGCGTGAAAGCCGTCCTCAACCACGGCGCAGGCGACATACTGGAGGTCCAGCCGCCGAGCGGCCCAACCCTCCTCCTGCCGTTTACGAAAGAGACGGTCCCCACCGTTGACCTAAGCGCCCAGCGCCTCGTCGCCGATCTACCCGAAGACGCGGATTAGACCGGGGCGGTGGGCAAATTGCCCACCCTACTCTCGCTG
>JBCCXY010000047.1:0-24220 GCA_039190895.1 Pseudomonadota bacterium | reverse complement strand
TCTTCATCAGCCCCATCGACCCGCCAGGCTTGAGGTTCAGCCCTCCGGTGTCAAAGCAAACGCCCTTGCCGACCAGCGTCAGCTTCGGCCCGGCAGAGCCCCACCGCATGTCGATCAGCCGCGGCGCGCGAGTGCTGGCCCGGCCCACGGTGTGGATCATCGGGAAGTTCTGATCGAGCAGCGCGTCCCCTGTGATGACATCGCATAAGGCACCGTGTTCCTTGGCGAGCGTGCGGGCCGCGCCCTCCAGTTCCTCGGGGCCCATATCGGAGGCGGGTGTGTTGATGAGGTCGCGGGTCAGGGCCTCACCCGCCGCGAGGGCCTCGATCCGGGCGGCGTCGACGCCCTCGGGCGCGATGAGGGCGGCCTTTGGCGGCGTGGCCGATTTGTAGCGTCCGAAGCGATAGCCGGACAGAAGCCAGCCGAGCGCGGCCTCGTCCACATCGGCCCCGCCGGTATGCGCCAGGCGATAAGTGCCCTCGGGCAACTTCTCGCGCGCGCCGCCCAACACGAAGCGGGACCGTGCACGATCCTTTGGGGTGCCGAGGCCGACCAAGGCGTATATCACCGCGCCTGCTGCATCGCGCACCACCAGCACATCCCCCGACCGCGCCGTAAAGCCTGCGTTGGCAGCGTAGGCCACAATCCCGTCCTCGGTGGCGGCTTTCCATGTCGGAAGACCCGCGACAGTCACCAGTGACAATGGGATCGCGTCGCCGGTATTTTCGGCGAAGGTGAGTGCTGTCATCGGGGCGGCTCCGGTCAGGTTGTCTTGACCCTCAGCCTGACCCCGGCGCCGCAAAGCTTCAACCGGTCAAATCGACTGGTCCTGCTGATCCCAGATTGAGATCAGCGAAACCTCCCCGATCCGCGACAGCCGCGACATCGTAGAGGCCATGGCCGCCAGATCGCCCGAGATCGCCGCCGACGAGGCATTCTCGGCGGCACGCGCCAGTGTGGTGAGGCCCACCATCTCGGCCACGCCGGAAAGCTCGCGCGCGCCGTGGCACAGGCGCACCATGTCCTTGCGGCGCCACGACCGTTCCACCCGGTTCAGGCGCACGGCGATATCCTCCAGCGTGCGGCCCAGAAAGCGCTCGGCCCCTGGTTCCCCATACTCCAGAACCAGCGACTCCAGCCGGTCCGTATCCAATCGTGCGGCCTCGTTCACCCGAAGCCGGGTTACGTTTGTCACACGTCCACTCCTCAACCCTGGCGGAACGGTCCTAACGAAGGGAATCGAACAAAGGGTTGACCTCAGGGGCAAAATCGCTCGAATTCGCGCGATGGAGCAGATATTGGCCGATCCGCAACACGACCCGCACACCGTGGAACTTTGATGCTGGATCTCGCCGCCGCCAACCTGCTGTCGCCGATCATTCTAAGCTTCGCGCTGGGCCTTGCCGCGGCGTTCCTCCGATCAGATCTGTCGATCCCCGAGGCGGTGGCCAAGGGGATGTCGATCTACCTGCTATTCGCCATTGGCTTCAAAGGTGGTGCCGGGGTGGCGGAGCATGGCGTGGACCTGCGCCTGATCGGGGCGCTTGTTGCGGGGCTGGTGTTGTCGGCGGGGCTGCCATTCATCGCCTATGCGCTGCTGCGCGCGCTGTCGAAGATCGACTCGCTGAACGCAGCGGCGGTGGCGGCGCATTATGGGTCTATCTCGATTGTCACCTTCGTGGCGGCGACGTCGCTGATCGACACGCGGGGGATCGACTCCGAGGGGTACATGGTGGCGGTGGCCGCGATCATGGAGGCCCCGGCGATTGTTGCCGCACTTTGGCTGGTATCGCGGACCGGGCAAACCTCGAACACAGATGCCGGGCTGTGGCGCGAGATTCTGGTGAACGGATCCATCGTTCTGCTCGTGGGGTCGTTCATTATCGGCGCCGTGACCGGGAAAGACGGGTTGGAGCAGATCAGCAGCTTTATCGTGGCACCGTTTCAGGGCGTTTTGTGTCTATTCCTGCTGGATATGGGCCTTGTGGCAGGCCGTGGACTGCGGGAGAGCCGGGGTGTCCTTGGCGGTGGAGCCGTGGCGTTCGGCCTGCTCATGCCGCCCATCGGCGCGACCTGCGGGTTGGCTGCAGCCCTGCTCCTTGGGTTGTCTACAGGGGGAACTGTGTTGCTGATGGCGCTTGCCGCATCGGCATCGTACATTGCCGTACCAGCGGCGATGCGCGTGGCGTTGCCCGAGGCGAACCCGTCGATTTACCTGACCCTGTCGCTTGGCGTGACATTCCCGTTCAACCTCACCATCGGGATCCCGCTTTACGCCACGGTGGCCCAGGCCGTGAACGGAGGAGGCTGAAACCATGGAAATGCACCCGGCCAAGCGCGTGGAGATCGTGATCGAAGCGGCCATGGCAAGTCGCCTGACGGACGCGATCTTTGAAGCAGGGGTGACCGGCTACACCGTGCTGCCCGTTCTTGGCGGGGCCGGTCGATCCGGGCGCTGGACCCGGGAAGGCCAGGTCAGCCGCGCCGCCGGGATGGTCGTGGTGATCTGTCTGGTGCGGGAAGAGCGGGTGGATACCCTATTGGAAGCCGCGTTCAAGGTGGTGGAGCGGCATATCGGCGTCGTCTCGGTCAACGACTGCGGTGTCATGCGGGCGGAGCGATTTTAACCTTCCGTTAATCAAGTCCGGGCTCGATAGCGGGCATGGAACTTGTGCCTCTGACCCTCCGCCTGCCGCCCGACCTATTGAATGTTAGTGAGGGCATTGCAGCCTCGGATGACGTGACGATCGGTCAATTCGCCCGCCACGCCCTGACGCAAGAAGTCTCTCGCCGCCGCAATGCGAGGCCGCCCGTAAGGGCGGATGAGCGGCTCATCGCGCCCTTGCGGGCCCGCCTCGCACCGACCCTCGCCGCCGCGACGAACTGGCACGACCTTGGCAACCGCCTCGCCGAGCAGGGCTTTGCCCTGCAACAGGCCGGCGGCGGCCTCGCCGTTCATCGCCATCCGAACGGGGCGCGTGTGTGCAAAGCCTCGGAGCTTGGCTTCAGCTACAGCCGCCTGATGCGCCGCTTCCGCGCGCCGTTCCCCGGCCACACGCACACCTGGCTGTTTGAGCGGATCAAGGAAGAGCCTCGCCGCGACGAGGCCCTCGTCCTGATTGAAGAGGATTAGGCCGCCTGCAGCACCCGGCGACCGTAAAGCTCTGCAATCTGCACGGCGTTCAGCGCCGCGCCTTTCCGCAGATTGTCGGACACGCACCAGAAGTTCAGGCCGTTCTCAATCGTCGGGTCCTGGCGAATCCGACTGATGAAGGTCGCAAAGTCGCCGACACATTCGACCGGCGTGGTATAACCGCCCGGCTCTCGCTTATCGACGACCATGATCCCCGGCGACTGACGCAGGATTTCGCGGGCCTCGTCCTCGTCCAGGAAGTCCTCGAACTCCACATTCACCGACTCGGAGTGGCCGACGAACACCGGCACCCGCACGCAGGTGGCAGTGACCTTGATCGAGGGATCGACGATCTTCTTCGTCTCCACGACCATCTTCCACTCTTCCTTGGTGGAGCCGTCTTCCATGAAAACGTCGATCTGCGGGATCACGTTGAAGGCGATCTGCTTCTGGAACTTCGACGGGTCCTTTTCCTGACCCGGCACGTACATGCCCTTGGTCTGATCCCACAGCTCGTCCATCCCATCGCGACCTGCGCCCGAGACGGACTGATAAGTCGACACGACCACCCGCTTGATCCGCGCCCGGTCGTGCAGCGGTTTCAGCGCCACCACCATTTGCGCGGTCGAGCAATTGGGGTTCGCAATGATCATCTTGTTGCGGAAGCCGTCAATCGCGTCGGGGTTCACCTCCGGCACGATCAGCGGGATCTGCGGGTCATAGCGGTAGAGCGACGAGTTATCGATCACCAGACACCCGGCCTTCGCGGCGCGGGGCCCGTGGGTCTTCGTCGCGTCCGAGCCGATGGCGAACAGCGCGATGTCCATGTTGCCGAAGTCGAACGTCTCAAGGTCCTTCGTCGTCAGGGTCTCGTCGCCATAGCTCACCTCGGTGCCCAGCGACTTGCGCGAGGCAAGCGCCACCACCTCATCCGCCGGAAACTGCCGTTCCGCCAGAATGTTCAGCATTTCGCGCCCCACGTTTCCTGTGGCGCCCGCAACAGCGACTCGATACCCCATCTCTAAGGTCCTTTTCAAAATCCAGCCGCGTCCTAGCGGATGCTGCGGCGCAGTGAAAGCCCCTAGGCTGCCGGGGCGCGGGCCTCGTCCATGATCCGGCGCATTTCGGCGATGGCGGGGGTGAGGCCGCGGAAGATAGCCTCACCAACCAGAAAGTGGCCGATGTTGAGCTCTCGCACCTCTGGCAGCGCCGCGATGGGGGCTACCGAGTCGAAGGTCAGGCCGTGCCCGGCGTGAACCTCCAGTCCGAGGGAATGTCCGAACGTCGCCATCTCGGTCAGCCGTTTCAGTTCGGCGTCGCTTTCGTCGAACCGCCCTTCCGCGTGGGCGTCGCAGTACGCGCCTGTGTGAAGCTCGATGACCTCCGCCCCGATGCGGTTCGCCGCTTCGATCTGGCGGGGATCGGCGGCGATGAAGATCGACACGCGGCACCCGGCATCGCGCAGGGGGGCGATGAAATGAGCGAGGCGGTTTTCTTCGCGGGCAACCTCAAGGCCGCCTTCGGTGGTCTTTTCCTCCCGCTTCTCGGGCACAATGCAGACCGCGTGGGGCTTATGGCGCAGGGCAATTTCCTGCATTTCCTCCGTTGCCGCCATCTCGAAGTTGAGCGGCAGCGACAGCACGTCCATCAGCCCCTCGATATCGGCGTCCGAGATATGCCGGCGGTCCTCACGCAAATGCGCCGTGATGCCATCGGCGCCCGCCTCTTCCGCGAGCTTCGCGGCGCGCAGCGGGTCCGGGTACGCGCCGCCGCGGGCGTTCCGCACGGTGGCGACATGGTCGATGTTCACGCCGAGGCGAAGATGTGAATCGGATGTCATGGCTACCTCACAGATTGGCAGGCCTGTTTGGCGGGTTCTCAAAGGGCGGGCAAGGCCCCGTAACAGTTGTTGATTTGGGCTGCGCCTACTCGCCCGCCGTCGGGGCGGGGCGAGAGGGATTACCACCCTCGCGACTCGTTCGAACGGCTTCCACGTCTTCGCGCAGGCGACGGGCACGCTCCGCCTCGGCGGCCTTGCGGCGCGCTTCGAAACGGGCCTTCACGCGGGCAATGCGCCCGCGCTGGTAAGACGCGATGATCGGGTTGGACATATGGTACGCCGCGAAGCCAGCGATGATGCCCGGGATGATGCCGCCAACGAGGTACGGCAGGAAGACCCGCGTAAAGAACCGCCCCATATGCGTCCAATCCGCCGTAGCCGCCGTGAAGAGCGCGGCAAAGTTGCCCCAAAGCTCGACCGAGGCGTGGCTGAACCCGGACAGGATTTCGTTCCCCGGGACGCGAGGAAACCCAAGCATCCAGGTGCCGAGGTTCACAGAGATCGTTGCGATGATCGGGAAGGTGATTGGGTTGCCGAAGAACGTCGCCAGAAGAGAAGCGAGGATGTTGCCCCGGATCGCCCACGCCGCGAGACCGGCGGTGATGAAGTGAAACCCGTAGAACGGCGTGAAACTGGCAAACACGCCGCAGGCAATGCCGCGGCTGATCTTATGCGCCGGATCCGGCAGGCGGCGCAGACGGTACATGATATAGCGCGACGCACGGCCCCAGCCGCCGCGTGGGTAGAAGAACTCTACAAACGCGCGCGTGAAGCCCTTTGGATTGCGCCTTTTGAACACCCTTACCTCGATCCAGGGTTAGTCGTTTCGCTTTGGGTCCCTCAACCGACTGATTTCCGCCACATCGCTATCAGCTTCGAGCGCGAGCATCACGGTGTGCAGATGTTCCACATCCCGTAATTCCACGTCTACAGTTAGGCGATAAAAGTCCGGTTTCCGGTCAGAAAAGATCAAATCCGTGATATTTGCCTTCTGTTCGCCAATTTGGGTGCACAGTCGGCCCAACACACCGGCATCGTTAGAGATCGTCAGGTCGAGGCTCACGTCGTAGACCGGCTGATGCGTGCCCGAGTGCCAGCGCAGGTCGCGCCAGCGGTTCGGCTGGTCTTCATAGGCTTCCAGCGCGTCGCAATCGATAGCGTGTATCGTCATCCCTTTGCCGGGGAAGGTGATGCCCACGATCCGCTCGCCGGGGACGGGCTGACAACAGCGGGCACGCTTGAAACTCTGCGCGCCAGAAAGGCCCACGACAGCGCGAGCGGCATCGATCTCGTCCCCTTTCTTTTCGGCGAGATCGGGATAAACGGCCTGTACCACGTTGCTTGCAGTGATCTCGGACGCGCCAAGTTGGGACAGAAGCTCTTGCGAATTCGGCAGGCCGAGTTGGCGGGCGGCGGTACTGAGCGCTTTCTCCGTCGCACGTTTCCCGACATGTTCAAAAGCCACGCGGGCGAGCTCCTTCCCCAGCTTCTCAAACCGTTTCCGGTCTTCTTCCCGAAGCGACCGCCGGATCGCCGCCTTTGCCCGGCCCGTGGCCACGATGTCGATCCAGGTTGCCTGGGGAAGCTGGCCCTCTGCCGTGATGATCTCAACCGATTGGCCGTTCTTCAGCCGCGTCCACAACGGCACGCGGATTGCATCAACCTTCGCGCCGACGCAAGAATCGCCAATGCGCGTGTGGATGGCATAGGCGAAGTCGAGGGGCGTCGCCCCGCGCGGCAGCTTCACCACCGCACCCTTCGGAGTGAAGCAGAAGACCTGATCGGAGTACATCTCCATCCGGACATGCTCCAGAAACTCGTCATGCGCTTCGGTGTCGAAACGGTCCGTCAGGGAGCTGACCCACTCTGAAGGGTCGACCGCGAACGGGTTTTCAGCACGCTCCCCGTCACGATAGGCCCAGTGCGCCGCCACCCCGGCTTCCGCGACTTCGTGCATCGCGCGTGTGCGGATCTGAACCTCAACCTGCTTGCCATCACGCCCCGACACCGTCGTGTGGATGGAGCGGTATCCATTCGATTTCGGCTGGCTGATGTAATCCTTGAAGCGCCCCGGCACGGCGGTCCAGCGTTGGTGAATGGCGCCGAGGACGCCATAGCAATCCAGTTCGGTCTGGGTGATCACGCGAAAGCCATAGATGTCGGACAGGCGCGAAAAGCCCTGGTCCTTCTGCTGCATCTTCCGCCAGATCGAATAGGGCTTCTTCGCGCGTCCATAGACGTCGGCCTCAATCCCCGCCTTGCCAAGCTCTGTCCGGATGTCGCTGGTGATTTTCTGCACCACGTCGCCTGCTTCCCGCTGCAGGGTGATGAACCGCCGCATGATGGAGTTTCGGCCTTCGGCGTTCAGCACACGGAACGACAGGTCCTCCAGCTCATCGCGCATCCATTGCATGCCCATCCGACCCGCGAGGGGGGCGTAGATATCCATCGTCTCGCGCGCCTTCTGCGCCTGCTTCTCGGGGCGCATCGACTTGATCGTGCGCATGTTGTGCAGCCGGTCGGCGAGCTTGACGAGGATCACACGCAGGTCCTTCGACATCGCGAAGAACAGCTTGCGGAAGTTCTCGGCCTGCTTGGACTCGGTCGACGAAAGCTGAAGGTTGGTCAGCTTGGTGACGCCGTCCACGAGTTCGGCGATCTCCGCCCCGAACATCTCGGAAATCTCGGAATAGGTGGAGCGGGTGTCTTCGATCGTGTCGTGCAGCAGGGCCGTGACGATGGTCGCGTCGTCCAACTGCATCTCGGTCAAGATCGCGGCCACCGCGACCGGGTGCGTGAAGTACGGCTCGCCCGAATGGCGAAATTGCCCCTCATGCATGAGGCCGCCATAATCATAGGCCGCCCGCAGCACGTTCTCATTTGTCTTCGGATTGTAGTTGCGGACCAGTTCGATCAGATCATCAGCGTCGATCATCCGGTCCGCGCCTGGGGACGTGTCCCCCTTACTGCCGCTCCTGCGCTTCCATCAGCGCACGGAGGAGCTTTTCTTCCGACAGATCGTCCTCTGCGGGCTTGTCGGCCTCGGCCTGACCCATGAGCAGGGCCATGGCGTCTTCTTCCGGTTCGTCCACCTCGATCTGGGTCTGGTGGCTTTCGATCATCCGCTCACGCAGATCATCGGCCTGCTGCGTCTCTTCCGCGATTTCGCGAAGGGACACGACCGGGTTCTTGTCGTTGTCACGATCAACGGTCAGCGGGGCGCCAGACGAAATCTCCCGCGCGCGGTGCGCGGCGAGCATCACCAGTTCGAACCGGTTCGGAACCTTGTCTACGCAGTCTTCGACCGTCACACGGGCCATCTGACACCTCAAATCCGTTCAGTGGAGAGCGCTTACTTAGGCGCGAAACCCGAGAAACACAAGGCGCAATCACCCGATCAACCCGGGTCGAGTGGCACCACAGCCAACCGGTCTGCGGCGGGAAGTGCGGCGCACAGCTCTGCCGCTGTCTGGTTCAGAACCGGGTGGCGCCAATCGGGAGCGATTTCAGCCAAAGGGACCAAAACAAAGGCCCGATCCTGAATACGCGGGTGCGGGAGAATCATTTCCGTAGGGGAAACCTGCTGCTGATCCCGGAAATCGAGTGCACGCCAGGCATTAAACGTGGCCAAGTCGGGAACAATAACGTCATCGTAACTAAGAAGATCGAGATCAAGGCTGCGCGAGGCCCATCGTTGATCCCTAACGCGGCCGAAATCGGCCTCAACCTCATGCAAAAGCGCAAGAAATTCGCGTGCACAAAGGTCTGTGCGGATTTCCGCTACTGCGTTCACATAGTCTGGGCCAGCGCCCGCCGGTACGGCCGGCGTACGGTAAGATTTACTTTGGTTAACGAATGAAACACCTTTTTCCATTAGACATTGAGCGGCATCGCGCAGAGTATCTAAGGGCGCGTTGTTGCCGTCACCGAGATTTGAGCCAAAAGCGACAATGGCCGGGCTTGTTTGCGGCGCTGCAATAGATAGTTGAACCAAGATAATTTCTCACTAATGTCGCAAGACCGGGTCGGCTCCGTAACGCCCCCCACACAAGTATAACGGCAACCTTGTCGGCCCGTGGGACAAAAGGAAGAAAAAACATAATGTTCTACAGAGACGAACGGCTCGCGCTGTTCATCGATGGTTCGAACCTTTATGCGGCTGCAAAGGCCTTGGGCTTCGACATCGACTACAAACTGCTCAGGCAGGAGTTCATGCGGCGGGGCAAACTGCTTCGGGCGTTTTACTATACTGCGCTTCTTGAGAACGATGACTACTCGCCGATCCGGCCGTTGGTGGACTGGCTCCACTACAACGGGTTCGCGATGGTCACGAAGCCCGCGAAGGAGTTCACCGACAGCCAAGGACGGCGCAAGGTGAAGGGCAACATGGACATCGAATTGACGGTGGACGCGATGGAACTTGCGCCTCATGTCGATCACATCGTCCTGTTCTCAGGCGACGGTGACTTTCGCCCATTGATCGAAAGCCTGCAGCGCCGCGGCGTGCGGGTGTCGGTTGTGTCGACCATCCGGTCACAGCCGCCGATGATCGCAGATGAGCTTCGGCGTCAGGCAGACAACTTCATTGAGCTCGATGAGCTTCGTGAAGTCATCGGTCGCCCACCGCGAGAACCGCGCGACGATGTGACGTCGCCGACGGCAGAGACGGTCGAGGACTAGTCCTCGACCACGGCCAACCGGCCGTTGGCATGCTCGTGCTTCGCGAGGCTTTCGGGCGGCCAAGTGCTTTTGACAAAAGCCAGGACGGAGGAGATGTCTTCGTCCGACAACACCCCAGCGTAGCCGCCCATGCGGCTGCGCCGGTTGGTGCAGACCGTGGCTTCTGGCCCAAGCTTCACGGTTTGGAACAAGATCAGATCGGAATGGTCATGCGTGTGCCCCGATCCGTTGAGGGGCGGCGCGGGCATGTAGCCTTCGACATCGGGATACTGCCACAAGGGCGCGCCCTGCAGTTCGGCGCCGTGGCACCCGGCGCAGTGGTCGGCATAAAGCTCTGCCCCCGCCGCGACGCGTGACGCGTCCTGAAAGGGGATCGCGGGCGTCGGGGCCGCGGCGCCGAGCAGCACATAGGCCAAAACGCCGAAACACGCGGCAACGGGGATTGCGAGCAGCTTGACCATGATGCGCCCAAGGATATCGCAACCGCCGGCGCCGCGGAAGGCCGACGGGTTTCTGTTGTTTCAGAGCGGTTGACCCCGGCCCCACCCCCCGCCATCGTCCCGACATGACCCTGCAGTTCCTTCTCACCGCCCTCATCGTTGTCGTCATTCCAGGAACGGGCGTGCTCTACACGCTGGCCATCGGCCTAGGCCGGGGCCGCCGCGCCGCCATCTGGGCGGCGGCGGGCTGCACGCTGGGGATTGTACCCCACCTTGTGGCGGCGACCTTGGGGCTGGCGGCGGTCCTGCACACCTCTGCCGTGCTCTTCAACATCGTGAAATTCGCCGGGGTCGCGTATCTGCTGTACCTCGCATGGCAAGCGCTGAAGGCCGGCGGCGCGCTTCAGGTGACGGCGGAGAGGCGCGCCGAGTCCGGCTTTGTCACCGCCCGCCGGGGGACGCTGATCAACGTGCTGAACCCGAAGCTCTCGGTCTTCTTCCTGGCCCTGCTGCCGCCCTTTCTGTCCGGCAACCCGGCCACGGCGACGCTGGAGATGACCGCGCTGGGCGGCGTCTTCATGGCCATGACCTTCGCCGTGTTCGTCGTCTATGGCGTCTTCGCCGCCTGGGCGCGCGACCGCCTGCTGTCTTCGGCCCGCGTCATGCGCTGGCTAAACCGTAGCTTCGCGGCGATTTTTGCGGCCCTCGCAGGTCGTCTCGCGCTCGAACGGGCATGAGCCAGTACCACTCCTTCGAAGGCGCCGTGGAACCGATGGAGTGGGGCAAGTCTACCTACACCATTCTGCGCATTCCTCCTGACATCACCCGTGCGCTTGAGGCTGAGGGCGCGCAGCGGGTGGAGGGTGAGATCGCGGATCACCCGGTGAACCTCGCCCTGACTAAGGCGCCGGTAATCGATGGCGTGTATCTGTGGACGGGCAAGTCCCTCCTGAAAGAGATCGGCATAGCGCCGGGAGAGGTCGTGGAAGTGCGCCTGCGCAAGGCCGACCCGAGCGAGGTTGAGACACCCGACGACCTGTCCAAAGCACTGCGCGCCGCCGACCGGACGGCGGAGTGGGAAGCGCTAACGGCAGGCAAGAAGCGGGGCCTTCTGCACCCGCTGAACACCGCCAAGCGGGCCGAAACCCGCGCCAAGCGGATCGCCAAGCTCGTGGCGGAGCTTTGAAATGCGCCGCCTCACCGCCCGCATAGCCGCTGCCGCAATAGAGCTGTTCGCCCGCTTCATCACCGCCGTCCGAGGGATCTGGGACGGCGTGGAACCCCGCCCCGACCAGCGCGTCTACTTCGCCAACCACACCTCCAACGGTGACTTCATCCTGATCTGGACGGTCCTGCCTCCGCCTCTGCGAAAGCTCACACGGCCCGTGGCAGGCAGCGACTATTGGCTGAAATCCCCCGTGCGCGAGTTCATCGGCCGCGACGTCTTCAACGCCGTCCTCATCGACCGCCGCCCCGATGCGCGCGAGGATGACCCGATGGAGACGATCCTTGGCGCCATCGACGACGGCGCCTCGCTGATCATCTTCCCCGAAGGCACCCGCAACATGACGGAAGACCGCGCGCTGCCGTTCAAGAGCGGGCTCTACAACATCTCGCACAAGCGGCCCGAGGTGGACCTTGTGCCGGTGTGGATCGAGAACCTGAACAGCGTCATGCCCAAAGGCAAGGTGATCCCGATCCCGCTTCTGTGCACCGTCACCTTCGGCGCCCCGATCCGCGTGGAAGAGGGGGAAGACCGCCAGGTTTTCCTCGACCGCGCCCGTAACGCGTTGCTCGCCCTCGCGCCCGAGGAGGACGCGGCATGACGGGCGATCTTCTGACCCTTGTCAGCGTGATCGTGGCGATCCTGATCGTCGCCACGGTGATCGGACAGGTCCTCAAGCAACGGGCCGGGGCAGAGCCGAACTCCACTATCGAGAACCTGAACGCCCGGATCATGGCGTGGTGGGGGATGACGGCGCTCCTGGCGCTGGCCTTCGTTGCTGGGCGGACGGGGGTGGTGATCCTCTTCGCGATTTGCTCATTCGCCGCGCTCCGCGAGTTCGCGACGCTCACCACAAAGCGCACGGCGGATCATTGGGCCATCGCGACGGCGTTTTTCGTGGTGCTGCCGGTGCAGTATTGCCTGATCTGGATCGACTGGTACGGGATGTATTCGATCTTCATCCCGGTCTACGCCTTCCTGCTGCTGCCCATCGTGGCGGCGTTGCAAGGTGACACGCGCAACTTCCTGATCCGCACCGCCGAACTGCAATGGGCGCTGATGATCTGTGTCTATTGCGCGTCCTATGTCCCGGCCCTGCTGACACTGGATATCGAGGGGTTCGAGGGCCGCAACGTCCTGTTGATCGCCTTCCTTGTCGTGGTCGTGCAGCTTTCGGACGTGCTGCAATACACATGGGGCAAGCTGATGGGGCGCCGCAAGGTCGCGCCGACGCTGTCGCCGTCGAAAACGTGGGAGGGGCTGGTCGGTGGTATCGCCACGGCCACGCTGATCGGCACGGCACTGTACTGGATGACGCCGTTCGCGCCCTGGCAGGCGGCGCTGATGTCGCTGGCGATCACCATTGCCGGGTTCTTCGGCGGGCTGGTGATGTCGGCGATCAAGCGGGATCGCGGGGTCAAGGACTGGGGGCATCTGATCGCCGGGCATGGCGGGTTCATCGACCGGCTGGATTCGGTGGTGTTCTCGGCGCCCATCTTCTTCCACCTCACGCGCTATTTCTGGTCGGCGGTATGACGTCTGTGACGGATCGCTCCTACGTCCATGTGGCGGCCGGGTTCCTGCTGATGGGCATTTGGGCGGCGTTCGCGAACCGGGCGCATGCCATGCCCGCGCCGCTGATCGCGGGGCTCGTGCAGGGGACGCTGACCGCCGGGATCACGTTGGGGCTGAAGCACATGCTGGAGGCGCTGAACCGTCGCCTGCCGGGCCTCAGCGGGCTGCTCATCCCGCCCTTGCTGGCGGGCCTCGCGTCCGTCGCGCTCTTGTCGACTATCCACACCCTCGCCGCAACGCCGGAGGTGTTGCGGACGCTCGCCGTCCCCACCACTGTCGCCACTCTCTATGCCGCCGCCTACACCTGGCGCCTTTGGAGCCGCACCCATGGCTGACCGCCGCCCCCTCGCCAGCCGCGACACGCGCTGGGCCGACCGCGCCGCGAAGGCGCTGGTGCGGACCAACATCACGCCCAACCAGATCTCCCAAGCAAGCGTCGCCTTCGCCGCCCTCGCCTTCGCCGCGTTCTGGGCGGCGGGCGCAGTTGCGGGACCCGGTGCAGCGTTGCTTCTGATCCTGGGCGCCGTCTGTGTTCAGCTTCGGCTTCTTTGCAACCTCCTCGACGGCATGGTCGCCATCGAAGGCGGCAAATCCGCCCCCGACGGCGCATTCTTCAACGAAGCGCCGGATCGTGGGGCCGACATCCTGATCCTAGTCGGTGCTGGCCTCTGCCTCGGCGCCCCGGCGCTCGGCTTCGCTGCAGCCACCGGCGCTGTACTGACAGCCTACGTCCGGGAACTGGGCCGTGCCGAAGGCGCCCCGTCCGATTTCGCAGGTCCCATGGCCAAGCCCCACCGCATGGCAGCGATCACCGCAGGCGCGGTCTTGGGGGCCATCGAGGCTCTCACAACCGGCACCCAATGGTCACTCTTGATCGCCCTCTGGGCCGTCACCCTCGGCGCCTTCGCCACGGCAATTCGCCGCTCCCGCACGACTCTGCGCTTCCTGAACAGCCGCTAGCCCTTGCAACCCGGCGCAGCCGCCCCAAAACCTCGCAGATGACGCGCATTCCAACCGCCCCGCTTCTGCTTGGCCTCGCCGGTCTTCTCCCGTTCCTATGGGGCGTCGCGACGCTGTACATCCCCGAAGTTGCCAACCTTACGCAGCAAACGGTCGGCCCCCGGTTCCTCGGGCCGTATGTACAGATCTTCTACGGCACGATCATCCTCGCCTTCATGTCCGGCGTCCTCTGGGGCTTCGCCACGCAGGCGACCGGACCCACCGCTGGCACCGGCTACGCCCTGTCCGTCCTGCCCGCGCTGTGGGCGTTCTTCTTCGTCGGCGGCGGGCCGACCTCTGCAGCGACGTTCCTGGCATTTGGCTTCATTGGGCTTCTCGGCCTCGACTGGACGTTTTGGCGCTTCGGCCTGGCCCCGAAGTGGTGGATGTCCCTGCGCATCCTCCTTACAACGGTGGTTGTCCTGTCCCTTTTGCCCGCGATTTTCTGATGCCCGACCTCTTCGCCTACACCGATGGCGCCTGCTCCGGGAACCCGGGGCCGGGCGGTTGGGGCGCGCTTCTGATCGCCCGCGACGGCGACACGGTCTTGCGCGAGCGCGAGCTGAACGGCGGCGAAGCGGAGACGACGAACAACCGGATGGAACTGCTCGCCGCGATTTCGGCGCTGGAGGCGCTGGATCGCCCGTCGCCGATCACGGTCATCACGGATTCCACCTACGTCAAGAATGGCGTGACCGGGTGGATCTTTGGCTGGAAGAAGAACGGCTGGAAGACGTCGGCCAAGAAACCTGTAAAGAACGAGGACCTGTGGCGCAGGCTGGATGAAGCGCAGGCGCGCCATCAAGTGACATGGGAGTGGGTGAAGGGCCATGCCGGTCACCCGGAAAACGAACGGGCGGACGAACTGGCGCGCGCCGGAATGAAGCCGTTCAAACCCCAGAAGTCAAAAGCATGAACCCGGACAAAGAAACGCTCGCCGCTTATGCCGACAAGGCCGAGGACTACGCCGACCTCGCCTACAACGACACGCAGATGCCCGAACTGGCGGAACTGGCCAGCATGGTCGGCCCAGGGGATCACGTGCTGGACCTCGGTTGCGGGCCCGGGATGCATATGATCCCGCTGGCCGCAGGCGGCGCAAAGGTCACCGGCTTCGACCCGTCGCCAGAGTTCGTGGAGATCGGCAAACGCGACGGCCTCGACATTCGGCTGGCTGGCTTCGACGACCTAGACGCGGTTGAAACGTACGACGCGATCCTCGCAAGCTTCTCGCTCCTCCATGCGCCGCGCGACGCTTTTCCGGGCCACCTCGCCCAGATCCACCGCGCGCTAAAGCCCGGCGGCGCCTTCGTCATCGGCATGAAGACCGGCACAGGCGAGCATCGCGACTCCCTCGGCCGCTTCTACGTCTACTACACGCTTGACGAACTCCACACCGCCCTGACAGCCGCAGGCTTCGCCGTGCTCAAGACGCGCGAAGGGGAAGGCAAAGGCCTCGCCGGAACGTCCGACCCTTACGCAGTGATCACCACGCATAGACCGTAGAAAAAACTCAGAGAAGCGCGACCGTGGCCTTAGAAACCTACCTGATCTATCTCGCGGCCGTCGCAGTATTTTTCGCGACGCCACCTGACACGAGCCAGCTACTCATCATCTCGAACAGCGCAAAACACGGCCTGCGGCGCAGCGCATATACGATTGCCGGAGACTTAACCGCAAATAGCTTGCAAATGACGGGAGCCGCGTTTGGTCTTGCAGCGATCATTGCGACCTCCGCCAGTGTCTTTACCTGGATCAAGTGGCTCGGCGTCGCCTATCTCGTTTGGATTGGGACTCAGCTGATTTTGTCGAAAGATCAATCGGCTGAGGTCGAGGCCAATACATCCGGTCAGTCACTTCGATTGTTTCGGCAAGGCTTCATTACGTCGATGGCAAATCCGTTTGCCGTTGTATTCTTCGGTGCGCTCTTCCCCCAATTTATTGATCCGGCTTTGCCGGTGATGCCGCAATTGCTAATATTGGGCGCAACCTATCTCGTCGTTGATGGAGTGATACTCCTGATTTGGGGATGGCTGGGTGACCGAGCGGCCTCGGCACTGAAGCGACAGTCCTTTCGCCTGATCAACAAGGTATGTGGTGGATTGATGGTGGCTGCGGCTGCGTTGCTAGCAAGCAAAGACTTTGAGCCTCAAAACTAGGCTGCGTGGCAGCGCATTTCGGACCTTTCGCGGCGCTAGTCCCGTGCAAAGAACGGTTGGTTCGCCACCCGGAAGCGGGCTCGTTGGCCCACCCACCCAAAGACAATCGACATCGGGCTGACTTAGGCTCTATCCAGAACGTTTCTCAACGCGTTGCAATAGAGCCGCCAGAAGCCGCGTTGGGGTGTTGAGAGAAGCCAGCTTTTGCGAAGGTCCCATCCAGTGTTCAGGGGGTGTTCCGCCAAGTGGCCAATCTCGTGCCAGCGACCTCCGCCTGGATAGGCTGTGAGTTCTCCGAACCAGACTGATTGTCCGTCCGTCAACAGATCGACCCGCATATAGTCAAAATGTGCCCCGAGGCGGCGTGCGATATCGAGTGCCTCTGCCGCGTTGTCCGGCCATGTGCTCGGGTCGGGGTCACTACCGTCATGTGGCTTTAGCTCGGACGGGCGCCAGCCACCGTCGTCATCGGGTTCCCAATAGCATCTTCGTGGGGTTCCAAAGCGATCGGCAAGGCACAGGAAATATACGATGTCGCCGCCAACCGTGTGGATTTTCATGTCGGTCAACGGACCTTCACCGGGGATCATCTCTTCAACGAAGAGCTTCGGCTGAATGGAAAGATAACCCCACTCGTAATTCCGTTTGGCATGGTTCATCGCGATATGCGCCCGGCCGCGTTCGACAATCGTGGCATGGTCAGGGTCCCCGGCGCGGACGAAGGTGTTGGTCCGACAGCCGTTGTTTGTCTTGACCACGCAGGTGCCCTTTACGATCTCTTCCGGCAGGTCATCCGGATTGGTGCCCTGCCACAGGACCTTGGGAATTCTGACGTCCGGGCAGACGGACGTCACCCAGTCCTTCACCGCAATCTTGTCGGATGTGGTGACAAAACGCGGGTCGTGATCAAGGACGCGTCGCCACAGGCCCTTGTCCTCGGCACATCGCGGCAAGGCGGGGTTTGAGCGGACGCCCTGCCGAGCAAGCCGCCCCCGCAGCACACGGAAGTGCTTTGGGTGGCGCAGGACAATCCAAGCGTAGGCAATTGAAAATATGAGTCTTTCCCACAAAGAGAGCGTCATTTCGGCCTCCGGGCTCGCCCAAGGCGTGGGTTGCCGGCCCTTGGGTCAAAGCCATCCCGCAAGTTGTCCCCGAGGATGTTGAGGCACAGGACAAGGATAAGGATTGCGAGGCCGGGGATCGTTGTGATCCAGGGCGCGTCCAGCAGGTGGTCGCGGCCATCGCTGAGGATGGCGCCCCAGCTGGCGCTACCGGGTGGCAGGCCGACGCCCAGAAACGTTAGGCTTGCTTCCGAGATCACGGCATGGGCGAAGATGAACGTGGCCTGGACGCTAATCAGCCCCAAGGCCTGCGGCAAAAGATGCCTGACGGCGATCTGGAACCGGCTGCATCCCATCGCGACGGCGGCCATGACGAATTCACGGCTACGCATGCTCAGAACGTTGGCGTGAATCGACCGTGCGACCCTAGGAACGAATACGAATGTCAGTGCAATGATCACGTTCTTTATGCTCGATCCTAGCGCGGCGATCAGGGCGAGTGCCAGGATCAACTCAGGAAACGCGAGCATTCCGTCGACCACGCGCATGAGGGCGTCTCCGGCACGTCCGAGGTAACCGCCAAGGAGCCCGAGCATAACGCCAATGGCGCAGGATAGCACGACGACTGCCGCGCCCACACCGATGCTGATGCGCGCACCGTGAAGCATGCGCGATGCGATGTCTCGCCCAAGGTGATCTGTTCCCATAACGTTGGGTCCGGACAGCGCCGGCGGGCTCAGACGGTCGGTCACTGAAATATGGGTTGGATCGAAGGGGGCGATCACCGGCGCGAGGACAGCACAGGCGGCAAAAAGGCCAAGGATTACGGCGCTCCCTCCGCTGGCACGCAGCTTCCGGGCCACGCCCCACCGCCTAATCATATCGGATCCTGGGATCGATCAGGGCATAGGCCCCGTCGACCAGAAAGTTCACCAGTGCCACCAGAAGCGCAATGACCAGAATGGTGCCCTGGATCATTGGAAAGTCCCGCCGAAGAACGGATTCCACAAGCAGTCGACCGATCCCCGGCACCGCAAAAACGGTTTCGGTCACAACTGAGCCGCCGATCAGAAGCGCAAGCGTCACCCCAACCACACCCAGCGTGGAGACCAGCGAGTTTCGCAGCGCATGCCGCGTGACAACCGACCATGGGGACAAGCCCTTGGCCCGGGCCGTGCGAAGGTAGTCGGCCCCGAACTCTTCCAGCAGATTGGCCCGCGCGACGCGGGACACAATTCCGGCATGGCTGGCGCCAAGCGTGATCGAAGGCAGGATGATGTAGCGCCAGGCATCGCCCGGGTTCTCAAAGAAGCTGACATATCCGGCGGCGGGAAGAAGCCTCCAATAAAGAGACAGCAGAAGAATAAGCAGCAAGCCGAGCCAGAAGTTGGGCATTGCAGCCGCCGTCAAGGCGGTAATCCGTGCGCCAATATCGAATGCACCGCCCCGGAAGAGCGCTGCCAACACACCCAAAGAGACCCCAAGACCCACGGCCAGAATGGCCGATGTCGCGGTCAGAATTAGCGTTGGTTCCAAACGTTGCAGAATGACTTCAGACACCTTGGCACCGCTGAAATACGACGTTCCAAGATCGCCCGTCAGCACGCCTGCGAGCCACACCGCAAAACGGAGCGGCAGCGGGCGATCCAGCCCAAGCTCCCGGTCCAGGTCCCGAACCTGCTCCAACGTCCGGTCTTCCCCCAGTATCAGGGCTGCGGGTGAGCCAGGGATCACGTTGGTGATCACAAAAACCAACGTAACGACGATGAACAGGGTGAGCAGAGTTCCGAACAGTCGCCGGAACAGGTAGGCCCTCACGGGCGACCCCGATTACGGCTCGACACGAACGTTCCAGAAAAACGGCTCGGGCATGCCCGCATATCCGTCCACCGCGCCGCGAGTGATGTGATGCTCGAAGTAGTCGCCGATCTTGATGATCGCCGCATCCTCATAATACAGGGCATGAATGCGGTCCCAGATCGCCTTGGCGTAGTCTTCGGAGCTCGTCAGAAACTCGGCCACCAGCGCATCGCGGTCGGCGTTTTCCCACCATCCCGTCCAGGTGGCTTGAAGGTGAGAGTGAAGGATCGGGTGACTGCGATAGGTGTGCTCACTGATCGCGAGGTCCCACGCGGTTTTCATGTCGAGCGTATCCTCATGCGCCGCCGCATCCCGAACCTCAAGCTCGACCACAAGCCCCGCGCGTTCCAGCTGCTGTTCAAGCACCAGACCGACATTGTACTTCGATTCATCCTCGCTTGAGAGGGCCAGGCGGATCGGGGTTCCATCATAACCGGCGGCCTCGGCCATGGCCTTGGCGCCCTCCGGGTCGCACTGGTTATACAGCGCGGCGCCCGCATCGCTCCACCAAGCTGTTTCCTGCCAGGTCAGGCTGGGATCGACCCGCCAGAAATCCGCGTTGCCGTAAACCGGAAGGATGTCTTCCACGCAGACGGCGGCCTGAGCCACCTTGCGCAACTCCAGGCTGGCCATCGGGCCTGAAGACTTGTTGGGGATCAGCGTCGTCATGCGCGGCGCGCCGAGTGAAGACATCACGTTGGGATCCGCCTTGTAGCGCTCGGAACTGTCAGCATCAATGTCGAGGGCGGCGTCGAAATCGGACGTCTCCACCCCAATGCGGCGCACCGAAAGCTCAGGCACGAAGATGAAGCGCAGCGTGTCGACGAAGGCGTCCTTGCGGCCCGCATACCCGTCTGCGGGCGCTTCGACGGCGGCATAGTCGGCAAACCGCTCCAGCCGGATTTCCTGCCCTTCGCGCCACTCGACAAACTGGAAGGGCCCCGTTCCGACAAACTCCGTAATCCGCTCTTCCCCCGCCGCAGCGATGACCTCTGCCGGATAGATGAACGGTCCAGCGCGCCAGGTGCTGAGTGCTGTGATCACAAAGTTGGCAGGCTCGTTCAATTGCAGAACAACGGTGTGCGGGCCCGTGGCGTCAACCGACGTAACGTACCTGCTTAGCGTCCGCCCAAACGAACTGCGCTTGAGCCAGCGGTTGAGAGAGGCCACCACGTCATCGGCATCCAGGATATCGCCGTTGTGAAAGGGAACGCCCTGCCGGATCTGGAACGTATAGCTCAGCCCGTCTTCGCTGATCTCATAACTCTCTGCCAGCATCGGAGCGGGGTTGAAATCGCTGTCGAAGGCGAACAGCCCCTCGTTTACATGGGCGGCGACATTGCGCACCGTGTTGGTTGATGTGACATGCAGATCAAGCGTGGGAGGCTGCGCCTTCATCGCCACTTTCAGCTCTGTCTGCGCCCCGACGGCACCGGCCAAAAACGCCGCGCTCAACCCCGCTAATAATCCTGAAAAATGTAATCTGTTCAGCAACGCGCGAGCCTCCGAAAATTGGTAAATCGATTTGTATCAAGAGAGCTTACAGAGAAGCGCTTCTCAAAATCAATGCGCCGCAAGAAAGCCCTGCGCGCCAGCGGCAAGCACTGAATTGCCTCAGCCGGAATACCTTAGTCCGCCAACACAAAATCCCGAACTGCGGGGAGGCCCATGTCGCCAGTGCGCTTATTGAAACGGATCTCAGGCGTTACAGACGGCCCCGCTAGGCACTCTTTCGCAAGATCAGAGCGGCATAAAGCATCGTGATCTGGGCGCAGGTCAGGACGAACGCGATCCAAGTCACGAAGACGTTCACATTTGTCCGAACGCCTGCATTTACGTCGCCTATCTGGCCCGTGAGTAGCATGGCGCAGGCAATGACCAGGGGCAGTGCTCGGCGGCTGATGAGTGAGAGCAGGAGCACGACCACCATCGCGGTGTTCTTGCCGCCCCAGCTCCAGATCATGAAGAAGTGTTCGGGGATCGGGATCGCCATGCTTTCAAAGAAGAACGTTTGGTTTCTGAAGGCGAGCCACGAAAGCATCGTGTAAATCGCAACCAGCAAAATCGCAGGGACCAGCGACCAGAGCGGCAACGGATGGTTCTCGAACAGGTGGGTCATGGGGCAGGTCTTGGGGTATCGCGGCTGTGCAGGACCAGCGCCGCAAAAAGCGACGGCAGTCCGAGCACGAGGAACGGCAGCACGATTTCGACGAGGCTCGCCTCGCGGTAAAGAGGGGTTAAAACCAACATGTCGGTGCCGTCGCTGATGAAGCGGAACGCGAAGAGCGGGACCAGCCAGGCCACGCGCTTGGTTAGAAGCGCGAACACGAAGACGATGCAAAAGGCGAGGTTCTTTGAGCCCCAAAAACCCGCTAGCATCCGCGTGTGCGGCGCCGACCAATCCGCGCCAGCGTATTCGGCGAGCAGGACGCCCGGGTTGACGTAACCCCCATAGATCCCAACCAGGCTGCTGAGAAACAGCAGCGCCGAGAAGCCGTAGATCCACAGTGGGATCAGGCGCGTCGCACGGTTGTCCGCCATCGTTTAGTCAGTGTCGCCCACAGAAACGGTGTTGACCGGGTTAAAACCCGCATCGCCGATCAGGCCCTTCATGGTTGACTTCCTTGAGCAATTGAACGCCTTCATTATGAATTGGCTTGGCCAACGCTCAAAATTACTAGTTTTCATTTCATAATGAATATCTGCCTGATTACGGTCGTTGCATGAGCGACGACCTTCAAAAACGGCTTTCTCGCATCGACCTCAACCTGCTGCCTCTGTTGCTGGTTCTGATGGAAACAGAAAGCACGCAGGCAACGGCAAAGCGCATCGGGCGCACGCAATCGGCGGTGAGCCATGCGCTTAATCGGCTGCGCGACATGATGGGCGATCAGCTGCTCGTGCGGCACGGGCCCAAGCTGATACCGACGCCGCTGATGACGGACCTGCAGGTGCCACTGAGGCAGCTTCTGGGCGATGCGGCAAGCATCGTGGAAAGCGGGGTCAGGTTTGATCCGGCTCAGGCGGCACGTGAGGTGGTGATCGGCTGCTTCGACTTGGCGACGCCTTTGGCGGGCGATCTTTGCGACGCGCTGAAGGCTTTGGCGCCAGGCCTGTCCTTCCACATAACGGATGCGCGGTCCGGAAACACGCGACTGCGCGGCGGCGAACTCGACCTGTTGATCGCAATGTACCGCAACAAAGCCGAGCCGGGGCAGAGCCTGACCCTGATCCGGAACCTCGGCTGGGCGTTCGTAGGCGCAAAAAGCCTGGGGCTGCCCGAGAGGCCATCGGCTGAGGACTGGGCAAGGCTGCCGCATGTCCAGGTCCATACTGGCGTGCAAGGCAGGGCGCCCGTCGATGACGCTGCGCGGGTGGTTGGTATAACGCGGCACGTCGCGCTGAAAGTTAACAGCTTCATGCAGGCGCTCTACGTCGCCAGCCAGGGCAAGATGCTGTTTACGACGTTCCCGGCGCTGATCGGACCCGTGGCGGAGAAGTTCGACCTTGGCATCTATCCGTTACCCTTCGAAATGTCGGCGGCGCCGATGTCGATTGCGACGCGAACCACCAAACATGACCCCTTCTCGCTGTGGCTTCACAGCATGGCGACGGAAGAGCTGCGCCGGGCGCTGGGGGGGCGAAGAGACACACGAGGATAGAGGAGGTCGGTGATGGTTAGGACGGTCTTGGCGCTCCTATTCAGTGTGGCGAGCATAGTGCCCGCAATGGCGCAAGTCTGCGGCGGCGAGAACAGGCCGTGCGGCTTGGTGGATGGATCCTACCACCTCCTGCTGCCCGACGGGGAGGACCCGAAGGGCATCGTCATTCACCTTCACGGTGGCGGCGGCAGCGGGCGCGGCATGCTGCAATCGGGCATGGCGTCAGAGGCCCTTGTGCGGGGCTACGTCTTCGTTGCGCCAAATGGGGAGCACCCAGAGGCACGGTGGACGCAAGACTGGTCGGTGCGCGCGGATGCTATGGCGTTCGATCGGGACGATATGGACTTCATAAGCAATGTCCTCGCTGACGTTCGGATGCGGCACGAGTTACCTGAGGTGCCGGTCTTGCTTGCCGGGTTCTCCCGCGGCGGCTCGATGGTCTGGGACATCGCCTGCCACCTGCCCAACTTCGCCGATGCCTACGCGCCGATGGCAGGCGCCTTCTGGGAGAGCCTGCCTGCTACATGCGCGGGCCCCGTGCGGCTCTTCCACACCCATGGGTGGACAGACCGAGTGGTGCCACTGGAAGGCCGGTCCTTCTTCGACGGTTCGGTTGTTCAGGGCGACGTATGGGCATCGCTCAAGGTCCTGCGCGAGAACAATGGCTGCCGGGCGCGTCAACCGGAACGCAGCAGCGTGGAGGGCGATCTTTGGCTGCGTCATTGGACCGACTGCGATGCAGGGGAGATCACGCTGCTTCTGCACCAAGGCGGTCACGCCTCGCCAGAGGGTTGGGCGAAGGCGGTGATGACCTGGTTCGAGACTGGCCAGCCCTAGTCAGCTGGCGCCCGCCCAGTGGATTCCCGGATCACGAGTTCACCGTCGATCAACGCGTCATCGTCTCCACTCTCATCGTCCAGCACCCGGCGCACGGCGTCCTTTGCCAAAAGCTCTGTCTGCTGTGCCACCGTGGTGAGCCGTGGAACCACAAGCGAGGCCAGCGTGATGTTATCGAACCCAGCTACCGACACAGCCTGAGGCACCGCGATGTCCATGTCGCGTGCCGCGCGCAGTACGCCGACCGCCATCTGGTCGCTCGCGGCAGCGATCGCGGTCGGGCGCTCTGCTTTCGGTAGGAGTAACAGCGTCCGCGCAAGATGCTCACCGCTGTCATAGTCGAAGCTGCCCTCGTGAACCGAGAGGCTCAAGTCGGGGTTTTGTAGCCGGTGCGTTTCAAACTGGGTCTTGAACCCCTCAAGCCGCTGCCGCCCCACTTCGGTGGATTGCGGTCCGGCCAAGTAGGCCAACCGCCGGTGCCCCAGGCTTACGAGATAGGTCGCGAGCTTCGCCGAGGCCTTCGCGTTGTCTGTGCCGACAAGGGGAAAGTTGAGGAAGCGGCGGTCGATGGACATCACGCGCGTCTGGGTTGTCTGCAACGTAACGCTGGAATCGTTGCAGGCCGCCACAATCAGCCCACGGGGCGAGCGATCCAGAAGCGCAGCGATCTGATTGCCTTCCGTGATCGCGTCATCATGCGAATTCGTCAGCATCACGGTGTGGCCGCGCCGAGCGGCCTCGGTTTCAAT
>JBCCXY010000046.1:0-24635 GCA_039190895.1 Pseudomonadota bacterium | reverse complement strand
GCCAGCCCCCCAGACCCCCCGGAGTATTTCCAGCCAGAAGAAGACACGAGAGGTGCTCAAGTCTGCGCTCGTCGCGCGGTGCCTTGAGGAAGGGTTTTCGGAGGCGCGGATTTGTGAGCCCGGGGCCGCGCCATACACCGCGGATCGGTTGGCGGAGTTCGTGGCCGAGGGGCGGCACGGGCAGATGGCCTGGATGGCCGAGAGAATGGCGTGGCGCGGCGACCCGACGGCATTGTGGCCCGAGGCGCGCTCGGTGATCATGTTGGCGGAGGCCTACACGCCGGACGGGGATTCATTGGCGGGCCTCAAGCTACCGGAAACGGGCAATATCAGTGTCTATTCACGCGGAAAAGACTATCATGATGTGGTCAAAGCGCGGCTGAAGCGCGTTGCTCGATGGTTGGTGGCCGAGGCCGGATGTGAGGTGAAGGTTTTTGTCGACACCGCACCGGTCATGGAGAAACCCCTCGCGCAGGCGGCCGGGCTGGGGTGGCAAGGGAAGCACACAAACCTGTTGTCTCGACGTCTGGGGAACTGGTTCTTTCTCGGGTCGATCTTCACGACTGCAGTGCTGGAGCCGGACGCGCCCGAGACGGAGCATTGCGGGTCGTGTCGGGCCTGCCTGGACGTCTGCCCGACCGACGCTTTCCCGGCGCCGTTCCAGTTGGATGCCAGACGCTGCGTGTCGTACCTGACGATTGAGCATCAGGGGCCGGTGGATGAAGACCTGAGGCCCGGTTTGGGGAACCGGATCTACGGGTGTGATGATTGCCTCTCCGTCTGCCCGTGGAACAAGTACGCCGGGCAGGCAACCGAGATAAGGTACGCAGCGCGGGAGGGGACGGTGGCACCCCCGCTGGAGGACCTCGCCCGGCTGGATGACGCGGCGTTTCGGGAGCGGTTTCAGGGGTCGCCGATCAAGCGGATCGGGCGGGATCGGTTTGTTCGGAACGTGTGCTATGCGATCGGCAATTCCGGCGCGGTGCGACTGAAGCCATCTGTGGCCGCGTTGCGGGGGGATGCGGATCCAGCGGTGGCCGATGCGGCGGCGTGGGCGTTTGACCGGCTGCCTTAGGATTTGCCGATCTTTGGTTCTGTTCCCGCCAACAGGCGCTGGATGTTGCCACGATGCGTCCAGAAGATCAGTGCAGCAAAGGCCAACAGCAGGACCACCTGACTGCCTGCGCCGAGCAGAATTGCCCACAGCGGGGCGAGGGCGGCTGACGCAAGGGCCGACAGCGACGAGAAACGCAGGGCCGCCGCGATGGCGAGCCAGGTCAGGCAGGCCGCCGCGCCGACCGGCAACGAGAGGGCGAGCAAGGTTCCAAGGAACGCTGCCACTCCTTTTCCGCCGCGAAATCTGATCCAGATCGGGTAGAGGTGGCCGAGGAAAGCAAAGAGGCCCGCGATTTGGGCGGCGTCCTCGCCGATCAGCACGCGGGCGGTCAGAACGGCGATGGCCCCCTTCCCTGCGTCCAGTACCAACGTCGCAAAGGCCGCGACCTTGTTCCCGGTCCGCAGGACATTCGTGGCGCCGATATTGCCCGACCCTATGGCGCGCAGGTCGCCCAGCCCAAAAAGCCGCGCCATCACGAGGCCGAAAGGCACGGAACCCAACAAGTACGCACAGACCGCCGTCACGGCGAGCAGGCCGGGCGAGGCGATAAGCTCAGGCATCTCCGAACACGCGCTGGCCGGACACCCAGGTGCCGAGAACTTTCCCTTGCAGACGTGCGCCGTCGAAGGGGGTGTTCTTGGACTTCGACAGAAGTGTGAACCGGTCCAGTACGAAGGGCGTATCGGGGTCGAAGAGAACGAGGTCGGCAGGGGCGCCCGGCTCCAGCGTGCCGCAGTCGAGGCCGAGGCGCTTTGCCGGGTTGGCAGAGAGGGCCTTGAAGAGCTGCGGGATCGTTAGGTCGCCCGCGTGATAGAGGCGCAACGCGGCGGGAAGGACGGTTTCCAGCGCCACCGCGCCCGAGGCGGCCTCTTCGAAGGGCAGGCGTTTTGATTCTTCGTCCTGCGGCGTGTGCATGGACGAGATGACATCGATCAGGCCGGATGCGACGGCCTCGACCACCGCGCGGCGGTCGTCTTCGCTGCGCAGGGGGGGCTTGACCTTGAAGAAGGTGCGGTAGTCGCCGACGTCGAGTTCGTTCAGCGTCAGGTGGTGGATCGAAACGCCTGCTGTCACATCAAGCCCGGCCGCCTTGGCGGCCGCGATCCGAGCGAGGCCGCGCGCCGTGGTCACCTGGTCGGCGTGGTAGCGGACGCCCGTCATCTCGACCAGCGCGAGGTCTCGGTCGAGGCCCATTTGCTCGGCCATTTGCGACACAGCGGGCAATCCGCGCAGCGAGGCGAAAGCGCCGCTGGTCGCCGCGGCACCGTCAGACAGGCCCGGATCTTGCGGGTGCGCGACGACAAGGGCGTCGAGGGCGGCGGCGTAGCTGAGGCAGCGCGACAGGACCTTGTTTCCCTGCACGACGTGATCGCAATCGGTGAAGGCCACGGCGCCCGCGTCCTTGAGGAACCCGATCTCAACCATTTCGCGTCCGGCCCGCGCTTTTGTAAGCGCAGCCATGGGAAGGACGTGGACCGGCGCGGCTTCGTTCGCGCGGCGCGTGACGAATTCGAGCGTTTCGGGTGTGTCGATGGCAGGCAGCGTGTCGGGGCGGGTGACCATGGTGGTGACACCCCCCGCGGCTGCGGCGAGGCCTGCTGTGCGGAAGCTTTCTTTGTGGCGCTCGCCCGGTTCTGACACCTTCACGCCGATGTCGACGATGCCGGGTGCGAGGCATTTGCCTTGGCAGTCGATGACGGTGGCGTCGGACGGGGCGTCGGCTTCGGGGCCCAACCGCGTGATCCGGTCACCGTCTACGAGCAGGGCGCCGAGAGATTCGCCTCCTTCGGGGTCAATGAGGCGCGCGTTTTTGAAGAGCTTTGGCATACTAACGGAGCGCCATGATGACTATGAGAACGGCGATGGCCAGCGCCGCGCCGACGATCAGCCAGGGTCTTTTTACCGGCGCGGAGGGCGGCCTTTGATCGGGAGCGCTGGGCACAGCTTTCTCCGGAACCTCCGCCTTTTGAAAACCACCGATTGAGGGCTCTGCCCGGGCCACGGGGTAGGCGCCGATTAGGGTCAGCTCGGTGCTTTCGGACAGGTGTGCCGGGCGGGTGCGGATGGCTTTCGATGTCATCACGACAGCGACACCGTCCAATGCGTCCAGTTTGGTCTTGTCCGGGAACAGGGTCTGCTCATCGATCCCGTGGCCGTCGATCAGTAACCCGCTAAGCCCCACCTCGTCCAGATCTGCGAGCGTCACGACGTCGACATAGGAGGGGTCCAGGTCAACGCCCAGCGCGGCGCCAAGCCTCGTCTCGGCGAAACGGGTCGCGTCGGGCTCGGGCAGGTTGATCGCGAACACGCGGACGGTGCCGTGTTCGTGCGGCGAGACCTCCCTCATCCGGCGATCCAAACCATCATCCCGGCAATCGCGAACAGAACCAGAAGCGCGATCATGGCGATGCGCCCGGACATTTTGGGATCCTTGGGTTCCTGCATCAGGCCATGACCTCTGTTGGGCCGCGGGAGAGGCGGTGATTGCGGGCTAGGAGGTCCATCGCGGCCATGCGGACGGCGACGCCCATTTCGACCTGTTCCTGAATGACGGAGCGGTTGATGTCGTCGGCGATGGTCCCGTCGATCTCAACCCCGCGGTTCATCGGGCCCGGGTGCATAACGATGGCGTCGGGGGCGGCGAGGGCAAGTTTGGCGGCGTCGAGGCCGAAGCGGTGGTAGTACTCGCGCTCGGAGGGGATGAAGGCGCCGTCCATGCGTTCGCGCTGGAGGCGGAGCATCATCACGACGTCGGCGTCTTTCAGGCCCTCGGCCATGTTGTCGGTGACCTCGACGCCCCAGTTGGCGGCACCCGAGGGCATGAGAGTGGGGGGGCCGACGAGGGTGACGCGGTTCTCCATCTTGCCGAGCAGGATGATGTTGGAGCGGGCGACGCGGCTGTGGGCGATGTCGCCGCAGATCGCGATGCGGAGGCGGTGGAGGCGGCCCTTGGCGCGGCGGATGGTGAGCGCGTCCAGCAAGGCCTGGGTGGGGTGTTCGTGGCGCCCGTCTCCGGCGTTGAGGACGGAGCAGTTCACCTTCTCGGCCAGGAGGTTCACCGCGCCGGAGTGGGGGTGGCGGACGACGAGGAGATCGGGATGCATGGCGTTGAGGGTGAGGGCCGTGTCGATCAGCGTCTCCCCTTTGCGGATGGAGGAGGCCTGCATGGCCATGTTCATGACGTCGGCGCCCAATCTTTTGCCTGCGACCTCGAAGGAGGATTGGGTGCGGGTCGAAGCCTCGAAGAACATGTTGATCTGGGTGAGGCCCGTTAGGGCGTCGCTGTGTTTCTGGGCGCTTCGGTTGAGGTCGACGTAGCGGTCGGACAGGTCGAGAAGCGTCAGAATATCCGACTGGGACAGCGGTTCGATGCCGAGAAGATGGCGGTGCCCGAAGCTCATGGGGGCAGTCTATAGGGCATGGTTTCGGAGGGAGCAATCTGGGTCTCAGGGACGTAGGATTCCGGCGGTCCCCATGGGGACCGAATGTAAGTCACTGATACTAAGACTTAATTTGAAGCAGAGCGATTTCGGGTGGTCTTGCTGCGCTCTTTCTGGCGTTGGCGTTCTCGGTAGCGGGCGCGGTCTTCTTCGGATTTGGTGTCGCGGCATTGGTGGCAGCTCACGCCGGGCTCGTATTCGGGGCGGGTGAGGTCGGTGTCGGTCAGGGGCATGCGGCAGGCGTGGCAGAGGTGATGCGGGCCTTCGGCAAGGCCATGGCCGACGGAGACGCGGCCGTCGAAGACGAAGCAGTGGCCGGTCCAGCGGCTTTCGCTTGCGGGGACGTCTTCGAGGTATTTCAGGATGCCGCCCTTGAGGTGATAGACGTCGTCGACGCCTTCGGTCTTGAGGAAGCTGGTGGCTTTCTCGCAGCGGATGCCGCCGGTGCAGAACATGGCGATGCGCTTGCCGTCGAAGCGGTCGCGATTGGCGCGCCACCAGGCGGGGAACTCTCCGAAGCTGGTGGTCTGAGGGTCGACGGCGCCGTCGAAGGTGCCGATGTCCACTTCGTAGTCATTGCGGGTGTCAATGACAGCGACATCGTCTTGCGCGATCAGGGCGTTCCAGTCCTTCGGCGCGACGTATTGGCCGACCGCGATGTTGGGATCGGCGTCGGGGGCGCGCATGGTCACGATCTCGACCTTGAGGCGGACCTTCATTCGGGCGAAAGGCGCGTCGGTGGCGGTGCTGAGTTTGACGTCGATCTCGGCGCAACCCGGCAGGCTGCGAATGTGGCTTAGGACAGTTTCGATGCCAGTGGCGGACCCGGCGATGGTGCCGTTGAGGCCCTCCCGGGCGAGGAGGAGGGTGCCCTTGACGTCGGTTGCCTCGCAGACGGCAAGGAGCGGGGGCTTGATTGCCTCCGGCGCCTCGAACGGCGTGAACTTGTAGAGGGCGGCCACGGTGTACATGCGGCAGTGCTATGCCGACCGGGGCTTGTGGACAAGGTTGACACGCGGCCCGCAACCCTGTCCCCTCCGCCTGACCTGCGGAGGACCCCACATGCGCCCGGCCAATGAAGCCCTGATCGTCATTGACGTGCAGAATGACTTTTGCCCGGGCGGCGCGCTGGCGGTGGCAGGCGGGGATGAGATCGTGGCGCCGATCAATGCGTTGATGCCGGAGTATCCGGTGCGGGTTCTGACGCAGGATTGGCATCCAGCGGGCCATTCGTCATTTGCCTCGTCCCATGAGGGCCTGGAGCCCTTCTCGGTCACCGAGATGCCCTATGGGCCGCAGGTGCTGTGGCCGGATCATTGCATTCAGGGCTCGGAGGGGGCTGCGTTTCATGCCGGGCTGAATACGGATCTTGCGGATCTGGTGATCCGGAAGGGGTTTCGTGGTGAAATAGACTCTTATTCGGCGTTTTTCGAGAATGATCACACGACGCCCACGGGGCTGGAGGGATATCTGCGCACGCGGGGCGTGGATACGGTAGTGCTCGTGGGGTTGGCGACGGATTTCTGTGTGAACTATTCGGCCGTGGATGCGGCGAAACTTGGGTTCCGGACGCGGGTGATAGACTCCCTGACGCGGGCGATTGATCTGGACGGGTCGCTGAAGGCGGCGCAGGACGGGATGGCATCGGCCGGGGTGGAGCTGGCTTGAGGCGCGCGCTCATCGGGCTCTGACACGCGCGCCTCGCTTGGGCATAGGGAGATGGCGATGGTCGACATTGCGACACGGGTTTGGAACCACAAGTGGAAGATCGACCCGATCGTGCGGTCGCTGATCGACACGGATTTCTACAAGGTGCTGATGTGCCAGTCGATCTTCCGCAACAAGCCGGACACGACGGTGGAGTTTTCGCTGATCAACCGGACGACGACTGTGCCGCTGGCGTCCTTGATCGACGAGGGCGAGTTGCGCGAGCAGCTGGATCACATCCGTTCGCTGTCGCTGACGCGGGGGGAAAGCACGTGGATGCGGGGGAACACGTTCTATGGCAAGCGGCAGATGTTTACGCCGGAGTTCATGGACTGGCTGGAGGCGCTGCGGTTGCCGCCCTATCACTTGGAGCGGCGCGGTGATCAGTATGAGCTGACCTTTGAGGGCGCTTGGCCCGAGGTGATGCTGTGGGAAATCCCGGCGCTGGCCGTGCTGATGGAGTTGCGCGGGCGCGCGGTGCTGAAGGGTCTGGGCAAGTTCGAACTGCAGGTGCTGTACGCGCGGGCGATGACCAAGCTGTGGGAGAAGATTGAGCGGTTGCGGGAGGTGGACGGTCTGCGGATCGCGGATTTCGGCACGCGGCGGCGGCATTCCTTCCTGTGGCAGGATTGGGCGGTTCAGGCGATGATGGAAGGCTTGGGCGAGGCGTTTGTGGGGACGTCGAATTGTCTGATCGCCAAGAACCGCGACATGGAGGCGATTGGGACCAACGCCCATGAGTTGCCCATGGTCTATTCGGCGCTGGCCGAGACGGATGAGGCGCTGGCGCGGGCGCCCTATGACGTGTTGGCGGATTGGCATGAGGAACATGACGGGAACCTGCGGGTGATCCTGCCCGATACCTATGGCAGCGAGGGGTTTTTGCGGGACGCGCCCGACTGGCTGGCGCAGTGGACCGGGGTGCGGATTGACTCCGGCGATCCGGCGGAGGGGGCCGAGACGGCAATCCGCTGGTGGACGGAGCGCGGCGAGGACCCGCGGGAGAAGCTGGTGATTTTCTCGGACGGGCTGGATGTGGACAAGATCGTCACGCTGCAAAAGCAGTTTGCGGGCCGGGTAAAGGTGAGCTTCGGCTGGGGCACGCTGTTGACGAACGATTTCCGGGGGCTCGTGGAGGGAGACGCGTTGGCGCCGTTCAGTCTGGTCTGCAAGGCGGTGGCGGCGAACGGGCGTCCGACGGTCAAGCTGAGCGATAACCCCCGCAAGGCGATGGGGACCGAGGATCAGATTGCGCGGTACAAGCGGGTGTTCGGGGTCGGGCAGCAGGCGGAGCTGGATGTGGTGGTCTAGGTGACGGGTGAGCGTTGCCCAGCGCGGAATCGAGGCCTTTAGGCCGCCGCGCTATCGACGGGCCCTCCCCAGGCCCGGCGATTGGTCGCCGGAAGCGCGTCGCTCGGATCGAGTGCGGTATGACCACAATAAACCGCTCTGCAGTTCTGTCGGATCGCCGGTCCAGGGCCCATCGATAGCGCGGCTCAGGTGCCGAGGATCAGGGTCCACCAGAGTTTGCCGTTGTCTTCCTGGTACCATTCAAATCCCAGGCTGCGGGCGCGGGGGTCAAGGATGACGGTGCGGGTGGCCGGGTCTTCCATCCAGGCGGCGAGGGTCTGGGTCTCGGTCTCGTAGGTCTCGGAGATGTTTTCACCCACGAGTTGGCCGTCGAACCCGGCGCGGACCACACGGTCAATCGGGGAGGAGCCGTCGGAGCCGAAGTGCCAAGGGCGGTTCTGGACGGACATGTCGCGGGAATGGGTCGCCGCCGCCGCATTCAGTTTGGCGTTCATCGTCACTGCCGGAACGTTTGCGGCCTGACGCAGGGCGTTGACGGAATCAAGCATGCGGAGTTGGATATCGTCCTTATCACTCGCGCGAATCTGGTAGACACTCGGCCCCGGTGTGCCGTCGGGGAGGGTCGTGACGACGGCGTTTGACGCGGGCGGCCCGCAGGCTGCGAGGACCGCGAGGGCAAGAAACGCGAATATGCGGGCGATTGCGTACATTTTGGGCTCGGGCTGCTGCGTTTTCGGGGCTCTTACTGGAGACCCGTGTCGCATTCAAATCACACGCGCGAAAGTCTGCGGATACACATTCGTTTGATTTGTTGCGCAAAGGGATGCGAGGTACCACCTGCGACGGGGAACCAAAACGAAGGATGTGAGCGATGTCAGATCACTTCAATAACACCCGCCGGGCGTTTCTTGGGACAGCGGCGGCCGCTGCCGGGATGCTGGCGACGCCGGCCCTGGGACAGGTGGCGAACAGCACCGAGTACCGGCCGGACATCAACACTGTGCGCCGCAACGCGTCGAGCTTTCGGGCGCTGGACTGGCAGCCGTATTTCGATAACACCCGCGGTGGGGCGATCCTTGTGGATATCTCGTCGCGCGCGCTGCATTACTGGAGCGAGGATCAGACGATCTACAAGCTCTATCCGACGAGCGTGCCGATGAGCGAGGACCTCACACGGCGCGGGCGGACGAAGGTAGTGCGGATGGTCGAGGGGCCGGATTGGCGCCCGACACCGGCGATGCTGAAGCGCAATCCGGAATGGCCGCCCTATGTGCCGCCCGGGCCGGATAACCCGCTGGGGTCGCATGCGCTGTATTTGTCGTGGACGTACTATCGGATTCACGGGACCCATGACACGCGCAAGATCGGGCGGCGGTCGTCGAACGGGTGCATTGGCTTGTACAACGAGCATATTGCGGAGTTGTACGGGCTGGCGAAGAACGGGACGCAGGTTCTGCTGATCTGACGGAGCGCTTCGGGCGCCGCTCATCGAGCTCTTGCAAGCTCGCCTCGCTTCGGGGCGGGCTTTTTCTATGGTGTCCAGCCGGAGAGGCTGTCTTCGATAGCCTCGACGAGGGCCGCAATGTGGGCGTCGTCGTCGTTGAGGCAGGGGATGTAGGTGAAGTCTTCGCCGCCTGCTTCTTCGAAGCTTTCCTTGATCTCTTCGTTGATCTCTTCGAGCGTCTCGATGCAGTCGGATGAGAAGGCGGGCGCAATTACGGCGATGTTCTTTTTCCCGGCCTCAGCGAGGCGGGCGACTTCTTCCACCGTATAAGGCTGGAGCCATTCCTCGGGGCCGAAGCGGGATTGGAAGGTGGTGACGACCTTGTCTTCGGACCAGCCCAGACGCTCGCGCAACAGGCGCGTCGTTTTCTGGCATTGGCAGTGGTAGGGGTCGCCTTCCATCAGATAGCGCTTGGGCACGCCGTGGTAGGAGGCGACGAGGATGTCGGGCTGGGTCTCGGCTGCGGCATAGGCCCGCTCCACCGATTGGGCGAGGGCGTCGATGTAGGAGGGGCGGTCAAAATACGCGGGCACGGTGCGGACGTTGGGCTGCCATTTCTCACCCAGCAGCGCGCGGAAGAACGCGTCGTTGGCGGTCGCGGTCGTGGCGCCCGCGTATTGCGGGTAGAGCGGGAAGAACAGGATGTTGCGGCAGCCCTGTTCGGTCAGCGCCGCCACCTTGGAGCGCGTGGACGGATTGCCGTAGCGCATGCAGAAATCGACGACGACGTTATCGCCGTAGCGGGCTTCCAGCGTTGAGCGAATCTTGGCGGTCTGCGCCTTGGTGATCGTCATCAGCGGGCTTTCGCCCGCCTCGTGGTTCCAGATCGATTTGTAGGCCGCGCCCGACGAAAACGGGCGCTTGGTCAGGATGATCGTCTGAAGCAGCGGCTGCCAGATCCAGGGCGAGTAGTCGATGACGCGGGGGTCGGACAGAAACTCGTTCAGATAGCGGCGCATCGACCAGTAGTCGTAATTATCCGGGGTCCCGAGGTTCGCCAACAGGATGCCGATCTTCGCCTGAGGCACCGCCGGGTGGTCGGCGGGGAGGTGAGTGGCCTCGGACGTCACTTGCTGGTCGCTTTTGGCATCAAACATCGCGTCGCTGATCCTGCTACTGGCTGCTTCGGGGCGACTTATGCGGGATTCTGGCAAGGTCAATCGTTTGTGTCGCGTTGGAGAGGTTGCTCGGTCGCGCCGAGGGCGTCGGCCAGCCGCTGGGCGGCGGATCCTGGCCGGAGCGGTTTGGGCTGGCTATCGGCGGGGGCCCAGCCGCTGAGGAAGATCAGATCGAACGTGGCGGTGATGCGGCCCGAGGGGTCAGCGAAGCGGTCGGCATAGAGCGCCTCGGCATGGTGAAGGACGTCGCGGCGCAGCGGTGCGCCGCGGCTGGCGAGGGCGCTGGTTTCCCCCATGGCGCGGAGGTCGTGCAGAAGCCCCCTCGGGCTGTCATATGTCGCCGTGATGGTCTGGCTGTCGGCCACGGGCAGGGCCAGGCCTGCGCGTTGGAGAAGGGCCCCGATATCGCGGATCTCTGCCATGGGCAGCAGGCGGGGAGAAAGGCCGCCGAGAAGGCGGGCCTCCGCCTCGGTCAGGCAGGTGCGGAGTTCGTGGAGGGTTTCGCCGCCGAAGAGCACCCCCAGGAACAGGCCGTCAGGCTTAAGCGCGCGGCGGGATTGGATGAGCTGGCCGACCGGGTCATCCGCCCAGTGTAGGGCCATCGCGTGAAGGACAAGGTCATGCGCCCCCGGCTGAAGGTCCAGCGTCTCGGTGTCGTCGATGGTCGGAAGATCGGGCCAGAGCGACGGGTAGGGTGCGATGACGATGGGCGACGTAAAGGTTCTGTTAACCTCGTTCTGTCTTTCTATGAGCTCATCACGGGCGAGTTCGTGCAGAAACAGACCCTTGTTTGCCCGCATCGCCCGCGCGCGGTGGCGGAGGAGGAGGGGGCGATCTGTCAGTCTGGCTGCCATGGATGTGAGGTATGCCATGCCCTTGGCGTTGCAAAACCCCCTCAAACTGCTTTTTCCGGATCAATGCGTCGCCTGTGGCGTGCCGGTTCAGGCGCCCTTGGGGCTGTGCGGGTCATGCTGGAAGGATACGCCGTTTCTTGGGCCGGACGTGTGTGATGCCTGTGGCGTACCGCTGCTGGGGCAGGTCGACGTCGGCGAGCGCCCGCATTGCGATGCCTGCATGATTGCGCCCCGGGCCTGGGCGCGGGGCCGGGCCGCGCTGGAGTATCGCGATACGGCGCGGCGGATCATCCTGGGGTTTAAGCATGGTGACCGGCTGGATCTTGCACCGGCGTTTGCGCAGTGGATGGCGCGGGCGGGCACCCCGCTTTTTGCGCCGGATCTGTGCCTTGTTCCCGTGCCGCTGCATTGGCGCCGGCGGGTGATGCGGCGGTTCAACCAGTCGGCCTTGCTGGCGCAGCGTTTGGCGACGATTTGGGGCGTCGACTGTGCGCCCGAGGCGTTGGTGCGGACACGGGCAACCCGGGCGCAGGAGCGCATGACCGCCGCAGAGCGGGCCGCCAATCTGGATCACGCCATCGCGCCGCATCCAAGGCATGGCGCGGCCCTGAAGGGGCGATCGGTGCTGCTGATCGATGATGTGATGACCAGTGGCGCGACCTTTACGGCCGCGACAGAGGCCGCGTTGGCGGCCGGGGCAGCGCATGTCAGCGTGCTGGCCCTTGCGCGCGTTGCATTGGCCGGGGAGGGGCCCTATTTCGGGCTCGAAAGGATACCCGATGCAAAACGTTGAGATTTACACGAGCCCGCTTTGCGGATTCTGCCACGCGGCGAAGCGTCTTTTGACCCAGAAAGGCGTCAGTTTCACCGAGTTTGACGTCAGTCTTGCGCCGGAGAAGCGGCAAGAGATGCTGCAGCGGGCAAATGGCCGCCACACGGTGCCGCAGATTTTCATCGGTGCCACGCATGTGGGCGGATGCGACGATTTGTACGACCTTGAGCGGTCGAATAAGCTGGACGCCTTGCTGGCGGCCTGACGTTCTCTTGACCCGGCGCGCTGACGCGTGATCGGTGGGCGCGGAGGCGTTTGGCATGGATGACACCAATCTGGAAGATCCGCTGGCGGTCGCGCTGTTCAGCGAGATGTTCATGGCCGACCAGTTGGCGCGGAACCATCTGTCACGCGTGCTGCCCAAGGGGATGGAGCTGTCGCATTTCTCGGTGCTGAACCACCTGGCGCGTATGGGGGGTGAGCGGACCCCGGCGCAATTGGCGAAGTCGTTTCATGTCACGCGAGGGGCGATGACGAACACGCTGTCCAAGCTGGAACGCGCGGGGCATGTGCATATCCGGCCCGATTGGGACGATGCGCGGCAGAAGTTTGTGACGCTCAGTCCCGCAGGCCGGTCCGCGAGGGACGCGGCGGTGGCGGCGATCACGCCGGTGATCAGTAAGATGGTCGGCGACATCGGGGTCGAGCGGGTACGGGCCGCGCTGCCGGTCTTGCGGGAGCTCAGGACGCGGTTTGGGGTGGAGGAATAGGCCCTAGGCCTCCGGTTTTCGCGCCAGAACCAGATAGTTGACGGAGAGGTCGTCGGGCGTGAGGCGCCAGGTGTCTTTGAGGGGCACGTAGGCCATCCCCATGCGGTCCTGCATGTCGAGGCCGGTGGCGTCGATGTGTGACGTCAGTTCGTCGGGGGTCAGGAAGCGGGACCAGTCGTGGGTGCCTTTGGGCAGCCAGCCTAGGATGTACTCGGCACCGACGATGGCGAGGGCATAGCTTTTCGCCGTGCGGTTCAGGGTTGAGGCGATGAATAACCCGCCGGGCCGGACGAGGGTGGCGCAGGCCGAGAGGAAGGCGGCGGGATCGGCGACGTGTTCGACGATCTCAAGCGCGAGGACGGTGTCGAATTGCGCGCCCGTCTCGGCGAGGGCTTCGGCGGTTGAGACCCGGTAGTCGATGGAAAGGCCCGATTGCGCGGCGTGGCGCTGGGCGACCGCGATGGTTTGCTCGGCGGCGTCGATCCCCGTGACCGACGCGCCGAGGCGGGCGAGTGGTTCGGCGGTGAGCCCGCCGCCGCACCCGATGTCGAGGACGGAGAGGCCCGAGAACGGGCTTTGGTCCATCCGGTCTTGGCCAAATTCCGCTGCGATCTGGGACGTGATGTACTCCATCCGGGTCGGGGTCAGGCGGTGGAGGGGCGCAAACGGCCCATCGAGCGCCCACCATTCCTGTGCGAGGGCGTCGAATTTCTCGATTTCCTGTACATCGACGGTTGTGTCAGGCGGAGTCATCTGGTGTTGTTGCTCGGTCAACGCTTTTCGGCCCTCCCGCAGCGCGGCTTTTCCGCTATATAAGGTAGTATGAACAAGGTGGCAGGAAAAAAGGCTGCGACCCAATATCTGTTTCCGCCGTTGGAGCCCTTCGACCAGCGGATGCACGACGTGGGGGACGGCCACCGCATTTATGTCGAGCAGTGCGGGAATCCGGATGGGGTTCCCGTGGTGGTTCTGCATGGCGGACCGGGGGGCGGCTGCAGCCCGGCGATGCGGCGGTATTTCGACCCCGAGCATTACCGTGTGGTGCTGTTTGATCAACGCGGCTGTGGCCGGTCGCGGCCCCATGCGAGCGTTGAGGCCAACACGACCTGGCATCTGATCCGGGACATTGAGCTGATCCGAGAGACGTTGGGGATCGAGGCGTGGCTGGTGTTTGGCGGCAGTTGGGGCGCGACGCTGGGCTTGCTGTATTCGCAGGAGCATCCGGATCGGGTGATGCACCTTTTGCTGCGCGGTGTGTTTCTGATGACGAATGCCGAGCTGCGGTGGTTCTATGGCGGTGGCGCGGGGCAGTTCTGGCCGGACGTCTGGCAGCGCTTTGTGGATCTGGTGCCGGCGGACGAGCATGACGATCTGATCGCCGCCTATAACCGGCGGCTATTCTCGGGCGATCTGATGGAAGAGACGCGGTATGCGCGGGCCTGGACGTCGTGGGAGAACACGCTGGCGTCGATTGCCAATGACGGGCCGTCGGGGGACAGCCCGGCGGAGTATGCACGGGCGTTTGCGCGGCTGGAGAATCACTATTTCAGCCATGGCGGGTTTCTGGAGGATGAGAATCACATCCTGAACCGCATGGACCGGCTGGCCGATGTGCCCGGTACGATTGTTCAGGGGCGGTATGACATGATCTGCCCGCCGGTGTCGGCGTGGAACCTGCACAACGCCTGGCCGAAGTCGACGTTCAGCGTCGTGCCTCGTGCGGGGCATGCGTTGTCGGAGCCGGGGATCAGCTCTCAGCTGGTGAACACGACGAATGCGTTGCGGGAGCGGTTTGGCTCCAAGGTGAGTTCGTGAGCCGCCGGGGCAGCCAGATTGATCGACGCTCGCTGATCAGCTCGGGCGCGCTGGCATCTGTGCTGGCGGCGACGGGTCTGTCGGCGGGGGCGAGCCCCAAGGTCGGTGGGACGCTGCGGGTTGCCTTGCCCGAGACGGAGGTGACCCGAGTTCTTGGACAGGGCTGTGTCTTTGCGACGCTGACGCAGGTGAGCGTGGAGCACGAGGTGCGGGGCGCGCTTGCCCAGTCGTGGGATGCGGATGAGGACGGCCGGGTCTGGACGTTCCGGCTGCGGGACGATGCGGTGTTCCATGATGGGCGTCCCGTGAAATCGGCGGATGTGGCCGCGTCCTTGCGGGCGTTCGACGCGAAGGTCACGGCGCGGGGCGTGAAGCTTACGTTGAAAGAGCCGGATATGCGTTTGCCGATGCGGCTTGCGGACCCGAGGTTTGCAGTCCGACCGGGGGGCGACCGGTCGTCAGTGATTGGTAGCGGGCCGTACCGGGTGATGGAGCAGGGCGAGGACCGTGTACGGCTTGCCCGCGTTGGCGACCAAGGCTGGTTCGACGCGGTCGAGGTGATCTCGATGGCGGACCCCGACATGCGGGCCGAGGCGCTGTTGATCGGGCGCGTGGATGTGGCGGGACACCTGCCGCTGGCGCGTGTCGGAGAGTTTGCGCGAGCGCGGCATCTCGTGACGCACAAGACCGATGAGACGGTGCTTTGGGCGCGGCCTGCAGGGCCGCTGGCCGAGGCGGTTCTGGCCGATGGCCCGACCGAAGGTGGTGCGGTGCGGTTGCGGTTGGCCCGGGGCTCTATGGAGCATCCGGAGGCGGCGAATGCCATGTCCGGCCTGATCCGTGAGGCGGCTGCTAAGGGGATCGAGCTTGCTCCGCGTGCGGCGAAAGAGACACTGACGCTGGGCGTGGCCCATGTGGCGCGCATCCCGCTGGGCGCGCAGCCGTTGGAGCGGCTATCGTCGTTGACCGGCGCGCGGACGCGTGTCGCGTTCAAGGCCCCGCCCGACCTGTCGCGCATCGGTGAGAGCTGGTTTTTCACCTGAGCCCTTGCGCCCGGACGGGCCGCTGCGTATATCGCCGATAACAGCGGTGCTTCGGCCTCCACCCCCGACGCTCCACCGGAAAAGTCACGGGCCGCTCGGCCCGTTTTTTTGTTTTTGGACCCCTGATGTCTGACCTTGTTGCCAAAGCCAGTCTTGATCGGCGCCTTGCCGAGGTGATCCTGCCCGTGATCGAGGGCATGGGGTTTGAGCTTGTGCGCGTCCGCTACATGGGCGGCAAGAAGGCCACCGTGCAGATCATGGCCGAGCGCCCGAATGGCGGGATCGAGGTGGATGATTGCGCCGAGATTTCTACGGCGGTGTCGGCGACGCTGGATGTCGAGGACCCGATTGAGGATGCGTACACGCTTGAAGTGTCGAGCCCCGGGATTGACCGGCCCCTGACCCGGCTCAAGGATTTTGAGCAGTGGGAAGGATATGAGGCCAAGATCGAGACGCACGACATGATCGACGGGCGCCGTCGCTTTAAAGGCACCCTGATGGGAGCCGAGGGCGACGAGGTGCTGATCGAGATTGATGTGAACGGTGAGCCCACTGTGATCGGGCTCAAGTTTGACTGGCTGTCGGATGCGAAGCTTGTCCTGACGGACGCGCTGATCAAGGACGTGCTGAAGGCGCGCAAGGATGCCGGTCAGATCAACGAGACGCAATTCGACGAGATAGAGACCATCGTGGATGGGGAAGAGGAGACCTGATGCCCATTACGTCAGCCAACCAGCTGGAGCTTTTGCAAACCGCCGAGGCCGTCGCGCGAGAGAAGATGATCGACCCGGCGCTGGTGATCGAGGCGATGGAAGAAAGCCTTGCCCGGGCCGCGAAGAGCCGGTACGGCGCCGAGATGGACATTCGCGTGTCGATTGACCGGAAGACCGGGAAGGCGACGTTCACGCGGGTGCGGACGGTGATCGACCCCGAGGCAGAAGAGCTGGAGAACTACCAGGCGCAGATGACGCCTGAGCAGGCGAAGCAGTACATGGAGGACCCGAAGCCCGGCGATGTCTTCGTGGAAGAGGTGCCGCCGGTGGATATGGGGCGGATCGCGGCGCAATCGGCGAAGCAGGTGATCCTGCAGAAGGTCCGTGAGGCCGAGCGGGACCGGCAGTTCGAAGAGTTCAAGGACCGCGCGGGTACCATCATCAACGGCACCGTCAAGCGCGAGGAATACGGCAACGTCATCGTCGATATCGGCACGGGCGAAGGCGTCTTGCGGCGTAACGAAAAGATCGGGCGCGAGGCCTATCGCAACGGCGACCGCATCCGCTGCTTCATCAAGGACGTCCGGCGTGAGGCACGGGGGCCGCAGATCTTCCTGAGCCGCACGGCGCCGGAATTCATGGCGGAGCTCTTCAAGATGGAAGTGCCGGAGATTTATGACGGGATCATTGAGATCAAGGCCGTCGCGCGCGACCCGGGCAGCCGGGCAAAGATCGCGGTGATTTCCTATGACAACTCGATTGACCCGGTCGGCGCCTGTGTCGGTATGCGCGGCAGCCGCGTGCAGGCGGTTGTGAACGAGTTGCAGGGCGAGAAGATCGATATCATCCCGTGGAACGAGGATGCGCCCACATTCCTTGTGAATGCACTGCAGCCTGCCGAGGTGGCGAAGGTCGTCTTGGACGAAGAGGCTGAGCGGATCGAGGTCGTCGTGCCCGAAGAACAGCTTTCGCTGGCCATCGGGCGGCGCGGTCAGAACGTCCGGCTGGCGAGCCAGCTAACGGGCCTTGATATCGACATCATGACCGAGGAAGAGGAGAGCCAGAGGCGTCAGGCGGAGTTCGAGCAGCGCACGAAGCTTTTTGTGGATACGCTCGATCTGGATGAGTTCTTTGCGCAGCTTCTGGTGTCGGAAGGGTTCACGAGCCTCGAAGAGGTCGCCTATGTCGAGGCCGATGAACTGCTGGTGATCGACGGGGTTGACGAGGGCACGGCGGAAGAGTTGCAGGCTCGGGCGCGGGACTTTATCGACGCGCAGAACGCCAAGGCGCTGGAGAATGCGCGCGAGATGGGCGTTGAGGACAGCCTTGTTGAATTCGAGGGGCTGACACCCCAGATGGTGGAAGCTCTCGCCAAGGACGACGTCAAGACGCTTGAAGATTTCGCGACCTGCGCAGATTGGGAGCTGGCGGGCGGCTGGACCCAGGTGGATGGCGAGCGGGTGAAGGATGACGGCATCCTTGAGCCCTTCGATGTGAGCCTGGAAGAGGCGCAAACCATGGTGATGACGGCGCGAATCCAGTTGGGCTGGGTTGATCCGAACGATCTGATCGAGGAAGAGGACTCCGAGGCCGCCGAGGTCGAAACCGAGGAGGCGGGCGCCTGATTTCAGGCGCCGGGTGTGCGCCATGTCCCGCGGGGGTCGGCAGAAGACGCGCGATGTGCCCGAGCGGCGCTGTATCGCGTCGGGTGTGTCGGGGCCGACGACGGGCCTGATCCGGTTCGTGGTCGGGCCGGATGACGCGGTGGTTCCGGACCTTGCGCAGAAGTTGCCGGGTCGCGGAATCTGGGTGGCGGCGGATCGGGAATCGCTGGCGAAAGCGGCGGAACAGGGGCTGTTCTCACGGGCGGCGCGAGCCAAGGTGTCGGTGCCGGACGGCCTGGTTGAGCGGGTCGAGACCGGGCTGTTGCGACGGGTGACGGACCTGATCTCGATGGCACGCAAGGCCGGCCAGGGGGTCGCGGGATACGAGAAGGTGAAGGGCTGGCTCGAGATGGGCGAGGCGGCGCTTTTGTTCCAGGCGTCCGACGGATCGGAGCGTGGAAAGACCAAATTGCGGGCCCCAGAGGGGGAAAACACGTATTTTGACGTGCTTACGGCGTCAGAATTGGGTTTGTCCTTCGGACGGGAACGTGTGATACATGCGGCGCTTGCCGCGGGCGGACTCGCTGATCGGATCAGGGACGACGTGACGCGGCTTTCGGGCGTTCGCGAACATGGCGGCGGAACATCCGCCGGGAAGGCTAAAGAAGACGCATGAGCGATAACGACGGCAAAAAGACCCTTGGACTGCGCGGCGGCAGCGGTCGGTCTGGTCAGGTAAAGCAGAGCTTTAGCCACGGCCGGACGAAGAATGTCGCGGTTGAGGTCAAGCGCAAGCGCGTGGTTGTGCCGAAGCCCGGAAGTGGTGGCGCCGGTGGGGGTGGCAAGCCCAGCACCGTTGCGGCGGGCGGTGACCCGAAGAAGCGCCCGGCGGGAATCTCGGATGCCGAGATGGAGCGTCGGATGAAGGCACTTGCGGCCGCGAAAGCGCGGGAGGCGGAAGATGCTCAGAAGCGCGCGGCTGAGGAAGCAGAGCGTGCGGCTGAACGCGAGCGTCGGAAGGCCGAGGTTGAAGCGAAGGAACGCGAAGAGCGGGAGCGCGAGGAAGCGCTGAAGCGCAAGGCCGAGGAAGAGGCGAAGGCCGAGGAAGAGGCCGCGAAGGCAAAGGCTCAGGCGGCGGCGGTTGCCGCGGCCCCGGCAGCGGCGCCTGCAAGCGATGGGCCGAACCGCGGTGCGCCGAAGACGGCGACGCCCGTTCGCAAGGAGCGCGATGATCGGGATCGCCAGCGGCCAAAGGGGCGCGAGGACAACAACCGTCGCTCGGGGAAGCTGACGCTGAACCAGGCGCTGTCGGGTGGCGAGGGCGGACGCCAGCGCTCGCTCGCGGCGATGAAACGCAAGCAGGAGCGAGCGCGGCAAAAGGCCATGGGCGGCTCGGTTGAGCGTGAGAAGGTTGTCCGCACCGTGCAGTTGCCCGAGGCGATTGTCGTGTCCGAGCTGGCAAACCGGATGTCGGAGCGTGTCGCCGATGTCGTTAAGTCGCTGATGAATAATGGTATCATGGCGACGCAGAACCAGACCATCGACCAGGACACCGCCGAACTCATCATTGAGGAGTTCGGCCACAAGGTGCAGCGCGTCTCGGACGCCGACGTCGAGGATGTGATCGACACCGTCGAGGATGATGATGCCGCGCTGCAGCCTCGTGCGCCGGTGATCACGATCATGGGTCATGTTGACCACGGTAAAACGTCGCTATTGGACGCGATCCGGAATGCGAAGGTTGTGTCCGGCGAGGCTGGCGGGATCACCCAGCATATCGGCGCCTACCAGGTGGAACAGGACGGCAAGACGCTGTCCTTCCTTGACACGCCCGGCCACGCGGCGTTTACGTCGATGCGGGCGCGTGGGGCGCAAGTGACGGATATCGTTGTGCTTGTCGTCGCAGCCGACGACGCGGTGATGCCGCAGACGGTCGAGGCGATCAATCACGCGAAGGCCGCCGAGGTGCCGATGATCGTGGCGATCAACAAGATCGACCTGCCAGCGGCGACGCCCGACAAGGTGCGGACGGATCTGTTGCAGCACGAAGTCATCGTCGAAAAGATGTCGGGCGAGGTGCAGGACGTGGAAGTGTCCGCGCAGACCGGCCAAGGCCTCGACGAGCTTCTGGAGGCGATTGCCCTTCAGGCGGAAATTCTGGAGCTCAAGGCCAACCCTGATCGGGCAGCCTCCGGCGCGGTGATCGAGGCCCAACTTGACGTGGGGCGCGGCCCAGTGGCCACGGTTTTGGTGCAGAACGGCACGCTGCGCCAGGGCGATATCTTCGTTGTGGGTGAGCAGTGGGGCAAGGTCCGCGCGATGGAGAATGATCGCGGTGACCGGGTCAAGGAAGCCGGCCCGTCGGTGCCGGTTGAGGTGTTGGGTCTGAACGGGACCCCCGAGGCGGGCGACGTTCTGAACGTTGTCGAGACCGAGGCGCAGGCCCGCGAGATTGCTGAATATCGCGCCAATGCCGCGAAGGAAAAGCGTGCAGCGGCTGGGGCGGCTCAGACCCTTGAGCAACTCATGCAGAAGGCCAAGGACGACGAGAACGTGGCCGAGATGCCCATCGTCGTGAAGGCGGATGTGCAGGGGTCCGCCGAGGCCATCGTTCAGGCGATGGAAAAGATCGGCAACGACGAAGTCCGCGTGCGGGTGCTGCACTCGGGCGTTGGCGCGATCACTGAGACGGATATCGGCCTGGCCGAGGCGTCTGGTGCGCCGGTCTTTGGCTTTAACGTGCGTGCCAATGCGACGGCGCGGAATGTGGCCAACCAGAAGGGTATAGAGATCCGCTATTACAGCGTCATCTACGATCTCGTAGACGACGTGAAGGCGGCGGCTTCGGGTCTCTTGTCTGCCGAAGTTCGCGAAAACTTCATCGGATACGCGCAGATCAAAGAGGTCTTCAAGGTGTCGGGCGTCGGGAAGGTGGCGGGTTGCCTCGTGACCGAAGGCGTGGCGCGGCGCTCAGCGGGCGTGCGCCTGTTGCGCGACGATGTGGTGATCCACGAGGGCACGCTGAAGACTCTGAAACGCTTCAAGGACGAGGTGGCGGAGGTCATTTCGGGCCAGGAATGCGGGATGGCGTTCGAGAACTACGATGACATCCGGGAAAACGATGTGATCGAAATCTTCGAGCGGGAAGAGGTCGAGCGGACGCTGGCCTAAGCCAAGGGACGGAAAATGCGATCTTCCGTCTCGATTTCTTGTCTCACGAACTTGGTCCCGCCGCAGTGACGCGCGCGACGTCAGACGGGTCGCAGAACACGAAATTCTCGTACCCCTTGTTGCCCATTCCGCGCAGGGCCTGGGTCCACTCAAGTTCCTCGACGCCTCCGATCGTTGATAGAACGTTGTACCCCGTGTCGCGGAACACTTGCATGGTTTGAGTGTAGTGTGGATTGGTCACACCAAGGGGCAAATTGGCGGTGGATGACACTTCCACCATCCATATTGGCTTGGTCTCTGCCGCAAGCAGGCGTCGCGCTCCGGTAAGCGCGGGGTATTCGTGGCCCTCGACATCAAGGAGGATCAGGGTTGTTTCTCCGAGGTCCGGTGGTTTCACCAAGGTATCAAGCGTGGCAACGGGCACGATGACCCCCACTCTGAGGGTTGTTCGCCCAGCCGGGCACCAGAGACGATCCCGTTCCTTCGCCGTAAAGCGTTAAGAACCCTGATGTTTCTCCTGCGGCGAGGGGCAGCGCCGTGATCTGTTCCCCCCACCCGTTCAGCTGCATATTGCGGGCGAGAAGTGCGAAGTTGTCTGGGTTTGGCTCAAACGCCAGCGTGGGCACGCCCTTTGTTTGTGCGATTGCGCAATAGTAGCCCGCGTTGGCCCCCACATTCACAAACCGATCACTCATCGCGATCAGATGAGCGATGAAGGTGACAAGCTCGGCCTCATAAACACCATCCTGCATGTAACGGGGGCCGATGAAGTGAAAGCCCTGCGGCGTTTGTACCGGGGCGCGATTGGCGCGGCGGCGGGCGCGGCGGCGTTGGTTTTGCGCGCGAATTCTGTCTTTCAGACGACCAAACATCATAACAAGTCTCGTAACACTGGGATCAGGGGGATGTCGGCCGCGGGCATGGGGAAATCGCGGAGCTCATTCGCGCGGGCCCATTTCAGGCTTTGACCCTCGCGGGAGATCGGCGTGCCTTCCCACTTCCGGCAGGCGAAGAGGGGCATGAGCAGGTGAAAGTCGTCATAGCTGTGGCTGGCGAAGGTCAGTGGGGCGAGGCAGCTTTGCCAGGTGTTGATGCCGAGTTCTTCATCCAGCTCGCGGATCAGGGCGGCTTCGGGGGTTTCGCCGGTCTCGACCTTGCCGCCCGGGAATTCCCATAGGCCTGCCATCGACTTGCCTTCGGGCCGTTGGGCCAGCAGCACGCGGCCGTCGGTGTCGATAAGGGCCACGGCAGAGACCAGAACGGTTTTCACGAGCGGTAGTCCGCGTTGATTTCGATGTAGCGTTTGGTGAGGTCGCAGGTCCAGACGGTCGCGCTGCCGGAGCCGACGCCGAGGTCGACGGTGATGTCGATCTCATCGCGCTTCATGTACGCGGCCGCGTCGGCTTCGGAATAGGCCGGTGAGACCCAGCCGCGTTCGGCGACAAGGATGTCACCGAAGCGGATCGAGATGCGGTCGCGGTCGGCGGTGCCGCCGGATTTGCCGATGGCCATGACGATGCGGCCCCAGTTCGGGTCCTCCCCCGCGAGGGCAGTTTTGACGAGGGGCGAGTTGGCGATGGCGAGGGCCACCTTGTGCGCGTCGGCGTCGTCGGCGGCCTCGCGGACGGTGACGGAGACGAATTTTGTGGCGCCCTCACCGTCGCGAACAACCTGGTGGGCGAGGTCGCGGAGGACGTCTTCCAGCGCGGCTTCGAATGCGGATTCGCCGGTGACGTCGGTGCCGGAGGCGCCCGTGGCGCAGGCCATGAGGGTGTCGGAGGTGGAGGTGTCGCTGTCTACGGTGATGCAGTTGAACGTGCGTGCGTTGAGGCGCGTGAGCAGGGCTTGCAGGGCGTCGAAGCCGATCGCCGCGTCGGTGAAGACGTAGGACAGCATGGTGGCCATGTCGGGCGCGATCATGCCGGAGCCCTTGGCGATCCCTGCGATTGTAACGGAGGTGCCGCCGATGTCGATCACGCGGACAGCGCCTTTGGGGTAGGTGTCGGTGGTCATGATCGCGCGGGCGGCGTCGGCGAGGTTGCCGGAGGCGAGGGCGGCGGAGAGCGCGGTGAGTTTAGTGGTGATGCGGTCGTGGGGAAGGCGTTCGCCGATGACGCCAGTGGCTGCGGTGAAGACGCGCGCCTCAGGCACGTTGCAGGCGGTGGCGACGGCGTCGCAGATCGCCTTTACGGAGCCATCGCCGGCTGCCCCGGTGAACGCGTTGGCGTTGCCGGAATTGACAAGGATCGCAGCGCCTGCCTCGCTGGGGCCGCCGAGCTTGGCCTGGCAGTCGAGGACCGGGGCCGCGCGGGTGGCGGAACGAGTGAAGACCCCGGCGACCGTTGTGCCGGGGGCGAGGCGGGCGAGCATCACGTCGGGGCGGCCCGAGTAGCGGACGCCGGCGTCTATGGTGGCGAGGTCCACCCCCGCGACCGGCGGGATGTCGGGAAACCCGCCTTTGGGTGCGAGCGGTGAGATCATGGCGCTACTGTTCGAGGAGGCTCGCGTCGCTGATGGCGGAGGCGGGGATCTCGACCTCGGAGCGGACGATGTCGGCGCCATCGGAGGCCGTTTCGATGATCCGCTGGATGGTTTCGCGCTGGATCTGCTGCATCAGTTCACCGCGCACCTCGTCGATCTCGGGCGCGCCCTTTTCGCGCACTTCGTTCAGTTTCACGAGGTGCCAGCCGAACTGGGTCTGCACGGGGCCCGAGATGCCGCCGGGTTCGAGGGCGAGGACGGCCTCTTCAAACTCGGGAACCATCATGCCGCGGCCGAACCAGCCGAGATCGCCACCGTTGGGGCCGGACGGGCCGGTGGAGTGGGCGCGGGCGAGGTCGCCGAACTCGGCGCCATTGTCGAGTTCGGTCTTGAGTTCTGCCGCGCGCTCTTCGGTTTCGACGAGGATGTGGGCGGCGCTGAATTCCTGCTCGGGTTCGGCGTCAGAATAGGCCTCCTGATACGCGGCACGCAGGTTGTCTTCGGTCAGGGCCTCCGCCAGTTCGGCAGCGATGGCGTCTTCGACGAATTGCGCGCGGCGGGTATTTTCCACTACGATCTCGCCGCGCTTGGACAGGCCGTCGGCCGTCGAGGCAATCGCGGCCTGCTGGATCATCTGGTTGAGGAGGTTGTCGAAAAGCTGTTCGTCGGGGATCTGCTGATACTGCTGCGGCAGCGAGGAGCGCGCCATGATCATGTGCCCCACCGTGATCTCCAGCCCGTTCACCGTCGCGACGACGGTGTCGGCAGTCGTCTCTTGGGCGCTGAGCGGGGTGGCAAAGGCAATGGCCGCGACAAGGGCGGTCAGGCGTGCATGAAACATCGGGAAACCTCTCTTTGCACGCACCATAGCGTGACGTTGACACCTAAGGGTCGGCCCCTTACATCGCTCGGGTGCTAAGGCCGCCGGTCTTCGGGCCTTCCTACGGGTGGTAGCGCCCATCGGCAAGCGCCCTTCCTCGCACGATCCTGTCAACCTTGCCGCCGAGGCGCCCGTATACATGCTTGGTTTCAACACTATCGCGAGAAAGGTCTTCGGGACTCCGAACGACCGTAAGGTCAAATCGATGCGGCCCGTGGTCGATCGGATCAACGCGATGGAGGCCGAGTTTCAGGCGCTGTCGGACGAAGGGATCATGGAGAAGACGGCCGAACTGCGCCAGCGGGCCCAGAATGGCGAGGATCTCGACAGCCTTT
>JBCCXY010000045.1:0-24640 GCA_039190895.1 Pseudomonadota bacterium | reverse complement strand
GTTCAGCATCTCCTTCTCGCGCAGCGCCTGCACGAAGCGATACATGAACTGCTCCGCCGACAGATAGACCACCCGCAGATCGGGGCGCGACTTCTTCAGCTCCCACGCGATGGCGTGCATCAGGTGCGTCTTTCCAAGCCCTACGCCACCATACAGAAACAGCGGATTGAACGTGACCGCCCCACCGGTCGCAACCCGCTTGGCCGCGGCATGGGCCAGTTCATTCGGCTTGCCGACAACGAAGCTCGAAAAGGTAAACCGCGCATCGAGCGGGGCGCCCGGCAGCAGGTCCCCAACCTCGTCACTCGCGGCCTCTTCAGCAGGCGCTGGTTCGACCTTCTTGGCGGCCTGCTTCAGCACCTTCGCGCCGCGATGAACGGGCACCGAAAACTCCAGCCGACTGACCGACTCTCCCGCGCCCTTCAATTCACGCAGAATGTGGTCCCCAAAGTTCCGCGACACCCACGTGCCCATGAACTGGGTCGGAACAAGGAACGTGGCAACACCGTCCTGTAATTCCGAAAACTCTAATGGTTCTATCCAGTTTGCGTAGTTGTTCTTGCCGACCTGCCCGATAAGATTCTCACGAATTGTCCCCCAGGTTTCTTCTGTCATACTGTCCCGATCCGAGCCTTTTGTTGTCGTTTAAGACTGACGCCATGCCAGCCCCCGAGACTTCCACCCATTGAGGTTGCCCCGGTGCCCTGCCGGATCCAGATCGCCCTCGAACCCCTCTGCCACATTGACACAGGAAACCGTTTCACCCGCCTGTGACAGGTGATCGGCAACCGCCAACGCGGCGCTCAAAGATCGCGCGCCAGAGCGGCAGATGAACAGCAGATGCGATGGCTTGGCGCCCCCAAACTGCTCGATCACCTCAGCCGCAAAGCGCGGGTTTATGGACATGTTCGGATACTGCGACCACTCCACGAAGATCGTGGATTTTCCCAGCTCCGCGATGTCAGGCACGCCGACGAAACCCCATTCGGCCCGCGTCCTAACGTCGATGAGAACAGAGTCCGGCTCCTGAACCAGCAGCTCCCACGCGTCGGTCGGCGACAGCTCACCCACCCGCGCTGAAGCGTCTCCATTCGTCATCCATGTCCCCCCAAGACGACGTGAATCGCAGGACGATAATTAGCGCGCGGAAACGATTTCCCGCAACTTATCTTCCAACTTGACTCAAAGCTTTTCGAACCGAATCTGAGCCGCAAAAACGGGCCTTATCCACAAGCCTCGGAATCCCAAAAGAAAAAGGCGCGCCGGGGGGCGCGCCTCGAATAGGACAAGTGTTGCCGATTAGCCAATGGCCTTAACGCGGCTCGCCAGACGCGACATTTTCCGTGACGCGGTGTTCTTGTGGAAGACGCCTTTTGTGACCCCACGCATCAGCTCGGGCTGTGCGGCGCGAAGCGCTGTTTGCGCGGCGTCCCTATCACCGGACTGAATCGCTTCCTCGACTTGGCGGAGGAAAGTGCGGATGCGCGAACGGCGGGCCTTGTTTACAGCAAGACGGCGCAGGTTCTGACGGGCGCGTTTCTTTGACTGGGGCGTATTCGCCATGTGACTCTCAGACGTGCTTTCGGATGAAACTGAAGCCGCGCTTCTAGGCGCGAGTCGCCGCCCTGTCAACACTTGTGTCTTTTGCGTTCAGGCGGTGCGACAGCTCGGCGATATGCGCCGGACCAACCTCGCAGCAGCCACCCACAATGGTGGCGCCTAGACGCACCCACTCTTCGGCGAAATCGGCATAGACCTCGGGCGTCAGGTCCTCTCGCTGCGACAGGATATCCACCGTCGCGCCCGGCTTCTTGAACGCCTCCGGAATCGGGCGGAACCCGTTCGCATAGGCGCCGAACCGAACCGGCGCGCCCGACAGCTCGGCCACCGCCTGGGTGACGGCTTCGGGGGAAGAGCAATTGACCAGCAGTGCCGCCACATCGCGCCCCGCGATGTCGTCAAGAATGTCAGTCACCGGTTCACCCGACCGCAGCACGCGCCCGTCCTCTTCGCCCACCGTCACGGCCAGCCAGACCGGCTTGCCCTCACCCTCCAACCCGTCAAGGGTGGCCCGCGCGCGCGCCCGGGACGGCACCGTCTCGGCAAGAAACACGTCCACAAGCGGCGCCTGTATGCGGGCGATTTCGCGGTAGGCGGCGGCGGCCTCCTCGCGCGGGGGCCCAGCATCCGCCAAATAGCTCGCCACCAACGGCCCCATCGCCCCGGCCACGATCCCCGACCCGTGCGCATCGCGCGACTCAACCGCAATACGGCACGCGATCTCATGCAGATCTGCAAATCTGTCCCGAAGGTCGGTCTTGTCCGTCCGGTCGCGCAGCAGCGCATAGGTGTTTGTTGTGGCCACCTTCGCCCCGGCGGCGAAATAGGCGTCGTGGATCTCGCGGACCAGGTTCGGGTAGTCCACCATCACCCGGGTCCCCCAAAGCGGGGTCGGTCGATCTGGGGACCGATGGATCAGCTCCTGACCCATGCCCCCATCTAGAATGGTGACCTCATCGGTCATTTGTCGCGGAAATGCGCCTCGCGCTTTTCGACGAAGGCTTGCATGCCTTCCTTTTGATCCTCGGTGGCGAAAAGGGTGTGAAACAGGCGGCGCTCAAACAGAAGACCCTCGTTGAGAGAGGTCTCATAGCTCCGGTTCACCGTCTCTTTCACCGCCGCCGCAACCAGCGTGGATTTCTCGGCGATTTTTTGAGCCGCCGACAGCGCCTCTTCCATCAGCTTCTTCGCCGGAACGACGCGGCTGACAAGGCCCGACCGCTCCGCCTCTTCGGCGTCCATAAAGCGGCCCGTCAGGTGCATCTCCATCGCCTTCGACTTGCCCACGATCCGGGTCAGCCGTTGGGTGCCGCCAAGCCCCGCCATGACGCCGAGGTTGATCTCTGGCTGACCGAACTTCGCGGTATCTGCCGCGATGATGAAATCGCACATCATGGCCAGCTCACATCCGCCACCAAGCGCGTAACCGGCGACCGCCGCGATGATCGGCTTGCGGACCCGCAGGATGCCGTTGACCTCGCGCGCGAACATGTCCTCGGTAAAGACGTCAACGAACGATTTCTCGGCCATCTCGGCAATGTCCGCCCCAGCCGCGAAGGCCTTTTCCGACCCGGTGATCACGATGGCCCGGATCTTCTCGTTCGCTTGCGCGTCTGCGAGTGCGTCGGCAAGTTCGCCCAGCAACTCGCCCGACAGCGCGTTCATGGCGTCGGGGCGATTGAGGCGGATGAGAGAGACGTGATCTTCGGCTTCGACAATAATGGTCTTGTAGGCCATCGCATCCTTCGCAGGGTCGTTCCGGTCAGGCCGACAGGGTTATCAGGCTGCACGCGCGGCGCAAGCCTGTTCCGACGTCAGACCCGGGGCGCCCCAAAAGCGAGGCGCGCCCGCAAGGGCCGACGAGCAGCCCGCTAGCGCTGACATGTCGAACAATAAAACGTCGACCGCCCCGACTGCACGATCCGCCCGATCTCCCCGCCACATCCGTCCTTGCGACAAGACTCTCCCTCGCGATCATAGGCGCGGAAACTATGCTGAAAGTACCCCAGCTCCCCATTCGACTGCCGGTGATCCCGCAGGGACGAGCCCCCCGCCTCAATCGCCTCCGCCAGCACATCCCGGATCACCGGCACCAGCGCCCGCACCCGCGGCGCCGAAATCCGCCTGGCCTTCCGACGCGGCGAAATGCCCGCCCGATGCAACGCCTCGCACACATAGATATTGCCAAGCCCCGCCACGATTCGCTGATCCAGCAGCGCCGCCTTTACCGGCGTGTTCCGCCCCCGGAACGCCTCGACCAGATATTCCTCGTTAAATCCGTTCCCCAACGGCTCCGGCCCCAGTCTCTCGATCAGCCAATGCGACTCCAGCGCGTCAGTCGGCCACAGATCCATCGCCCCAAACCGCCGCGCATCGTTGAACGTCACACGCGCGCCCGCCTCGGTGTCCAGCACCACATGATCATGCTTCTCCGGCGCCGGATGCTCGTGGTGAAACGCCCCCAGCGTGTCGCCCGACACCAGCATCCGCCCCGACATCCCCAGATGCACGATCAGCGTCTCCCCCGACGCCAGATCCGCCAGCAAATACTTAGACCGCCGCCGCAACGCCCGCACAACCTGCCCCGTCAACCGCTCTGCCATCCGCTCCGGAAACGGCCAGCGCAAATCGGGCCGGTTCACCTGTGCCGTCGCAATCCGCTGGCCTTCCAGCACCGGCAAAAGGCCCCTGCGCACAGTTTCGACTTCTGGTAATTCAGGCACGAAGCTCCCCTCGAACAGTACGCCGCATTGCTTGGGCCGGGCGGTCTCCTATAACAAGACGCAGATTTGCAAGGCGCAAGACCTCATGACCACGACAGACGATAAGACCACGCATTTCGGCAACCAGACGGTCGCCGAAGACCAGAAGGCCGGGCTGGTGCACGGGGTCTTCACAAGCGTCGCCGGGCGCTATGACCTGATGAACGACTTGATGAGCGTCGGGATCCACCGCCTTTGGAAAGACGCGATGATGGACTGGCTCGCCCCCCGCCCGGGCCAGCGCCTGCTCGACGTCGCGGGCGGCACCGGTGACATCGCCTTCCGCTTCCTCCGCCGCGCCTCCGGGACGACGGCCGTCTGCTGCGACATGACCGAAGGCATGCTCACCGAAGGCCAACGCCGGGCCGAGGCCGCGCAACTGCAGGACCGCCTCGACTGGGTCGTCGGCGACGCCATGGCGCTGCCCTTCCCGGACGCAAGCTTCGACGTCTACACCATCTCTTTCGGCATCCGGAACGTCACACGCCCCGAAGATGCCCTCAAAGAAGCCTTCCGCGTCCTCCGCCCGGGTGGCCGCCTCATGGTCCTCGAATTCAGCCAACTCCCCAACTCCGGCCTCCAGGCCCTTTACGACGCCTACTCCTTCAACGTGATCCCCGCGATGGGAAAGGCCGTCACCGGCGACCGCGACAGCTACCAGTACCTCGTCGAATCCATCCGCAAGTTCCCCGACCAGGACACCTTCGCCACCATGATCCGCGCCGCCGGGTTCGATCAGGTCAAATACCGCAACCTCACCATGGGCGTCGCCGCGCTGCATTCGGGGTGGAAGCTCTAGGGTGCGCGGCCCGCACAACATTGTCCGCCTGATCCGCACCCTCGCCACGATGGAGCGGACGGGCGCCCTCGGCGAGGTCCTCCGCGCCTTCGACGCGCCCCCGTTCGTGCGTCTTGTCTCCCGCATCCTCGGCTGGCCGTTCAAATGGCTGGGCTTCCGTGGCGACCCCGACATGCCGCCCTTGCCTCGCGCCCTGACCGCCCTCGGCCCGGCCTACATCAAATTCGGCCAGATCCTGTCCACGCGCCCCGATGTGATGGGCGACGAACTCGCCCTGCAACTCCGCGTCCTGCAGGACCGCCTGCCACCATTCCCCACCGACATCGCCAAACGTGTCATCGCCGAGGAGGTCGGCGCCCCCGTCGAAACCCTGTTCTCCGACTTCTCCGAACCGGTCGCCGCCGCCTCCATCGCGCAGGTCCACAAAGCCCACGTCGCCGAAACCGGCGAAGCCGTTGCGGTCAAAGTCCTCCGCCCCGGGATCGAACGCGCCTTCCAACGCGACATCGACGCGTTCTACTTCGCCGCCCTCGTGGTCGAGCTTCTGTCCCCGCAATCCCGCCGCCTGCGACCGGTCGACGTCATCGGCCATTTCGAGGCCACCGTGCTGGGCGAACTCGACCTCCGCCTCGAAACCGCAGGCGCCGCCGAATTCGCCGCAAGCACCGCAGGCGACGACGGCTTCGCCGTACCGGAAATCCGCTGGTTCCTGTCCTCCCGCCGCGTGATGACGCTGGAATGGGTCGATGGCATCCCGACCGGAGACGTCGCGGCCATCCGCGCCGCCGGACACGACTGCCACGCATTGGGAGAGCGCATTCTTCGCCTCTTCCTCCTCCACGCCCTGCGCGACGGGTACTTCCACGCCGACATGCACCAGGGCAACATGAAGGTCGCCCCGAACGGCGACATTGCCGTCTTCGACTTCGGGATCATGGGGCGGCTCGATGAATACACCCGCCGGGTCTATGCCGAGATTCTGTTCGGCTTCATCCGCAAAGACTACCGCCGCGTGGCCGAGGTCCACTTTGAGGCAGGCTATGTCCCCGCCGACCGCGACATCGACGAATTCGCCCGTGCCCTTCGGTCAGTGGGGGAGCCGATCTTCGGCATGGAAGCCAGCCGCATCTCAATGGCCCGCCTGCTGGCGTACCTGTTCGAGGTGACTGAACGCTTCGGCATGGAAACCCGCACCGAACTGATCCTGCTGCAACGCACGATGGTGGTGGTCGAAGGCGTGGCCCGCACGTTCAACCCGCATATCAACATCTACGAAGTCGCGCGCCCGCTGGTCGAAGACTACATCAAACGCAACGTCGGCCCCCGCGCCCTCGCGCGCGACCTCTTCGCCACAGCACGCGTTCTGGCCCGCTTCGGCCCAAAACTCCCGCAACTGGCGGAATCCATGCTGATCCGGCAAACCCAGCCCGCAAAGCCCCCACCCAAGCCCAATACCTGGCGCACCGCCTTCTGGTTCCTCTTCGGCGCAGTTGCCGGGGCGGCGAGCTTCGCGGTCCTGAATATCCTGTAGCGGAAGCCGTGAAAGCGAGGGTGCGCCGAAGCGACCGCCCTTTATGCCCAGCCGAGTTGTACCAGCGCGTGCCCGTCGTTCCAGATCTTGGTCAAATGGCGGATCTTGTCGCCCTCGAACGCCATCGCATAGACATAGTCAGACGCCACGGTCTTCCCCGTCGCCGGAACCGGACCATCCACCGAATGCGTGCCGTGGAAGACGGCGAAGGCGGTGACCACCCCTCGCGATGCATCCGCAGAGAATGCCTTGAGCTCATATTTTCCGTCGGGAATTGGGGTTAGAAGGTCCCTCATCCATTCGGCATAGGCTTCGATCGTAGTGACGTTCGCCAGCGCCCCGGCCTGCGCCGTGAACCCGCCGTCCGCATGGCAATAGGCTTGGCATCCGGCCCAACCCTCTCCGGTTTCGCAGGCCTCAAAAAACGCGCGCGCCGTTGCTTCAATGGACATTCCCGGTCTCCCCACATTTCATGCTCCAAAGCGGAGCACCACGCGAGCATGCCACAGCCGACCACCTGCGCAACCGTATTGATCGCCTGAAGAGGGGCTGCCCGGCGGAGCATCCCGCTTGTTCTCTGGTAAAACGTGAGTTTGCTCACCCCGCACGTTAGAATTTCAGCGCAGTCTCCGCATTGACAGGCGCCCGCACAGCCGTGGCTGTATCCGGATCAAGCGACGCGCCCGACGCCAGCACCACCAACGGCGCCCCATTCTCCATCCGCGCCTCGACCACCGGAGAATACACCTCCGGTATTGTCCGCCCCGTCGGCGTGCCACCTGCCGCCGTCTCGATGGTGAAGCTGTAGGTCCCCGGTTCCACCGACGCGCCGCCCTGATCGGTGCCGCCCCAGGAAATCGGCGCATTATCAACCGGCACTGAAAAGCGGCTGACTTCGGCGCCCAGCGCGTCGCGCACAACAAGGATCGCCTGCTCCGTCCCGTCCGGCAGATTGGGATACAGCGTCACCGGCTCGCCCTTGAACGCCGCCGGGCCCTCGGTCCGCAGCTCCATTCCCACCAGTTGCGCCGCTTCCGACAGACCGCCGACACCGCCCACAAGCTGTTCGAGCAGATCGTTGGTCCGCACCTGCTGTTCCACGCCCGAAAAGGTGGCAAGCTGCGACGCAAACTCGTCCGACTTCATCGGGTTCAGCGGATCCTGATTCTCCAACTGCGTCGTCAGCATCTTCAGGAACGTCTCGAAATCTGTCGTGAGTTTCGTAAGCGCCCCCTCGGCGCTGTCATCCTCGGCCTTCGCCCCCGCCTGATTGGGCGAGATCGACTGTGATGGCGCGAATTCAGTAATATCCATTCTATCCTCCCAAGATTTTATAGTCGCAGATCAAGCGAGCCAGAGACCGGCACCGCCGTCACATCGGGTTCCACCACCTCACCGTCCGGCCCCTGCAGCAGGTCGCCGCCGCCAGTTCCGGCACCATCGGCATCCTCTGTGTTCGATCCGCTGCCCGAGCCATTTTCGGCAAACGTGAACGACACGCTGTCAAACCCGGCGGCGCGCGCTTCGGCCTCCAGCAGCCCCGCGTTACGTCGGACAAGATCAAGCGTTTCCGCCCGTTCCGCCGTCACCGTCACCGACATCGTGCCGTCGTCCATGACCATATTCAGGGTCAGGCGGCCCAACTCCTCGGGGACCAGCACAAGGTCGACCGTACCGGGCGCAAGGCGCAGCGCCTCCACGATCTGCAGCGTCGGTGGGCGCAGCGGTTCAGGCGCCATCACACTTGGCGGCTGGGTCGTCACCGTCGACTGCGTCCCCCGCACGTCCGAGGCCGGGGCAATATCGGCGAACTTCGCAAGATCACCTGACAGGGCGCTGTCGGCGGCGGGTTTGACTGGTGTCTCGGGCGCCAACAAAGCACTCTGCGACGTCGCCGGTTGCGGCAACTGCGTCGGTTCGGCCGTCTGCGGGCGTTGCACCGGGGTAATGTCGCCCAGCGCCCGTCCCGCCTCACCCCGCGCCTCTCGCGGTGCCACAGGCTCATCCGCAGCCGCTGCGTCAACGGGCGCCTGCGCGGCACGCTTCTGACCATCTGCAGACATCGCGGCCACCGCAGCCGCCGGCAACGGCGCTGCCGCTGGCGGAATCGGCACCTCCCGCTGAACCGGCGCAGCGCCCACCTGGGGGGGCGTCTGCGCAGGTGTGGTCTCTGCCGCAGACGCAAGCACCCGTTCCGCCCGCAGCGGGGCCTCAACAGCCGAAGTCGTCCCGGTCGTCTGGGGCAGCGGCGCCGTGGGACCCGTCTGTTGTTGAGGCGTCTGCTCCACCGCGCCGCGCGTCAGCACTGGCGTCTCAGGCATACGCGCCGAAGGCGCATCCGCCACAGTCCGCGCCGCGAACGGCGTCCCGGGCGGCACGTCACCGCGCGCAACCTCGCCCTTCACCGCTGTAAATGTCATCACCGTCTCGGGCGCAGACACGGCACCCCGATCTGCAGGTACCGGCGGCTGATCCCGATAGACGATCAGCGGAGTCTCGCCCTCGATCTCTGCCTCGGCCCGCGCCGTGCCAGGCGTCAACGGCCCCTGCGGCACAGCGATATCGTCCGGCACCTCGGGCAGGTCAGCCACCGTCCGAGTCGGCAGCGGCAGCCCCGCCTCCTCCGCTATGTCCTCCGCCTTGGCGGTCAACGTCTCAACCGAGACGGAGGCCAGCACCGTCTCACCCTCGCCCCCCGCGTCCCCCGGTGCGACCAGCGCCGTCCACGCCGCAAGCTCGGCCTTCATGGGCAACCCGGTCAGCTCCGGCAGCTCGGCACCGGCGTCCGGCGCACTGTCTTCCGGAAGCACAAACCGGGCGGGCACAACCCGTCCCTCCGCTTGCGTGGCGGCGGCAGGCCCCGTTGCCGCAACGGCAGACGGCGCTTTTTGGGGCGCAGCGCCCAAGAGCGATTGAATATCCATAAGGTTTCCGACGTTCTGTCACAGGCCGGGCAACAATGACCCCAATCAGTTACCCGTTGTTTACGGCCGCGCGGCTACGCTCCGCGAAATTCCTAGAATTCGAGATATCCAGATGTCAGACATAACCGCGACCGCTGCCGCATCCGTGCTGCCGCCCGCCCAAGACACCGACACCCTGCGCCGCGCCGCCGAGCAGATCGAAGGCGCGTTCCTGTCCGAAATGCTCAAATCCGCCGGATTCGGCGAAGCCCGCGATGCCTTCGGCGGCGGCATCGGGGAGGAACAATTCGCCTCCCTCCTCCGCCAGGAATACGCCGACCGCCTCGCGCAAAGCGGCAGCATCGGCCTCGCCGAAGCCATCTTCCGCTCCCTCTCGCAAGCGCAATCCAATGACACCTAGAGCCGCCGCAACCCGCCTCGACGCCGTGCTGGAAGCCGAACGCCAGGCCCTGCGATCCGGCCAGATCGACGCCCTCGCCAGCATGGCAGACGAAAAGGCGACTCTCCTCGACGCACTCACCCGCAAACCCTGCCCGCCCGAGGTGCTGACCCAGCTCCGCCAGGGGATGGAGCGTAACGCAAAACTCGCCGCCGCGGCGGCGCATGGGATCCGCGACGCGATGACCCGCCTGCAGGACATCAAGCAGGCCGCCGGACCGATCAGCGGATATTGCGACGACGGAACCCGCCAAAACATCGGTTCAGGCCGCCCGACACGCGACCTGAAAGCCTGATCCCGGGCACGCATTAGCATCTAATTAGGAAATCGGGCTTACGCCTCCCTCCAGCACTCGAGGACCGGGTGGCGCGGATCCGAAGACAGTCCGCACTCGTCAGAATGGCGCCTGAACTTCGCCTGAAGGGGCGGGAAATCCACGGGCGCGGAAGCGCCTCAATGACATAGAGGAACTCATGTCCAGTATTCTGACAAATACGAGTGCGATGGTCGCACTCCAGACCCTGCGCGGTGTAAACGCTGACCTGGCTCAGACCCAAAGCGAGATTTCCACCGGCAAAACTATCAACACCGCCAAAGACAACTCCGCCATCTGGGCCATCTCGAAGGTCATGGAATCGGACGTCTACGGCTTCATGGCGATCTCGGACAGCTTGAACCTCGGCGATTCGACCATCTCGGTGGCACGTCAGGCTTCGGAAACGGTGTCCGACCTATTGACCGACATGAAGGGCAAGATCGTTGCGGCGCAGGAAGAAAACGTTGACCGCACGAAGATCCAGGTCGACATCGACGCCCTGAAGGACCAGATCAACTCGATCGTCGAAACGGCCCAGTTCAACGGCCTGAACCTCGTGAAAGGAGCCGAGGACGCCAACATCCTTGGGTCGCTGGCCCGTGGCGCAGACGGCCAGGTCACGGCAAACGAGATCACCGTAAGCCGGCAAGACCTGACATCTGCCGCTGGTACGGTCGGGCCAACGTCCCGCGCCTTGGCAACCATTGTGGATGCCAGCGATGCAACTACGGGTTCGTTGAATGCCGATGGCAACACCGCTGTTTTGACGTTAGCAAGTAACGCCGACTATGCAGCGGCAAACGCAACGTTGGGCCTGACTATCGGCGGTGTTGCAACGAGCTTTGCCGCAGGAGACTTGACGGGCGACCAAGATAACGCTGCGGGCCAGGTAGCGGCTCGGATCAACGCTCTGAACATCGACGGTATCTCTGCGAGCGCAACGGGTGCAGCGATCACAATCACATCTACGCGTTCGTTCGATACGGCTAACGTTACAATCGATGCTGAAAGCGGCGTGACCGGTCAGCAGGTGACGGAAGTGAACGGTGGTGCAGTCACTAACGGTGTCGGCACAACAAGCGTGATCGATGAGCGTGCGGAAAACTTGACGTTCAATAGCGCGGTTCCTGTGCAGGACGGCGAAGGGTTCGAGGTGTCTTTTGGCGGTGAAACTTACCGTTACATTGCAGGTCCGAACGAGAATTTCGAAGATGTCGCGAAGGGCTTGCAAGCTGCCATAGGTGGTGGAACCATTGACGGCATCACGACGCGACTTGAACAGGATGAGACGTCGGGCAACTTCATCCTCAAGATCGACAATGCTTCCGCAAATGCAACGGAACTTCTTGTTGTCGGTACTGAAGGCGGCACGGCCTCGGGCGGTCTGTTCGGTCTTGAGACGCTGAACGTCGAGTCCAGCACGTCGGCGGGCAACGCGCTCAACACGATCGAATCGCTGATCGACGTCGCCATTGACGCGGCCGCCTCGTTCGGTTCGGTCCAGGGCCGGATCGAACTGCAGGCAGAGTTCGTGCTGAACCTGACCGACTCGCTGAAGGCGGGTATCGGCTCGCTCGTCGATGCCGACATGGAAGCGGCCTCGGCCCGCCTCCAGGCGCTGCAGGTGCAGCAGCAGCTGGGCATCCAGTCGCTGTCGATTGCAAACCAGCAGCCGCAGTCGATCCTGACGCTGTTCAGATAAGCCTAAGGGTGGGGCCAGCGCCGCTGCTGGCACTGGCCCCGCCTGACTTCCCGACGCCCTGACTTAGGGGCTACCCGTCACGGAAGGAGCTGACGTGAACGCTGTTGATCAGGCCCGAATGGCCTACGCCTCCCCCGGGGCACCGGTGAGAACGCCGCGCGGCAACGAAGCCGAGGCATTCGCCCAAGTGACCCGCGCCATGAAGATCGCCCAGGCGGGCGGACCTTCTGCGCATCCCAAACTTGTCCAGGCCCTGCACCAAAACGGTCGCCTCTGGACGCTGTTGGCCGCAAGCGTGGCCGACCCCGCCAATGCCCTGCCCAAGCAACTTCGGGCGCAGATCTTCTACCTTGCCGAGTTTACCGGCAAACACACGGCCGAGGTCCTGCGCGGCAAGGCCGATGCGACCGAGCTGATCGATCTGAACAGCATCATGATGAAGGCCCTGCGCGAACGCGACGCCACCGACGCGTCGAAGAAGGTGGGCGCGGTATGAGCGGGCTTGTCCTCAAGCTTGGGCCAAAAGAACGCGTCCTCATCAACGGCGCCGTTATCGAAAACGGCGACCGGCGGACGCGGATGACCATCATGTCGCCCAACGCCAACATCCTGCGCCTGCGCGACGCGATCCACCCGGACGAGGTCACGACCCCCGTCCGGCGCGTCTGCTACATTGCGCAGCTTGTGCTGTCGGGCGATGTGCCGCCCGACGACGCGCGCATGCAACTTCTGCGCGGGATCGAGCAGCTCAGTCAGGTCTTTCAGGATCCCGAGAGCCGCGAGACGCTCGACACCGCGACATCGGCCGTGACGTCCGAGCAATTCTACCAGGCCCTCCGCGCCCTGCGCACGCTTCTGCCGCGGGAAGAGAGGCTTCTGGCCGCCTCGGGCCAGGCATGACCTTTCAGCCCGTCGTTCCCTTCGCCGGTATCGCCGGTTGGACGTTCCTGACACAGACCCGCGACACCCAGGAGGCCGCGTTTCGCGAGTCCCCCGCGCTTGATCGGCAGATCACGTATTTTGAAGAGAACATCGGCAAGATAACGTCCGCGCAAGACCTCGTCGATGACCGGCAGTTGATGCAAGTGGCGCTGGGGGCCTTCGGGCTCGACGACGACATCGACGCCAAGGCCTATATCCGAGAGGTTCTGGACCAGGGCACCATCGACCCCGAAAGCCTCGCCAACCGCCTCAGCGACAAGCGCTATCTGGCGATGAGTGAAGCGTTCGGCTTCGACCTCAGCCCGCCCAACACCCAGCTCAGCAGCTTCGCGTCCGAGATCACCACGCTCTACCGCAACCGCCAATTCGAGGTGGCCGTCGGCAACGCCCAACCCGACATGCGCACCGCGCTGGCGCTCGACCGCGACCTCGGCGGTTTGCTTGAGCGGGAACTATCGGACGAAGCGAACTGGTTCACCATCATGGCCACGCCGTCGCTGCGAACGGTGTTCGAGAAAGCGTTCTCGCTGCCAATCACCGTCGGCACCCTGAACCTCGACCGCCAACTCGAACTCTTCCGCGAAAAAGCCGCCGCCTTCTTCGGCGACACCACCGTCGCCCAGTTCTCTGACCCCGAGAAACTGGACAGCCTGCGAGACCGCTTCCTCGCCCAGTCTGAACTTCAAAACGTCGGCTTCTCCCCCACCACCCGAGGCTCCGCCGCCCTCGCCCTGCTACAAGGCAGCGCCGGCACCGGAGGCCTAATCCTCTAATACCCGGTAGGCCGGGGTTCACCCCGGCACCCCCACCAACCACTGTCGCAAACCCCCGCAAAGGTGAGTAAGGTGGGCAATCTGCCCACCACTCCTACCACCGTAGGGTGCGCTTCCAGCGCACCGTCCACCCCAAGACACCCACGAACCACCCGAACCCTCAAAGCCGCGCGGCCCCCAACCGTAGCCCGGGGTTCACCCCGGCACCCCCGCCATCCACTGTCGCAAACCCCACCACAAGGGCGCAAAGCGAGGCGAGCTCGCAAGAGCTCGATGAGCGGCCCCCAGAAACCCTTGCTAAAAAATTACACACATATTTCAGCAACTTAAAAGCGGTCCCACTGTGGGACCCTATTCCTGCAACGGCGCAATCACCTGCCCCAACCGGGCAAAACTCTCCTCCACCCCATCCGACCGGCTCGCAAAGAAAGCATCCAGCCCGGGCCACATCCGGATCGCCTCATCCAGCGCCGCATCGCTCCCCGGAGTATACAGCCCCGACCGAACCATCATCTCGTTCCGCTCATACAGCCCCAGGCTCGCCCGCACCGCGTTGATCACCTCGTTCTCCGCCCCCGTCGCCGCCCCCGGCAGCGACCGCGACACGGACCGCCCCACATCCACCGCCGGAAACCGGCCCCGCTCCGCAATGTCCCTGCTCAGCACCACATGCCCGTCCAGGACCCCCCGCAACGTATCCGCCACCGGCTCTTCCATATCCGACCCCGCCACCAGCACGCTGAAGATCGCCGTAACATCCCCCGCCGTCGCCACGTCCCCGGGCCCCGCCCGCTCCGCCAGCGCCATCACCCGCGCCGCCATCGACGGCGGATGCCCCCGCATCGCCGCCGTCTCCCCCGATTGCAGCGCAATCTCGCGGTGCGCATCCGCATACCGCGTCACTGAATCCGCCAGCAGCAGCACATGTTTGCCTTGATCCCGAAAATGCTCCGCCACCGCCAGCGCCGCATCCGCGCATCGCCGCCGCAGCAAAGGCGACCGATCCGCCGTGGCCGCCACTACCACGGCCCGTCGCATCCCGTCGGGCCCTAGGATCTCTTCGGTAAACTCCCGCACCTCCCGCCCCCGCTCCCCGATCAGAGCGACGACAATCACGTCCGCCTCCACCCCTGTGGCCAGCCGACCCACCAGCGTTGACTTCCCGACGCCCGCCCCCGCAAACAACCCGATCCGCTGCCCCCGCACGAGGGGCAGCACCGTGTCGAACACCGACAACCCCGTCGCAATCCGCTTGCCCAACCCCCGCCGCTCAGCGGGGTTCATCGGCTCCGGCGCCAGCGGGCGCGCCACCGCACCCTTGGTAATCACCCGCCCATCCAGCGCCTCGCCATTCGGGTCCACCACCCGGCCCAGCCAGCAATCATCCGGCCAGATCGACGGTGGGCCATCCAGCAACACCGGCCCGTCAAGGCTGAGCCCGTCCACAGAAACCTCGGGCAACACGGTTACCGAATCGGCGTCGAGAGAGATCACCTCACCCCCCGCCGCCTCTCCCGGCAGGGTCACCCGATCCCCCGGACGGGCCACTTTCTCAAGCCCTTTGACCGTCACCCGGCCCGCATTAAGCCCCTGAATTCGACCGATTTGTCGGGCGACAGGCGTGGCCTGCAGTTCCGCCGACAGGCGCTGGATCAGGGAAGCGGGCATGGGTTCTCCAATTGGCGACACACTGTTTCTAAAGGAATCGCCGTTAAGACCGGGTGTAACCGTTCGAGGGAGAAGCCCCGATGTCAGATATGGCCGAAATCCTTAGGATTTCACAGGAATTGGCGCGACATGCCAGTGCGCGCCAGACCGAGATCGCGCGCAATGTCGCGAATGCCGATACGCCGGGTTACCGCGCGAAAGACCTCGTCCCGTTTGCCGAGGTCTATCAATCCCCCGCGACGATGCCCCAGCGTACCACGCGCCCCGGACACATGACGGCGCCAGAGCCGCAAAGCACCGCTAAGATGATGCTCGACAGCCATGCAGAGCCGTCGCCAAACGGAAACACCGTCTCCGTCGAAACCGAGATGATGAAATCGGCCGAGGTGCGCCAGACCCACGATATGGCGCTCGCGGTCTACAAGAACTCGCTCGACCTGATGCGCACAGCAGTGGGGGGTCGTCGGTAAATGAGCGATCTCCTTCAGGCATTGGCCATATCGAGCAGCGGAATGGAGGCGCAGGCAAAACGGCTGCGGTTCACCTCTGAAAATATCGCGAACGAAGACACGCCAGGATACCGCGGCAAGCGCACCTCTTTTGAAGAGGTCGTGGAAGGCGGGACGCGCACCGGAAAGGTGCGAACTGGTCCAGTGCAACTGGACCCTCGCGAGACGGCCCGGATCTATGATCCGGCGCATCCTCTCGCCGATGCAAACGGCTACTATGATGGATCGAACGTCGATCTGGTGGTCGAAATCGCTGACGCCCGTGAGGCCCAGCGAAGTTACGAAGCCAACCTGAGGCTTTTTGACCAGGCGCGGCAAATGTCGCGCGGTTTGCTAGACTTACTCAGACGCTGAGGACCCAAGAAATGGATATGACATCAACTCTTGCCGCCAAGGGATATGGCGGCCTGCCCGGGGTGACGCCCGCCACCGCCGCGCCCCCGGGGGACAACCCAGGTGAGGCGCTGCTGGACACGGCGCTCAACTTTGCCGAAACGCTGCGCGAGGGCGAAGAAACCGCCAAGGCCTCAATGATCGGCGAAGCGGACCCGCAGGCTCTTGTCCAGGCACTCGCCGCTTCGCAGCTTGCCGTCGAAACGGCCATTACGGTGCGCGACCGGGTGGTCGAGGCGTATCAGGAAATCCTGAGGATGCCGGTCTAGTGACGGAAATCGTGTTCTACGACACGATGCGCCAGGGCCTTTGGGTCGCGGCCATCATCAGCGCTCCCCTTCTGGGGGTGGCGCTGGTGACCGGGTTGATCATCGGCCTCGTGCAGGCCTTGACCTCGATCCAGGAAATGACCCTCACCTTCGTGCCCAAGCTCTTCGCCATGATCGTGGCGTTCTGGGCGTCGATGAGCTTCATGACAGCGCAACTGACCGGCTTCTTCGCCGACCGGGTCGTGCCGCTGATTTCGGGGATCTGACCCATGGATAACGCCGGATACACGACCCTGGGCCGCCAGGCCGGGCTGCTAAATGAGATGCGCAGCGTCGCGCAGAACATCGCCAACATGTCCACCACCGGGTACCGGCGCGAAGGCGTGGTGTTCTCGGAATTCATGCAGGATCTCGGCCCCGACCACGATGCGCTGTCGATGGCCGCTGGCCGCGTGCGCGAGATGGATTTTTCGCAAGGCCCCCTGACCAAAACCGAGGGCAGCTTTGACCTCGCCATCGAAGGCGACGGCTTCTTCCTCGTCGCGACCCCGCAGGGCGACCGTTTGACCCGCGCCGGTCACTTCGCCCGCAACGCGGCGGGGGAACTTGTGACGCCGCAGGGGCACAACCTGCTCGATGCAAGCGGGGCGCCAGTCTTCGTGCCGCCCGACGCGCGTGGCATTGGCATTGCCGCCGACGGCACCGTATCCGCCGACGGCCAGCCCGTGGGCCAGATCGGCCTCTGGGACGCCGCCGACCGGAACCAGATGATCCGCGTCGGCGACACGCAGTTCGACCCGGGCCCGGGCGGCGCCGATCCCCTGCTGGAAGGGGGCGTGGTCCTGCAGGGCTACCTTGAGTCCTCGAACGTCAATCCGGTCATCGAAATGACCCGGATGATCGAGGTCCAGCGCGCCTACGAACTCGGCCAGAGCCTGCTCGACCGCGAGGATGAGCGGATCAGAAACGTTGTGAGGACGTTGGGACAATAAGGTGAGGGAACCAGACACATGAGATCGCTGAAAATCGCTGCCGCGGGCATGACCGCGCAGCAAATGCGGGTTGAGACCATCTCGAACAACCTCGCGAACATGTCGACCACAGGCTACAAAGCCCGGCGGGCAGAGTTTGCAGACCTGCATTATCAACAGGTTACACGACCGGGGACGGTGAATGCCTCGGACGGCACGGTGATCCCCACCGGCGTCCAGATGGGCCTTGGCGTCCGCCCGGCAGCGGTGTCGGTGGACCATCAGCAAGGCTCGCTCGGCGTCACGGCCGGGGACCTCGACCTTGCGATTGAAGGCAACGGCTTCTTCGAGGTTACGCTGCCCTCAGGCATCTCGGCCTACACCCGCGACGGGGCACTAAAACGCTCTGCCGATGGGCAGATCGTCACGTCGGACGGACATGTCGTCGTCCCCGACATCACCATCCCCGAGGACGCCCGCCAGATCTCGATCAACTCGTCAGGGCAGGTCTTCGCCTATTTCGACGACCAGATCGCCCCGCAGGAACTGGGGCAGCTCACCCTCGTCGGCTTCGCCAACCGCAAGGGGCTGGAGGCCATCGGATCGAACCTGTTCACCGAGACCGAGGCTTCGGGCGCCCCCTTCACCTCCGAACCCGGCACCAGCGGCCTCGGCACGGTGCGCCAGGGCTATCTGGAAGAAAGCGCCGTCGATCCGGTGTCCGAGATCACCGAACTGATCGAGGCCCAGCGCGGCTATGAGCTGAACGCCAAGGTCATCTCCGCCGCCGACCAGATGCTCGGCGCGACGGTGCAGGTCCGCTGATGCGCTGGCTCGCGCTCTTCGCGGCCCTCGTGCCGCCCCTGCCTGCGCTGGCCGACAGCGTAATTGCAGCGCGCACGATCCGCGCCAAGGCCGTCGTTGCGGCAGCCGACCTGGCCATCAGCCCCGACGACATGCCCGGCGCCATCCGGAAACTGGACGAGGCCGTGGGCCGTGAGGCCCGCGCCACGATCTTCGCCGGACGCCCGTTGACGGCGGGGGACCTGACGGAACCCGCCGTCGTCGAACGCAACGGGCTGGTCCAGATGGTCTACGACCACGGCGGCCTCACGATCCTCACCGACGGCCGCGCCCTGAACCGGGGCGCCCCGGGGGAGCGTATCCGCGTCATGAACCTCGCCTCGCGCATGACCGTCACCGGCACCGTCGCCGGTCCCGGCCGGGTGACCGTGCCATGAGGTGGGCCTGGCTCCTCCCCCTGGCGCTCGCCGGATGCGCGGACCTTGCCGAGATTGGCAAGACCCCGCAGTTCACGCCGATCTCGAACGGGATTGAGCATCAGGCCATGACCGTGGCCCTCGCCCCGACCGAGATCCCGGATACGACAATCGGCGGTGCCTCCCTCTGGCACCACGGGCGCGGTTCCCTCCTGGGGGACAGGCGCGCCAGTCAGCAGGGCGATATCCTGACGGTGGTCATCGAGATTTCCGACAGCGCCGACATCTCGAACTCCACCCAGCGCGGGCGATCCTCGAACGGCTCCCTCGGCGTCGGCAACTTCCTGGGGCTTGAGAACCTGCCCGGAAAGGTCCTGCCCAACGGCTTTGACCCGGCAAACGCGGTCAACACGAACTCCAGCTCCCGTTCCTCGGGTGACGGTTCGGTCAGCCGCAGCGAGGAACTGACACTGCGCGTCGCCGCCACGATCCTGGAGGTCCTGCCCAACGGCGTCCTCCGCATTCGCGGCTCGCAAGAGGTGCGCGTGAACTTTGAAATTCGCGAGCTTCTCGTCGACGGCTACGTCCGGCCCGAGGATATCTCGCGCCGCAACGAAATCACCTACGACAAGATCGCCTCCGCCCGCATCAGCTATGGCGGCCGCGGCCAGATCTCGCGCGTCCAGCAACCCCGTTACGGCCAACAAGCCGCTGATATCATCCTGCCGTTCTGATGAAAGCGATCCTCATCCCCGTCGTCCTTCTGCTCATCGGCCTCGGTGCCGGCGTCGGCGCCGGCATCATGCTGGGCGCCGGACCCGCCGAGGAGGAGGTTGCCGAAGGCGAAGGCGGGGAAGAGGCGTCCAGCGAAAGCGAAGACTCTGAAGACGCGGAAGAGCCGGTCGACCCCGACAGTGTCGAATTCGCCCGACTCGGCAACCAATTCATCGTCCCGATTGTCAGCTCGGAGGAGGTGAACGCCCTGGTCGTACTCTCGATCACACTCGAAGTGACCCCGGGCGGAACCGAGACGGTATTCTCGAACGAACCGCGTCTGCGTGACCGCATGCTGAGCGTGCTGTTCGATCACGCGAACTCCGGCGGCTTCGATTCCAGCTTCACCCAGACGGCAACGCTCGAAAAGCTGCGCAACGGCCTGCGCGAAGCCGCCCGCCGCGTACTGGGCGACATCCTCGTCGACGTCCTGATCATCGATATCGTCCGGCAAGAGGTCTGACCGACCAAGCGAGGCGAGCTTGCAAGAGCTCGATGAGCGCCCCCTACCGACGCGGACGCACGCCCAAACTCAGCTCCTCCAACACCTGCCACCGCCCGAATGCCCGCGCCGTCGCCGCGCGGGCCACGTCGATTTCCACCGCGAGCCCGGCCCTCTGCATCTGAAGCTCGCGGACCCGGCCCCTCTGCCAGGCGACATATCGCGCCGACACCGCTAGATCCGCCCCCGACGCCACCGCCGGAACCCGCGATACCTCGTCCACCTCGCGCCGAAGCCCCGCGTCGGCCTCTTGCAGCGCCGACAGCTCCTTCGCAGCCACCTCAAACGCCGCACGCGCAATCGGAACAAGCGCCAAAAGCTGATCAGCCATCGCGACGCCCCCCCGCCCGCGCGCGGATGTTTTCAGCAAACCGAATGGCCAGCGCGACCGCTCGATAGTGATCCGGCGGGATCTCGGACCCGATCTCAACCGTTGCGAACAGCGCCCGCGTCGTGGGCGGATCGTGATGGATCGGCACGCCCGCTTCCATCGCCACCTCGCGAATGCGCATGGCGATCTCATCGCCGCCCTTCGCCACGCAGACCGGCGCGCCACCCAGCGCCCGATCCCAGGTCAGCGCCACCGCATAGTGCGTTGGGTTCGTGATCACCACGCTCGCACCCGGCACATCGGCCAGCATCCGGTTGGTCGCCAGCTCCATCGCGCGGTCCCGACGGCGCGCCTTCAGGTACGGGTCGCCCTCGTTCTGCTTCATCTCGTCGGCCATCTCTTTGCGCGACATCCGCTGCCGCTTCGCATAGCGGGCGCGCTGCCATAGGATGTCGATGCCGCCAAAGATCAGCAGCACCACAAAGACGATGGCCAGAAACTCCACTGCGAGGCGCATCATCAGCACCGTCACATGGCGCGGATCCAGCGCGAGCGACGCGAGCATCGCATCCATCCGTGAGACCACAAAAACCCCCAGCACCACCGAGAAAATCGTCAACTTTAGCGCCGATTTCAGAAACTCGAACAGCCCGTTCGCGCCAAACTTGTTCTGCGCGCCCTTGATCAGCGAGATCCGGTTGAGCTTCGGCGCAATCTTCGTCGGCGCAAAGACAAGGCTGCGCTGAACCAGCACAGCAAGCAAAGCCGCGCCCGCCGGGATCAGGAACATCGCCGCTGCGGACAAGCCGATGCCGTCGGCCACAGCCGACAGGAACGGCTGCGACGGGCCGGTCATAACCGACTGCCCGAAGCTGTCGGCATGGGCGAACATCGCCTGCATCACCTCGGCCATGTCATTCAGGATCGGCGCGCCAAGTGCCACCGCGCAGGCCAGCGCGCCACCATAGGCCGCCGCCGTTGTCAGGTCCGCTGAATGCGGCACGTCGCCCTTGCGCCGCGCCTCATCCAGCTTGCGTTGCGATGCCTCTAACGGCTTTTCTTCGTTCTCTTCGTCCTGCCCCGCCTCGGCCATCAGCCTGTGCCCAACGTCTCAAGCGCGGCTATAAAGGCCCAGCGCCACGCCTCCAGCAGGATCGGCGCCGACAGCGCGAGCAACGCAAGCCCGCCGAACGTGATCGCCGGGGCGCCGACGAAGGCCACCATCAACTGCGGCATCGCCCGGTTAATCGCCCCGAGCGCGAGGTTATAGATCACCGACACCAGCACAAACGGCGCCGACAGCGAGAAGGCGAGCCCGAAGGCCCGCGCCACGTTCTCCGTCCCCCATTGCGCGAAATCGACCGAGGGGATCGGCCGCCCGGGCGGGAACACGTCGTACGAAAAGATAAACGCCTCGGCGATGCGTACATGCAGGCCCGACATCGCCAGCAACGCGAGCCCGCCCACGACCAGGACATGCCCAATCGCTGGCTGAGGATCGACCGAAGCGCCCCCCAGGATCTGCGACAGCGACGTTACGTTGGCAGCAATCGTCCCCGCGATCTGCAGCGCGAGGATCATCAGCCGCAACACGATGCCAATCGCCAGCCCCGCAATCACCTCCGTCGCGCCGAGGACAAGTGGGGCGTCCGTCGGCGCATCAGCAAAGCTCGGCGCCGCCGCAGGCGCCACGATCAGCGTGAAGGCAATGGTCAGGGCAAGGCGCACGCGCGCCGGAATCGACCGCTCGCCAAACGCAGGCAGCAGCGCCATCGCCGCGCCGACACGCAGAAAAACCAGCCCCGCAGGGCCCAGCGCGCCCTGCCACAAAGCCGTGGCAAGCCCCAATAGCTCCGTCATGCCGCCACCGTTCCCAATAGGGCAGGGCGCGCATCCGTGCCCAGTTCCTCAAACGAAATCACAGGGTTGGGGATGCCCTTCGCCGACAGGACCGTCCGCAAGAACCGGCGCCGCCGAACCGAGGTCACAACCGCCGGATGCGCCCCCGTCTCCCCCGCCTGCGTCAGCCGGTCGGCAATGGCGGCGGCGAGGCGGTTGAACTCATCCGGCGGCAGCGCCACATCGCCCCGCCCGTTATCCGCAGGCACCTCGTATTCCGCAAAGCGCTGCTCCCACTCGGGCGCCAACTGCACCAGCGGCACCGTCCCATCGGGCCGCCGCAGGTCGGCAATCAACTGGAAGCCAAGGCGCTGGCGCACATGCTCGGCAATCGCCTCCGCGCCCGAGTAAAGCCCCCGCGCCTCCGCCGTTGCATCCAGGATCAGCGGCAGGTTCCGGATCGACACCCGCTCTTCCAGCAGAATGCGCAGCACCGACAGCAGCAGGTCAATCGGCACCTTGTCCGGGATCAGTTCATCAAACAGCCGCTTATTTGCATCGGCCCGGTCGACATCCTTCAGCCGCGTCAGCTCATCCAGCAACCGGCGCAGCGACTTCAGCGTCATCAGCCGCGGCAGGTTGCGCTTGATCGTCTCCAGCAGATGCGTTGCCAGAACCTCGGTCGGGGTCACCACCGTCAGCCCGTCCAGCGTCGCCTGCTCCACATGATCGGGCGATATCCACCGCGCCGGGGCGCCATAGACCGGCTCCTTCACATCATTCCCTTCGGGCGCCAGCGCCGCCGCATCGCCCAGCAGCGCAAGGCGCCGCCCGGCTTCCAGCCCGTCGCGGGCCTGCTCAACCCCCTGAATGCGAATGACATACTGCCCGGGTTGCAGCGCCTGATCGTCGGTCAGCCGGATCTCGGGCAGGATCATGCCATAGGACGTCGCCACATGGCTGCGCATGTTCCCGATCCGCGCGTCGAGGCCAGTCGCCGGATCCAGCACCATCGCGATCAGATCCGGCGCAAACTGGATGTGGATGTCGTCGAGGTCCAACATGTCGCCGAGGCTCGGCGGCAGCGCCGCCTCTTCTTCACCCTCCGGGACCTCGGCCACCTCTTCCGGCGCGCTCTGACTGCTCGCCCAGAACGCCAGCCCGCCCAGCACCAGCGCCCCCACCATGAACGGCACAAACGGCAGACCGGGCACCAGCGCGAACAGCCCCATCAGCCCCGCCACTGTCCCAATGGCCGACGGATACCGCCCCATCTGCGAGAAAATCGCCAGGTCCGTCGACCCCGTCGCCCCGCCCCGCGCCAGCAGCAGGGCCGACGCGATTGAGATAATCACGGCCGGGATCTGGCTCACGAGTCCGTCGCCAACCGTGAGAATCGCATAGGTTTCAAAGGCATCCGCCAGCGGCATTCCATGCACCGCCAGCCCGATGATCAGCCCGACCACAAGGTTCAACAGCGTGATCAGCAGCCCCGCAATCGCGTCGCCCTTCACGAATTTCGATGCACCGTCGAGCGAGCCGAAGAACGTCGTCTCTGCCTGCTCCGTCTCGCGGCGGGCTTTCGCCTCGGCATGGTCGATAGCGCCCGCCGACATGTCGCTGTCGATGGCCAACTGCTTGCCCGGCATCCCGTCCAGCGCAAAGCGCGCGCCGACCTCGGCCATCCGCGTGGCGCCCTTAGTGATCACGACGAAGTTCACGATCAGCAGCACGCAGAACACAACAAGGCCAAGAAACAAGTTCCCGGACATCACGAACATCGCGAAGCCTTCGATCACGTCCCCCGCAGCATCGGTGCCATTCTGCCCTTCGCCGATGATCAGCTTCGTGGACGACACATTCAGCGACAAACGCAGCATCAGCGACGCCAGAAGGATCGTCGGAAAGGCTGAGAAATCCAGCGGCCGCTCAATGAACAGCGTGACGGTGAAGATCAGGATCGCCAGCGCAAACGACGCGGCGAGGCCGATATCCAGCACCCACGCAGGCATCGGCAAGATCATCATCACGATCACCGCCATCAGGGCGAGCGCCAGCAGAATCGTCGGCCGGAACAGGGCGGACATGGTCAGGTTCATTCTAAACCTTAGGCCTATGGGCGCGCCGCAGGGTGGCGCTCACGCGTGCAAGATCGGGAAAATCGGTTTAAAAGTGGTAACTTACTATTGGGCAGGCGGGGGAAGCGTATCCAAAAGATCGCCCAGCATCCGCCGCAGGTTCGCGCTTTCATCCAGCAATGCCTGACTTTCGGCCAAGGACGGCGGCGCCGGGATCGGCTCCGCCTGTTGGCGCAGATCCAGAACGGCGGTGGCCACCTCGCCGCGTGCGTCCTCCGACACCTCCATCAGGCGCGACCAGTCCGACGCGCGCCACGATTCGTCGACGCTTTGATCCG
>JBCCXY010000044.1:0-24924 GCA_039190895.1 Pseudomonadota bacterium | reverse complement strand
GCCAGCCCCCCGGACCCCCCGGGATACTTGGAAAAAGAAGAAGAGCTATTCTGCGGCGACGCGGCGGGGCTTCAGCATTCCTTTGAGGTAGCGCCCCGTATGGCTTTCGGCGACCTCGGCGACGTCTTCCGGAGTGCCTTCAGCGACGATGGTGCCGCCGCCGTCGCCGCCTTCGGGGCCGATGTCGATGATCCAGTCGGCGGTTTTGACGACGTCCAGATTGTGCTCAATCACGATGACTGAGTTGCCCTGTTCCACCAATTCATGAAGTACTTCCAGAAGCTTACGCACGTCCTCAAAGTGCAGACCCGTCGTTGGCTCATCCAGGATGTAAAGCGTCCGCCCCGTTGAGCGCTTCGCCAACTCTTTCGACAGCTTCACCCGCTGCGCCTCGCCGCCCGACAGTGTCGTCGCCTGTTGACCCACTTTGATGTACCCAAGCCCTACGCGCACCAGCGCATCCATCTTCTCACGGATCGATGGAACCGCCTTGAAGAACTCCTGCGCGTCCTCGACCGTCATATCCAGCACGTCGGCAATCGACTTGCCCTTGAACTTGATCTCCAACGTCTCTCGATTGTACCGCGCGCCGTTGCACGTCTCACACGTCACATAGACGTCGGGCAGAAAGTGCATCTCGATCTTGATCACACCGTCGCCCTGACACGCCTCACACCGCCCGCCCTTGACGTTGAAGCTGAATCGCCCGGGCTTGTACCCCCGCGTCTTCGCCTCAGGCAGCCCCGCAAACCAGTCGCGGATCGGCGTGAAAGCCCCCGTGTAAGTCGCTGGATTCGAACGCGGAGTCCGGCCAATCGGCCGCTGATCGATGTCGATCACCTTGTCCAAATGCTGCAGCCCCTTGATCGTCTCGCACGGCGCGGGTGTCTGCCGCGCGCCGTTCAGCTGCATCGAGGCCGTCTTGAACAGCGTCTCAATCGTCAGCGTCGACTTCCCGCCGCCCGACACCCCCGTCACGCACACGAACTTCCCCAGCGGGAACGTCGCCGTCACGTCCTTCAGGTTGTTCCCCGACGCCTTCACGACCTGCAGGCTCTTCTTGTTCCCCTTCCGCCGCGTCGCCGGAACGCTGATCTCTTTCGTCCCTGTAAGATACTGACCCGTCACGGATTTCGCGTTCGCCGCAATCTCAGCCGGCGTCCCGTGCGCCACGATCTGGCCGCCATGCACACCCGCTCCGGGGCCGATGTCGAACACGTAATCCGCCTCGCGGATCGCCTCTTCATCGTGCTCCACCACGATGACCGTATTCCCCTGATCGCGCAGGTTCTTCAGTGTCTCCAGAAGCCGCCCGTTGTCGCGCTGATGCAGTCCAATCGAGGGCTCATCCAGCACGTACAGCACCCCGGTCAGCCCTGACCCGATCTGCGAGGCCAATCTAATCCTCTGACTCTCGCCCCCCGACAGCGTCCCCGCGTTCCGCGACAGCGTAAGATACTCCAACCCAACGTTATTCAGGAACCCGAGCCGCTCCCGGATCTCCTTCAAAATCGCCCGCGCGATCTCGTTCTTCTGCTTCGTCAGGCTCTTCGGCGCCGCGTCGATCCACTCCGCCGCCTCGCGGATCGACATCTCGACCACCTGACCGATATGCAGGCCGTTGATCTTCACCGCCAGCGCCTCGGGCCGCAGGCGATAGCCGTCGCACGTCCCGCAGGGACGGTTGTTCTGATAGCGCTCGAACTCCTCGCGGATCCAGTTCGAATCCGTCTCGCGATAGCGCCGCTCCATGTTCGGGATCACGCCCTCAAACGGTCGTTTTACCTGATAGACACGCCCGCCTTCGTCATACCGGAATGAGATCTCTTCCCCGTCCGACCCATACAGAAACACCTGTTTCACATGGGCGGGCAGGTCCTTCCACTTAGCGTTCTTGTCGAACTCATAGTGCTTGGCGATGGCCTCAATCGTCTGCAGAAAATATGGGGATTTCCCCTTCCGCCACGGCGCCAGCGCGCCGTCATACACCTTCAGCGTGACGTCCGGCACCACGAGCCGTTCGTCAAAAAACAGCTCGACACCAAGCCCATCGCAATCCGGGCAAGCGCCGAACGGCGCGTTGAACGAAAACAGGCGCGGCTCGATCTCGGGGATCGTGAAGCCGCTCTCGGGACAGGCGAAGTTCTCCGAAAACGTGATCCGCTCCGGATCGCCCTCCTTGGGCGCGGTTTCGAGAATCGCGATCCCGTCGGCGAGGTTCAGCGCCGTGCGGAAACTGTCGGCGAGGCGCGTCTCTAGCCCCTCTTTCACGACGATCCGGTCCACCACAACGTCGATATCGTGGCGGAATTTCTTGTCCAGCGTCGGCGGCTCGTCGAGTTCATAAAACTCCCCGTCCACCTTCACCCGCTGAAAGCCAGTCTTCCGTAACTCAATGAATTCCTTTCTGTATTCCCCCTTCCGGTCGCGCACAATGGGGGCCAACAGGTAGCCGCGCGTGCCCTCGGGCAGCTCCATCACGCGGTCAACCATGTCCTGCACCTGCTGCGCCTCAATGGGCAGGCCGGTGGCAGGGCTGTAGGGCGTGCCCGCACGCGCAAACAGCAGACGCATGTAGTCGTAAATCTCAGTGACCGTGCCCACGGTTGAGCGCGGGTTCTTCGACGTCGTTTTCTGCTCAATCGAGATCGCGGGGGAGAGGCCCGAGATGTGATCCACATCCGGTTTCTCCATCATATCAAGGAATTGCCGGGCATAGGCCGACAGGCTTTCCACGTACCGTCGCTGGCCCTCAGCATAGATCGTGTCGAAGGCGAGCGACGACTTGCCCGAACCCGACAGGCCGGTAATCACCACCAGCTCATCACGCGGGATGTCGACATCCACACCTTTGAGGTTGTGCTCGCGCGCGCCGCGCACCTCGATCTTTTTCAGTTCGGGCATATCAGTCCTCTGGGTCCAGATCGCATAGGTAGCGGTCGGGTCGGGAGACTCAATGGGATGTCTGGAACATTAGGTGAACATTAACCTCGTGGCTATAGATTTCTTGTGGACGAAATCAGGTGGCCGCGTTCCGGGCGTCGGGGGCGAGGTTTTTTTGCAGGAGGATTGTGACGAACAGACCAACGACAGAGATGGCAATGGCGAGGCCTAGCGGGCCTGCGATCCCGAAGGGCAGGGTGGCGGCGAACAGCGGCGTGCTGGTGGCGGTTCCGACGTTGCCCAGTTGAGCGAGCGCGCCGTTCGCCCGTGCGCGGTCGGCCGTGTCGGGGTTAAGCTGCGGGACGGTGGCGAAACTTGCACCGGCGGCGATGCCAGCAACGGCGAGGACAGGGAAGGCGAGCAGGGCGCGTGCGCCGTCTGGCGACAGGGCAATGGCAGCCATGCCTACGGCGCTGAGCGCGTACCCGACCGCGGCGATCAGGATCGGCGATTGGTGTCGGGCGAGGATGCCTGCGCCCATAGTTCCCACGAGCGCCGCAAGCGGTAAGAGCGGTGCCGTCCATTCGCCCAGGTATCGCGGCAGAAACGTCAGGATGCCGAGGAACATGGCTGTATGCCAGAAGAAGATCGCGCCCGGGGCGACAAGGGTAAGGCGACGATAGATCGCCAGGTGACGGGCGATGAAGCCTTCGCCCCCCTCGGCCTGCGTTGTGGACCGGGGAGTCAGAGGCCAAAGAGCAATCGCGAGGATCAGAAGGCAGGCGGCATGGGCGAGGTAGAGGGCAGGCGGCGTATCGAGGAGCCGGACGGCCAAAGCGCTCAAGGCAAAGCCGACGCCGAAGAAGGTACCCCACAGCCCCATCGCAAGGGGCGTGTCCTTGGGCGCGGTGACGGAGGCCATCAGCGTCGGCGCCGCGATCACAAGCGCCAGATGCGTGGCGCCTTCCGCCAGGCGCAGGCCGAGGAACACGGGAAACGGCGGCAGACTGGCCTGCAGGGCCGAGGCGAGCGCGGCGGCGACTAGTCCGACGAGGATGACCCTGCGGGGGCCCAGTCGGGCCACCACGATACCTGCGGTCACGCCAAAGATGATGCCCATCACTGACAGGGCAGAGACCATGAACGGCACGGGCGCGTTGGGGAAGACGACCTCCAACGACTCAAGCGTCAGCGCAATCTTGGCGAATTGCGCAGCGGCCAGAAGGCCGACGCCATAAAGCAGGCCGATAAGAAGCCAGTTCGTTCGCATGTCAGGTCCGGAGTGTCGCGGACGCGCCCCAGGCGAGGCGAGCCCGCAAGGGCTCGAAGAGCGTCCCTCTGTGCGCCGACTTCGCACCCACGTCAATGGCGTCCGCGCGGGCTTAGTATGAAAAACCGTTATATTTCAGATCATTAAAAATGGTCCCACTGTGGGACCATCCAGATCTCACCCCCGACGGCGCCGTCCGGACCGCCCCGACCGCCCCCCACCAGAGGCCGGCGCCTGGCTGGCTTCCGGGAAGGGCGTGCCCTCCTGAACCTTCTCCAGGACCTTCGAAAACCCGATCCAAGCGCTCCCATTCGGGTCGTGATTCATCAGGAAGTTGGCGGCCCGGATCGCCTCCATCTCCACCGGTCGCACCGGGTTCATGATCGCGCTCGTCATCCCCGCTCCAATCGCCATCGGAAGAAACGCCGCGTTGACCCCATGCCGGTTCGGTAGCCCGAACGAGATGTTCGAGGCCCCACAGGTCGTGTTCACCCCCAACTCATCCCGCAGCCGCCGGACCAGCGTAAACACCTGCTGCCCCGCCGTCGCCATCGCGCCGACCGGCATCACCAGCGGATCGACCACGATATCATGCGCGGGCACCCCGTAATCCGCCGCCCGCTCCACGATCTTCTTTGCCACCGCAAAGCGGACGTCCGGATCCTCGGAAATCCCGCTCTCATCGTTCGAAATCGCCACGACTGGCAGGTTATGCTTCGCACAGAGTGGTAGGATTGCCTCCAGCTTTTCTTCCTCGCCCGTCGTGGAGTTGATCAGCGGCCGCCCCTCAACCACCTCCAACGCCGCCTCAATCGCGCCCGTCACAGACGAGTCGATACACAGCGGCACATCCGTTATCGCCTGCACGCGCTGGATCAGCTCCTTCATCAGCGGCGGCTCGACAAAGTTGTTGTCCGCATAGCGGGGGTCTTCGGCCATCTTGTTCGTGAACACCGCGCCCGAATTCACGTCCAGCACCGTTGCTCCGCAGGCCACCTGATCCAGCGCGTCCTTCTCGACCGTCGTGAAAATGCCGGCCTCTAGCTCTTCATTCAGCTTCTTCCGGCCCGATGGGTTGATCCGCTCACCAATCACGCAGAACGGCTCGTCAAACCCGATGGTCACGGTCTTGGTCTTGGATTCGAGGACGGTGCGGGTCATGCGGCGGTTCCTTGCGGGTTCGTGAGCCAGGGTTCGAGGGCCGGGTCCGTGAAGTCGCGGATCGCCCCGTGTGCCCCGTGCGCTTTGAGCGTGTCGGCGTCAAGGCTCGACATCAGACCGACGACGGTGGCGCCTGCGGTGCGGGCGGCGGTGAGGCCGGATCGGCTGTCTTCGAAGACCAGGCAGTCTTCGGGCGCGACGCTTAGGGACGAGGCGGCAGTGAGGTAGATCTCCGGGTCCGGCTTCGGACGCGACACGTCGTCTGCGGAGATGGCGAAGTCAAAAAGCGGCGCCAGATCAAAGCGTTCGAATACGGCGCTCAGGTTCTCCTTGCACGCATTCGTCACGCATCCGGTCCGCGCGCCATCAGCGCGGGCGCGGTGCAGGAGCGCTCGGGTACCGGGCATCAGGTCGGGCAGCTCGTCGAGGCGCTTGCGATAGCGCGCCTCTTTTTCGTCGTTAAACGCGGCAGCGTCGCCTTCGGTAAAGAGCTCGCGGTAAATGTCTTCGTTTCGAAGGCCCTGATAGCGGCTGATGTAGTCTTCCTCGGTGATCGACACACCGAGTTCGCCGAGGAATTCGATGAACACCTTGGCGTGGAGCGGGTCGCTGTCGATCAGCGTCCCGTCCATGTCGAACAGGAGGGCAGGGGGCATGTTACGCCGTCGCAGCCTGCGGCGTGGCCCCGCCTTCGCGCTGAGCCCAGACGGCGCTGGTCTTGATGCCGCCGAGCGGGAAGATGTGCACCGCCTCGATCCCGAAGCCCGGGTTGGCCGCTTTGTGGCGGGCGAGGTCAGCCACGAACTCCGTCGGCTCGTACGGCAGGACGAGCTTGGTGACGTCCATTGCTCGCTTCTGCAGGACCTTCAGCGACGGACCGACACCGCAGGCGATGGCGAACTTGATCAGGGTTTGCAGCTTCGCGGGCCCGGCGATGCCGATGTGGACGGGCAGGGTGATCCCTTCAGCTTGCAGGCGGTTGACCCAGTCGATGACGGGCCCGGCCTCAAAGGCGAATTGCGTGGCGATAGCCATCTGGGCATCGGTCCGTTCCGAGAACGCTTGCTTCCAGCGGATCGCCTCCATCACCGCGGTGTCGCCTCCGTCAGGGTCAATGTCGCGGTTGCCTTCGGGATGGCCCGCGACGTGCAGGCGGTCGAAGCCATCAAACAGCCCGGTTTCAAGGAGTTGCATGGAGGAGTGGAAGTCCCCGTGTGGCTCCGCCACGCCACCGGCGATCATCAGCGCCTGCCGGACGTCTGCCTCACCCTGATAGCGGGCAATCCAGTCGGCGAGGGTCGCCTTGTCCTTGATGATCCGCGCCGGGAAATGGGGCATCACCGGGAAGCCGTCGTCGTTCAGGCGCCGCGCGGTGCGGACCATGTCCTCAATCGGCGTGCCCTCGATATGGGCGATGTAGACGCGCGTGCCGTCGGGCAAGAGCGCCTTGAAATCCTCGACCTTTTCGGCGGTGCGGGGCATGACCTCGATGGAGTACCCTTCCAGGAACGCGGGGGTTTCCGGGGCTCCGGTCGTTTCTTTCCGTTTGAACTGTAACAGCGCCATCAGGCCCTCCCAAAGTCGGCTCACGCCCAACCGTCGTTAGCAATCAATTCGCGGATGCGATCCTTGTCGTATTCCTGGTCGAGCCGCGCCGCCTCGTCCGCCGCCACCGTTTCGGCTTCGCCATCAACGGGATAGGGGTCGGCCTTGCGCCACTCTGACAGGTAGGCATCGGTTTCCGATGCGCCAACCTTCATTGCGGCGCGGTCGATCGCCTGCTCAAACCGCTCGGGCAACTGCACCTTCGCCCCACGCCGACCTTTGCCGACGATGACCTGGGCCGGGATGTCGCGCCAATACACGATGGTGACGTCAGGCATTGCAAACCTCGCTCTTCGGGCCGTGTGTACACCCGGGATCTATAGAAGACAGCGCGCGTTTTCGACCTGATGCGATCAGCGACCGACACGGCGTCGTTTTCCTTGCGCGACCGGGGCGGAGTGCCTAGCATATCAGTAACTCGAAATTGGAGGGCGAGAATGCCGCCCGAGCGTCCCCAAGGTGGCGGCGCGTTCCCGAAAGCGGTTGAGCGTGCGGCGCCACGGCCAGACCCAGCCCAGCTATATGCGGCGCTGGATCTGGGCACGAACAGTTGTCGGATGCTGATTGCCCAGCCGAAGGGCAATCAGTTTCACGTCGTGGATAGCTTCTCGAAATCGGTGCAGTTGGGGCATGGGCTGGAGTCGTCGGGTCGGCTGTCGCGCGGGTCGATGCAGCGGACCGTCGGGGCGCTGCGGATCTGTCAGTCGAAGCTGAGGAAGCATGACGTGGCGCGGATGCGGCTGGTGGCGACCGAAGCGTGTCGGCGCGCCTCTAACGCGCGCCAGTTTATCAAGTATGTCCGGCAAGAGACGAACCTTGATCTTGAGATAATTGAACCGGAGGAAGAGGCCCGCCTCGCGGTTATTTCCTGCGCACCACTGGTGTCGACGAAGACCGAGCAATTGCTGGTCGTGGATATCGGTGGCGGCTCGACGGAGCTTGTCTGGATCGATCTTACCCGCGTGCCGCGGGTGGAGCGACCGCGCGCGATCATGCGGTTGCATGCGGGGTTCAAAGCAGAGATCGCGCACTTTCCCACGGCGCGGGTGGTGGACTGGATTTCTATCCCCCTCGGCGTGGCGACCCTGCGTGAGCAGTTTGGCGATGTCGCCGACGACGGGGCTCGGTTTGCGCTGATGAGCTGTTTCTTCGAAGAGAAGCTGGCGGAGTTCTCGCCCTATAGCGCCGAGCAGACGCGGGAGGGGTTCCAGATCATCGGGACGTCGGGGACGATCACGACCGTGGCGGCGAGCCATCTGGGGCTGAAGCGATATGATCGCAACAAGGTCGACGGGCTGCGGATGACGTCGGACCAGATCGACAACGTGATCAAAGAATACCTGACGCTGGGCCCCGCCGGACGGCGGGCCGACCCGAGGATCGGGCGGGATCGGCAGGCGCTGATCATGTCGGGCGCTGCGATCCTGCAGGCGCTGCTGCGGATCTGGCCAACCGACCGGCTATCGGTGGCGGACCGGGGGTTGCGCGAAGGGCTGCTCTACGCGCAGATGTCGGCGGATGGGGTTCTGGACGACGGGCCATATTAATTGCCCTTCGGGCAATGCCTCCGGCGGGAGTATTTTCCTCAAAGATGAAGACCCAATCACTTCATCTTGGGCGAAATACTCCGGGGGGCCGAGCGCAGTTGGGCGGGGGCAGCGCCCCCTCCACAGAACGGATCAAGAGCTGGTGGCGAAGAAGACGAGCGGACGCGGGCAACGGGACTTGCGGGTCAAGGTGAAGACCGCGCGAGGGCGGAAACTGTCGTCGACCCGATGGCTGGAGCGGCAGTTGAACGACCCCTACGTGAAGCGCGCGAAGGACGAGGGGTATCGCGGGCGGGCGGCGTTTAAGATACTGGAATTAGACGACAAGTATCGGTTCCTTGTCCCCGGAGCGCGGGTGGTCGATCTGGGCTGCGCGCCCGGCGGATGGTGTCAGGTGGCCGTGAAGCGGGTGAATGCGCTGGGGGAGCGGGCGGGCAAACCGCAGGGATACGTGCTGGGCGTGGACCTGCAGGAGGTGGAGCCGATCCCGGGCGCCGAGATCCATGTGCTGGATTTCATGGAGGAGGGCGCGGATGATCAGGTGAAGGCGTGGCTCGGCGGGCATGCGGATGTTGTGATGTCGGACATGGCGGCATCGTCGTCCGGTCACAAGCAAACGGATCACCTGAGGATTGTCGCGCTGTGTGAGGCGGCGGCGGAGCTGGCGTTCGATGTGCTCGCCGAGGGTGGTACGTTTGTGGCTAAGGTCCTTGCTGGTGGGGCCGAGGGGTCGCTTCAAACGCTGTTAAAGCAGCGGTTTGCGAAGGTGGCGAATGTGAAGCCGCCCGCAAGCCGGGCGGACAGTTCCGAGAAGTTTGTGGTCGCAACCGGTTACAAGGAAAAGACCTGAACACAGGGGCTTGCCAAGCGGGGCAGGGGGGCGCTATACGGCGCGCCTATCTCACAGGCAGGGCTTGGGCCTTTGGGGGAGACATCCCCATATGGTCCGCCGGTTGTCCGAAAGGGCGGGGCCTTGCCGAGGCGCGAAACCGGAAAGGACCCTTGTATGGCGCTCCCTGAGTTCTCCATGCGTCAGCTGCTTGAAGCTGGCGTGCACTTCGGCCACCAGACCCAACGGTGGAACCCGCGTATGGCGGAGTTCATCTATGGTGACCGCAACGGCATCCACATCCTCGACCTGACGCAGACCGTGCCCATGCTGGACGCGGCGCTGAACGTCATCCGCGAGACGGTGGCCAAGGGCGGCCGCGTTTTGTTTGTCGGCACCAAGCGGCAGGCGCAAAAGCCGATCGCCGAGGCGGCCGAGAAATGTGCGCAGTATTACATGAACTACCGGTGGCTCGGCGGCACGTTGACCAACTGGAAGACCGTGTCTCAATCGATCAACCGCCTGCGCGAAATCGATGAGAAGATGACCGAGGGCGCCGAGGGCCTGACAAAGAAGGAACGGCTGAGCCTTGAGCGCTCGCAGCAAAAGCTGCAGGCCTCGCTGGGCGGGATCCGCGAAATGGGTGGCGTTCCGGACCTGCTGTTCGTCATCGACGTGAACAAGGAAGACCTTGCCATTGCCGAGGCGAAGAAGCTGGGCATTCCGGTTGTTGCGGTCGTAGACACGAACTGCTCGCCCGAGGGTGTGGATTACATCATCCCAGGCAATGATGACGCCGCGCGGGCGATTGCGCTGTATTGTGACCTTGCCAGCCGCGCTGCCCTTGACGGGATGAGCGCGCAACTCGGCGCTGCCGGTGTAGACGTGGGCGCGCTGGAAGAAGCAGTGGAAGAGGCCGTTTCGGAAGGCGGGGACGCGGCACCGGAAGCGGTCGCTGAGGAGGTCGTCGCCGAAGGCGACAGCGCAGAGAAGACCGAAGCGTCGTCCTGACGCCGTCATGGAACAGTGGCCGGGCGCGGAAACGGGCCCGGCGCTTGAGGCAATCGAACCTGTAAGGAGACGAGAGATGGCGATCACGGCCGCACTCGTAAAGGAACTGCGCGAGATGACTGGCGCAGGGATGATGGACGCCAAGAAGGCATTGGTTGAGTCCGATGGCAACATGGACGCAGCTGTGGACTGGCTTCGCGCGAAGGGTCTGGGCAAGGCCGCGAAAAAGTCGGGCCGGACGGCGGCTGAGGGCCTTGTTGCGGTTAAGGTCGCAGGCGGGAAAGGCGTCGCGGTTGAGGTGAACTCTGAAACCGACTTCGTCGCGCGAAACGCCGAATTTCAAGAGATGGTCGGCAAGATCGCCGAAGCGGCAACCGGTGTGGCCGATGTCGAGGCGCTGAAGGCGACCGATCTTGGGGGCAAGACCGTGGCCGACACGCTGACCGACAAGATCGCGACGATTGGCGAGAACATGTCGCTGCGCCGCATGGTGACGGTCGAAGGCGAGAACGTCGTCTCGTACATCCACAACGCTGCCGCGGACGGCATGGGCCAGATTGGCGTGCTGGTCGCTTTCAACGGCGCTGACGCGGACACCGCGCGTGGTGTGGCGATGCATGTTGCCGCCATCAACCCGGCATCCTTGTCGGCGGACGACCTTGATCCGGCCGTTGTGGAGCGTGAAAAACAGGTTCTGACCGAACAGGCCCGGGACTCCGGCAAGCCCGAGCAGGTCATCGAAAAGATGATCGAGGGCCGGATGAAGAAGTTCCTGTCCGAAGTCACGCTTCTGAACCAGACGTATGTGCGCAGCGAAGACGGCGAAACTGTCGCTGCTGCTGCCGAGAAAGCTGGCATCACGATCACTGGATTTGCCCGTGTCGAGCGTGGCGAAGGGATCGAAAAGACGGACGACGACGACTGACAAAAGCGTCGCTCGGAACATGAACGCCGCCCGTACATGGGCGGCGTTTTTTCGTTGAGAGGCAAGGCTCAGGCCGCGGCGCCATCCAAGCCATAGGCTTCGCGCTTCGGAATCAGCGAGAAGACCTGCCTGACAACGACCGGTGGCATTGCTTTCGCCTGTGCAAGCTCCCGTCCAATCTCGGCAAGATTCATCTTCGTGTAGTTCTCGTGTCGCTTGCTCATCTCTTCGTACCGCGAGTTGAGCGATTTGAAGGCCGCGAGCTTTGCAGAAAGGTCTTCCTGGTATTTGGCACAGCCTTGCCATTGGTGGATCCCGAGCAACAGCGCGGCCAGAGCTGAGGCGGCGCCCGAGACGATGGCCCATTGGTTTTGCCCAAGAAGCAGCACGCCTACGGCCGACAAACCGGCAATCCAGGAAAGCACGTTCGGACTTGTCACGGTGATGAAGTTGAGGTTCTGGTACACTCTGATCACGGCCTCGTAGAACCTGATCTCCTTAAGCGTCTCAGCGGAACGTTCGGCGGCGAATTCACTGTCGGCCTTGTCTAGTGGTTCCATAATAATCTCCTATGCTTTCAATTCGTTGGTCAATATTAAATTTAACATAATACTGATTATACGATTATCATGCCGCGCGCCGAGCTGCCGCCGCAAAGCTCGCGGCGGCGCTGGGTCAGACAGAGGCTCGCCTGCTTCGAAGCAAGACAAGCAGGCCAAGACCGCCAGCAAGCAGCGGTAGACTTGCCGGTACCGGGATCACCGTCAGATCGGTGGCAATGGGTGTTGTGAAACTGACCCCGGTTTGCACCATGCCCCCTGCCCCAGCGGTCGACCCCGGCGCACTGGCGTCCGGAAGGATATCTGAGAACGGGAGTTCCGCGCTCTCAACAACCGGCGGGCTGTCCGGCTCTTTCGGTGTGAAGTCGCATTGCTGGCTGCCGTTCGGCAAGGTGACGACCTGATCGCAGGTCTGACCCGCGATCTGGAACGTCAGCGTCGTGGCCGAGATGTCGAGATCGAGGTTCGGCTGACCGCCCGCAAACTCGTCGTTCGTCAGGATCGACTCGTAATAGTACGTCAGGGAGCGGCCGAACTTCTCGCTGTCGGTAAAGTTCTTTGAAAACAGCTCGGTGTCAAAGCCGACGCCAAAGACCTCGGCCGCCAGCTCAAGGTCGACGTTTCCGATAAGCCCGATCTCGCTAAAGATATTGTAGCCCAGTCCCAAGGCGAAGAAGTTGAGGTCGTAAGTGCTCCCAGGGGTCAGCGTTTCCGGAATTCTGATCTGCGACAGGCCACCTGGGCGGGACGCCTGGATCGTCTGAGCCGTGGCGCCGTTGTCGCCGGTGAAGTACATGGTTGCCATGTTGGTCGAGAGCGTGTTCGAGACCTCAAGGTCCGCCCCGACCCCAAGGTCGAGGTCAATGACCGGGGTGCCCGGCAGAAGGAACGGGGCAGCGGGCGTGGGCAAGGAGGCGGCGGCGTCGTACAGATCGACCTCGATCTTGACGCCATCTACGTTGTCGGTCGCTGTCAGCTCGTATCCCGTAAAGCTTGTCGCCCGGGGTGGCAGTTGATTGCCAAAGAAGTCTTCAGTGAAATAGCTGCGTGTGAGAGATTGGTCCGGAGCGACTATGCTTGAGAACGTCGTCTCAAACGTGTCCGTATTACCGCTCTGGATGCCGACCCCCTCGTAGCTGAAGTTGTCCGGCAGATCGATTTCGCCGGTCGTATCGACCCCTGGAAAATCGAGGTCGTAGGTCAGCTTCGTGTCGACCGATCCAACGCCGATTGTGCGGAACGTGATCGGGTCCGACGCCGTTGGGCGCAACTCAAACGACGTGCGGACGTCGACGCTGGAACCAGGCAGCACCGTGTCTGGTGCTTCGATCCTGAAAACGCCCGGCAGGCGGAGTTCCACCGCATCCGTATCCATCGTTGCGTCAAGTTCGAAGCCAAGGAGTGCCTTGAAGTTGCTGCGGTTGATTCCCCCCTTGCCGAGGATGAAGTCCCCATCGACGCCCTGCACCGGAAGGGTGTTGCTTGGAATAGTCTTGGTGAGCGTCCACGGAATTTCGAGAGTTGCCGCCGTCGCGCCCGAAGCGACCGTGCAGACCAGAGCGGTCAAGAGAAGTCGAGACATAATGATCCCCATCTAAGTAATGCCAATTCAATGGCGTCAGTGGATTTTGGATTGCGGGGGTCGGTCATCCCCCAGTTGGGGGTATGGCCGTCAGTGAGGCGCGTATCTGCCGGAGAAATCGGTGTGGGCGCTTACTCTTTGTGCAGCACGGATTTGACAACAGTTGAACAGTCGTTTAATTGTTTGGAATGACACGGGGGACCCTCAATCAAGATCAGGCGTCCGAGTTGGCCGATACCTTTGGCCTTCTCGCGGACCCGACGCGTCTGTCGATTGTGGTGTCCTGCATGGATCAGGAACGCTCGGCAGGTGAGATTGCTGAGACGCTTGGTACCTCTGCCTCACTGACGAGCCACCATCTGCGACTGCTGCGATCCGCGCGCATTCTGAAGTCAGAGCGGCGCGGGAAGCAGGTGTTCTATTCGATGGCCGATGCCTGCGTGCACAGCGTCCTGACGATCATGATCGAGCACATTTTCACCCACCAACACGAAGACGTATAGGAGGGCACACATGCCAGACGTCACCGAACAAACCTGCGCCTGCAACGACTGCGTTTGCGTCGTGAACCCTGAGGACGCCGTGAAGAAGGACGAGCTCGCCTATTGCAGCGATGCCTGTGCGGACGGCCATGCGGACGGCGAGTGCTGCGGAAACTCCGGCTGCACGTGCTGCTAACTTGCCTGGTGGCAAAAGGGGGGCAGGCCGCCCCCTACCCTAGCTCGCCCGCTAATCCTTTGTTGATCAGGTCTACCGTTTCCTCGACGCCGTACAGCGCGATGAACCCGCCGAAGCGTGGGCCCTGGGATGCGCCAAGGAAGACTTCGTAGAGGGCCTTGAACCAGTCGCGCAGCGGATCGAACGCGTGCTCTTTCCCGACGGCGAAGACCATCGATTGCAGCTCCTCCGCGTCAAGGCCGCCGTCCCACGCCTCCAGTCGCGCGCGCAGGTCTTCCATCGCGGCCCGCTCTTTCTCGTCCGGAGCGCGGAAGGTCTTCGCGGGCTTCACGAAGTCATTGTAATAACGGATGGCAAACCCGACGGCCTGATCCATCTGCGGGTGCGTCTCTGGCGAAGCATCCGGGGCGTAGCGCTGGATGAAGCCCCAAAGTCGGTCCTTATCCTCGGCCCCCGAGACGCTGGCAAGGTTCAGCAGCATCGCAAACGGCACGACCATGTCCGACGTGGGCACCTTTGCCCCGTGGATATGGAAGACCGGATTGTTGAGCCGCCCCGCCGCGTCCTGATCGGCATAAGCGCGGAGTTGCTGGTGGTATTCGTCGACGTTCTTCGGGATCACGTCCCAGCCCAGCCGCTTGGCGGTTTTGGGCTTCAGGTACATGAAATAGCTCAATGATTCCGTCGCCGCATAGGTCAGCCACTCGTCAATCGACAGCCCGTTCCCCTTGGACTTGGAGATCTTGCCCCCCTCCATGTCGAGGAACAGCTCATAGGTGAACACCTCGGGCGGAGTCCCCCCAAGCAGCCGGCAAATCTTGGAATAGATCGGCGTGTTCGGCGCGTGTTCCTTGCCATAGGGCTCAAAGTCGACGCCAAGCGCGGCCCAGCGGGCGCCGAAATCCGGCTTCCACTGAAACTTCACGTTCCCACCGGTGACCGGGACGGTCACATCCGTCCCGTCTTCGTCCTCGAACGTGATTTCGCCCTTCGCGCCGTCGACGTTCTTCAGCGGGACATACAGCACCCGCCCAGTAGTCGGGCTGATGGGCAGGAAGATCGAATAGGTCTGCTGCCGCTCCTCCCGCAGGGATTTCAGGATGACCGCCTTCAGGTCGTCATACCTCTCCGTTGCGCGCAGCAGGGTCGCGTCGAATTGGCCGCCCTCGTAGAACGCCTTCGCCGACTGGAACTCATAGTCGAACCCAAACGTATCCAGAAACCGCCGCAGCATCGCGTTGTTGTGGTGCCCGAAGCTTTCGTATTCGCCAAACGGGTCGGGCACGCTGGTCAAAGGGCGTTGCAGATGCTCCTCCAGCATCTCCGGCTGGGGCACGTTGTCGGGGACCTTCCGCATCCCGTCAAGGTCGTCCGAAAAGCAGATCAGCTTCGTCGGAATGTCCGACATCACCTCGAACGCCCGGCGCACCATCGTCGTGCGCAGCACCTCGCCAAATGTCCCGATATGCGGGAGGCCGGAGGGGCCATAGCCCGTCTCGAAAAGCACATAGCCCTTCTCGGGCGGTGCCTTCTCGTACCGTTTGAGCACCCGCCGCGCCTCTTCAAACGGCCAGGCCTTCGAGGTCATCGCAGCGTCACGCAGATCGGTCATTGTGGGCATCCCAATTTGCCGCGGGCACCCCGCCCGGGCCGGAACGGGTTCCTATTGCGAGGGCCGCGAGAGGTCAATAATCTCCACCCAAAACCCGGCTTTTGAAGGATAATTCTGGTGAGCGAGATCGAGCATGCCCTGACCGCCCCCGACGCGCTGGTCGCGACGATGGTGGCTGTGTCCTTTTCCGACGCGTCGGTGCGCACGTCCGAACTTGTGACGATTGAGCGGATCGTGAACCACCTGCCGGTGTTCCGCGACTATGACCAGGACAGGATTGCCGCCGTATCGCGAACGGTGCTGGAGCTGTTTTCAGAGGAAGACGGCCTGGATGCCTTGTTTGGCCTGATCCGCGCCGCCCTGCCCGAGCGCCTGTTTGAGACGGCGTATGCGCTCGCCTGTGATGTTGCCGCCGCCGACGGGACAATCCGCGAGGAAGAACTCCGTCTGCTGGAAGAGATGCGCTACGAGCTCAACCTCGACCGGCTCCACGCCGCCGCCATCGAACGCGGCGCGCGCGTCCGCCACATGGGCCTCTAACGGCCTCTCTAGCTTGGCGAAAATACTCTGGGGGGTGTAGGGGGCAACGCCCCCACCGTCGCGCCGCCCGCAAGGCGGCGCAACCCTAACGATAGGCGTGCAACCGTCCGTTTGAGCCCACCACGTAAAGCGTCCCATCCACCACGGCAGGCAATGATGCCGCACCGCCCGGAAGTGAAACAGACCCCGCAGGTGCCCCGGACGATGGATCGAAGAACCGCATCTGGCCGTCGCCCGAGACGACAATCAGCTGCCCGCCCGCAAGGATCGGGCCATAGTGATCGGTGATCGCCTTGCGGCGACGCACGCGTTCCTTGGTGAAGTACGGCAGTTGCGTGCCCCAAATACGTTGCCCGGTGGCGGCATCCAGGCGGACAAGCTGGTTTTCGTCCGAGACGACGAAGACAGAGCCGCCGGCCACCCAGGGCGGACTCTGCGTGCCTTCGTCGGCGGTCCAGATCCGGTCGCCCGAGCCGATATCGACGGCCATCGACTTCCCACTCGGGTTTCCGGCGTAGATCGTGTCGCCGACCACAACCGGGTCGCCGGTCACATCGGTGATCCGTGCATAGACACGGCCCTTACGGCCGCCTGACAAGGGGGCGGTCCACAGCCTCAACCCCGAAACCTTCAGCGCGCCGACCAATTCGCCGGAATGGAAGGGCAGAAGCGCCATCCGGTCAGTTACCGCCGGGGCCCCTGCCCCAATGACGCCCGACGGACTTGGCGCGCCAGAGACTTCCCACTGCACGCGGCCCGTCTCTGCGTCGACGGCCCAGGCGCGGCTGTCAGTCGATACGGCATAGACGATGCCGCCAACGACCGTCGGGGCCGATGTCGCGGCGGCGCCCAACTTCTGGGTCCAGATCTCTTCCCCGGTCTCGGCACTCAACGCAGTCAGGCGCCCGAAGCCCGATGTGGCGAAGACGCGTGTGCCATCGGTTGCGAGCCCGCCGCCCGAGGCGTCGTCCTCGCGATCAGATGAGGGCGTCAGATCATGCGACCACAGCACCTGACCGCCCGTTGACACAGCGGTGACGGTAGAGCGGCTGTCCATCGCAAAAACGCGTCCGCCCGCGACCACTGGATCGGCGGTGATGCGGTGTTTCCGGCTGTCCCCGGCGCCAATTGACGCGGACCATTGCAGCGCAGGCGATGATGAGAATGCCGCGTGCGCCACGCGGTGCTGCGGGTTTCCGGCACGGTGGGTCCACTGCGACAATTGCTGCTGCGCGGGCGCGACAAATGCGGGCGGATTGACGGGTTCGTCCGATACCTCAGGCGAGCCATCGAAGGCGCGCAAGCCAAGACGTTCGCCCTCAAGGATCTCTTCTTGCGCACAGGCTCCGCAGATCAGCAGAACGGCCGTTGCGGCAATTAGGCGGCCTCGCCCCATCAAAATCCCCTGCCCCATTGTCGTCACGCTCCAAAAAATCCTCGTGTCGGCCGGGTCAACCGGCGTCTAACTCGCCACCCAGCGCCACAATCAACTGAGATGCGCGGTTGCGCAAGCCTTGGGTCGCATCGCTGTCGGAAAGTAAATCAGTGAGGATTTTCAGTGCCTCTTCCGTTCGACCGGCCTCGACATGACTTAGCGCAATCGCCTCTAGCGCGAGGGCGCGGTAGGGCGCGCCGCCGACCGTCAACGGCTCCAGCCGGGCGATACGGTCATCGGCGGAAACGGTGTCGTCGATCTCCAAAAGCTTCAGCGTCGCCAGATCGCGATAGACGGGGTCCAGGCCCTGATCCCCTGCAACCGCCGACAACCGATCAATGGCGGCACCTGCCGTGTCTGCGTTCTCGGACTGCGCCGCAGCCAGCATTGCAAGCAGGGCAGAGACACTGCCCTCGCCCTCAATAGCCGATATGGCGTTGGCACGTCCCTCAGCGCTATCCTGCTCAAGCGCGGCAAGGACGGCGTCGCCCCGGTCTCGTGCTGCGGCTTCAGCTTGCGCTTTGCGCCATTCGAACCACGCCGCACCGCCGACGATGCCGATGATGACTAGCGCAACAATCCAGCCGTAGCGCCGAATCAGCCGGAACATCCGGTCCCGGCGGACCTCTTCCGTCACCTCGCTGATAAAACTGTCCTGCTCAGCCACGCCGCGGCGCCTCCCCTGCCTTGTTTCGCGCGCTCTGATAGCCCCGCAGGGCCCATGGGGACAAGGGTTGCGGAGAATGCATGGCAGGACTGTGCGCACACGAACAGGCCGGTCCTTGCGCTGCGGTGCGAATTTCCATATTTTGAACTAAACGGTTCAGACCATTTTTCATCCGATCCATCCGCTTGGCCGTATGGAGGGTGAGGTTGCAACACAGCAAGAATTGGGCGGTACAGGGCCGCCCGGGGCAAACGACATGAGACTGATTTCGATTCTGACCGCCGCAGTTGTGGGCACGGCCCTTTATTTCCTTGTGATCGAGAGGGATACACTCTTGTCGTTCGCGGCTGGAGAGGCGCCGGACGCCGAAGTGGTGGACGCCGCCCCGGCAGAGGCTCAACCCGCTGCTGTGTCCGAACTTGCTCAGAATGAGCGGAACCTGGTGTCTGTCGTCGCGGAGCGTTCCACAGCGCAAGTGATTGATGGCGCTGTCGTGTTGCGTGGTCGCACCGAAGCCGCGCGGCAGGTCGATGTACGCGCCGAGACCAGTGGACTTGTCATATCGGAGCCTTTGCGCAAGGGCGTGCGGGTCGAACAAGGCGACCTTTTGTGTCGTCTCGATATCGGAACCCGCGACGCCACGCTGAAAGAGGCGGAGTCGCGCCTTGTGGAGGCCGGCGCTCGTCTGGCCGATGCCGAGATCAACGAACGCGCCGCTGAGCGGCTCAGTCAGGACGGCTTCGCCGCCGAAACCCGCCTGACAGCTGCAACCGCCGCCGTTCAGTCTGCCCGCGCGGGTGTTGAATCGGCCGAAGCTGGCATCGCTGCCGCCAAGAAAGAACTGGAGCGGCTGGAAATCCGCGCCCCGTTCTCAGGCGTTCTGGAAAGCGACACAGCCGAGATCGGTGCATTCCTGCAACCCGGCAACCTCTGCGCGACGGTCCTACAGCTTGATCCGATCAAGCTCGTCGGGTTCGTGCCGGAAGCTGAAGTCGACCGCATTCAGGTCGGAGCACGTGCCGGGGCCCGTCTGACTTCAGGTCGTGAATTGACCGGCGAGGTCACATTTATCTCACGCTCAGCCGACCCGATGACCCGGACCTTCCGCGTTGAGGTCACGGCGCCGTCGGGCGACGAGGTCCGTGATGGCCAGACGGTTGAGATATTGATCTCGTCGGATGGTGCGACGGCGCACAAGATCCCGCAGTCCTCGTTGACGTTGGACAACCAGGGCAGGCTTGGCGTGCGCCTTGTGGGTGACGGCGACATTACAGAATTCGCGCCCGTGTCCATCGTCCGCGATACCAGTGACGGCGTTTGGGTCACCGGGCTGGACGAGGCCGTGGCGCTGATCGTCGTCGGGCAGGAATACGTCACCGCTGGCGTGCCCGTTGCGCCGACTTACCGGGAGGCCACCCAATGACTGGCATCGTCGACTGGGCCGCGGGCCGCGCCCGCATGATCCTCGCCTTTATCGCCCTGTCGATCCTGGCGGGGACGTTTTCGTATATCGGTCTGCCCAAGGAGGGTGAGCCGGATATCGAAATCCCCGCCCTTGTCATCTCGCTCCCCTTCCCAGGCATCTCGGCGGAGGATTCAGAGAAGCTACTGGTCAAACCGATGGAGACCGAGCTGTCGGACCTTGACGGTCTGAAGTCGATGAACGGCACGGCGGTGGAGAACTATGCGAACGTCGTGCTGGAGTTCGAGTTCGGCTGGGACAAGACCAAGATCATGGCCGACGTTCGGGACCGTATGGACAAGGCGGAATCCGTCTTTCCGGCAGGATATGAAAACTACACGATCAGCGAATTCAACTTCTCGGAATTCCCGATCATCATCGTGAACCTCTCAGGCGCCCTGCCAGAACGCACGCTTCTGCGCGTCGCGAAGGACCTGCAGGACAGGCTGGAGGGGCTGGAGCCGGTGCTGGAGGCGTCGCTTGCCGGCCACCGCGACGAGATGGTTGAGGTCGTGATCGACCCGCTTCGCCTTGAATCCTACAACGTCACGGCGTCCGAACTGCTGAATGCGGTTGTGAACAACAACCAGCTTATCGCGGCGGGCGAGATTGAGACGGCGACCGGCTCGTTCGCGGTCAAGATCCCTTCCTCTTTTGATGAGCAGCAGGACATCGCGAACCTGCCGATCAAGGTGGACGGTGACCGCGTGGTCACGCTGGGCGACCTGACGGACATCCGACTGACATTCGAAGATCGTGAGGGCACGGCTCGATTCAACGGCGAAAACACGGTCGCGCTGCAGGTGGTGAAGCGGAAAGGCTTCAACGTCATCGACACGGCAACGCTTGTCCGTGAAGAGGTTGCGGCCGAGCAGGCCACGTGGCCGCAAGAGTTGCAGGACGCGATCATCGTCGGCACCTCGAACGACCAAAGCCGTCAGGTCGACGCAATGGTCTCGCAGTTGGAGGGCTCGGTCCTCACCGCCGTTGCGCTTGTGATGATGGTCGTCCTCGCCGCGCTTGGTACACGGTCCGCGTTGCTGGTGGGCTTCGCAATCCCGACATCGTTCCTGCTGTGCTTCGCGTTCCTGGCTGTGATGGGCGTGCCGGTGTCGAATATCGTGATGTTCGGCCTGATCCTCGCCGTGGGCATGCTCGTCGATGGCGCCATCGTCGTGGTCGAATACGCCGACCGCCGGATCAAAGAGGGCTCGGGCCCCATGAAGGCCTATGTGGAAGCGGCCAAGCGGATGTTCTGGCCCATCGTGTCGTCCACCGCGACGACGCTATGCGCCTTCCTGCCGATGCTGTTCTGGCCCGGCGTGCCCGGTCAGTTCATGGGAATGCTCCCCGTCACACTGATCTTCGTCTTGTCGGCCTCGCTGATCGTCGCGCTGATCTATCTGCCCGTCATGGGCGGTGTCGCCGGTCGGATGAGCCGGTCGTTCGAGGGGGCCTCGGACGCGCTGCGCACCCGGTTGCCCTGGGTTGCTCGCGCCGCGCTGGTGCCGGTGGCCATGGGGATGATGCTTCTGGCGGCCATGCAGCTTCTGAACCCGACGTTCCTGCTGCCAGAAAGCGTGCCGGGGACGGTCGCATCCCTCGCCGGTGCGCTGATGTTCGTGGCCGGGGCCATCTTCGCGTCCGTCGCCCTTGGCGCCGCGCGGATCGAATGGCGGCGCAACCGGATCGACGCGGGCTATCGCAGAACGCCGTTCGGGCGCTTTATCTCGTTCATCGCGGGCAACCCGGTGATGCCGGTTGTGGCCATCGCGCTGGTTATCGGCTTCGTCATGGCGACGTTCATGACCTATGGCCAGAACAACAATGGGGTGGAGTTCTTCGTCGAAAGTGAGCCCGAGCAAGCCATCGTCTATGTCCGCGCCCGCGGGAACCTGTCTCTGGAAGAAAAGGACGACATCGTCCGCCAGGTCGAAGAGGTGATCCTGACGACCGAGGGCGTTCACACGGCCTTCGCGTTCGCGGGAGCGGGCGGGCTGAATGCCAACACCGGCGGTGCCGGGGGGCCACGCGACACCATTGGCCAGATTCAGATCGAGACGATCCCGTGGGGCGACCGCCCCGCCGTTGCCGACTCACGCGATGACGTCACGCTGGAAGAACTCGACGGGGATGCCGTGCTCGCCCGCCTGCAAGAGCGGATGGACCAGATCCCCGGGATCTATACGGAGATCCTGAACCTCGCCCAGGGCCCTGCGCAGGGCAAACCGGTGCATCTGCGCCTCAAGGGCGATGACCCCGAGCAGATTGCCGAGGCCACCCGCATTGCGCGCGAGAAATTCGCCGCGACCGAGGGGCTGATCGACATCGAAGACACCCTGCCCCTCCCCGGGATCGACTGGCAGATCGACGTCGATGTCGAAGCGGCGGGTCGCTATGGCGCCGACGTGGCGACCGTGGGCGCGATGGTGCAGCTCGTGACGCGGGGCATCCTGCTCGATACGATGCGGGTGCCGTCGTCGGACGAAGAGATCGAGATCCGCGCCCGCTTGCCCGAGGATGACCGCGTTCTGGCAACGCTCGACACGCTGAAGGTGCGCACGCCGGACGGGCTGATCCCGCTCTCGAACTTTATTACCCGCAAGCCGGTGGCAAAGCTGGCCCAGATCGACCGCGTCGACCAGGCCCGCTATTTCGACGTGAAGGCAGACGTCGTGCCGGGCTTCGCGTTGATCGAGGTGGTCAAACCGCTGCCCGAAGGCGCGGCGGAGGACGCGGAGGCGGAGCGCATCAACATCGGCCTCGGCCAGCAGGTGGATACCCGCGCCCTTGCCGAGGGTGCCCCGGCCAACCTGCAGATCGCCCTGCCCCCGGCCGGTCCGTTCGGGATCTTCGGCGGGGGAGAGGCGTTCTATCAGGTCGACCGGCCAAGCGGTGACATCGCCTTGACTAGCGTCCAGGGGCTGGTCGACGACGGGGCGACGATCTCCACAACGATCCTGAACCCCAATGAGCGCATCGGCGTTCTGACCGAGTGGCTGGAGAGTGACGAGAACCCCCTCCCCGTCGGCATCGAGTGGGAGTGGACGGGCGATCAGGAAGAGCAGGAGGAATCCGGCCAGTTCCTGATGAGCGCCTTCGCGGGCGCGCTGGGGCTGATGTTCATCATCCTGCTCGCGCAGTTCAACTCGTTCTACAACGCGGTGCTGGTGCTGCTGGCGGTGATCCTGTCGACCACGGGCGTGCTGATCGGCATGCTGGTGATGGATCAGTCCTTTTCCATCATCATGACCGGGACAGGGATCGTCGCCTTGGCGGGGATTGTGGTGAACAACAACATCGTTCTGATCGATACGTATCAGGAATACTCCCGCTACATGCCGCGGATCGAGGCGATCATTCGCACCGCCGAGACGCGGATCCGCCCGGTGCTGCTGACCACAATCACAACGATGGCGGGCCTCGCGCCGATGATGTTCGGGCTGAGCCTCGACTTTATCGGCGGCGGTTATTCTGTCGACAGCCCGACGGCGCTTTGGTGGAAACAATTGGCGACGGCGGTGGTCTTTGGCCTCGGGATCGCAACAGTGCTGACACTGGTGTTTACGCCGTCGATGCTAGCCTTGCGCGTGTGGATCGTGACCTATGCCGAATGGTTCGCCCGCTTGCTGGCCCGCCTCTCCATGGGCCGCGCGAGCCGGGCAGCGCAGGACTGGGCCCTTCAGCGTGCGGCTCGGCGGCTCAAGCCACAGGACATCGTGTGGGATGTGGACACGCCTCTACCGCCCGCCACCCACCCCTACCCGCTGCGCGCGGCGGAGTGACGCCTGAGCGAGACCGGAAAATGGAATTTTTCGTTCCGATTTCTTCAAGAAATCGGCCCCGCTTGGGCCGGGGGGCGTGGTTTACCAGGTGGAATGCCGGTGCACGCGCTCATTCCGCCCGGTGAGGTAGGTCAACACTGTCGCGCCAATCCCGAGGCCGAGCAGGACCTTGATGGCCAGCGGGCGCCCCAGTGGATCAATCAGCATGGTCCGCAGCATGTCATCGATCATCCCGACCACCCCGGGCGCCAGCCAGTCGCGCAAAATGCCGGAAGACAGGTGCGCCGTGAGCAGAGCGAAGATCGAAAGAACGAAGAGGCTTCTGAAGAGTGGACGCATACGGACACCGCTGGAGGTTTCTTGGTGAACGCCATGTGAATAGGGAAAATGCGTCAGAAATGCGGCCATTGGTCATGCAAAGGCCGCAATTGCCCCCGCCCCGGCACGCCGAACTTGCCCGAACGTCATCCCTCGGCCTACCCGGATTCCATGGTGGACGATATGACAACACGCGATACGACGCGGGACGACCCTCACGGGTTGGACGACCGGACAAGCCTTAGGCATCTTGGTCGGCACGCGGCGGCGATCCTGGTGCCAGCGCTTTATGTCTGGCTCGGCCTGCCGTTTTGGGGCGTCATGTTGATCCCCCTCGGCATCGCGCTGGCGTCTCTCGCGAAAGTGCAGCATTGGTGCAGTCACCAGACCGCGTTCAAAACAAGCTGGCTCAACGACCTTGTCGGCCAATTCACCGGCCTGATCCTGTTCCAACCCTACCGCTGGTCCCGCCTCGACCACTTTGAGCACCACCGCCAACGCAACCGCGGCCAGCGCACGATGCTGGACGAGTTGCCCGAGACCGAAGGCGAACTGGTGCTCTACCTTTCGGGTCTATCCACGTGGCGCGACAAGCTGAACACCTTGTTCGAAAACGCGGGCGGGCTAGAAGAATCCGAGTTCATTCGCCAGGAAAACTTCCGGACCCTTCGGCGCGAAGCCCAGCTCATGCTGCTGTTCTACGTTTACGCTGCCGCGTTCACGATCTTTGTCTGGTCGGTCCTGTTCTGGGTCTGGCTCGCCCCGCTTGTCATCGGGGTCGCGTTTGTTCGGCTTTTCGACCTCGCCGTTTCACGTGGCATGTTCGAGAACGCTCAGAACGGCCCGGTGCTGCGGATTGTTCGGTTCCTGTTCTGGAACGACATGTACAGAGCGGAGCATTACGCCATGCCCAATGTGCCGTTCCAAAGGCTGCCCGATACACGTGGCGAGACGCCGCCGGTCGTTGAACAGGCACCTGCGCTAGCCTGAAGCGGGGGGGGGGGGGGGGGGGGGGGGGGGGGGGGGGGGGGGGGGGGGGGGGGGGGGGGGGGGG